>JAQCUL010000048.1:0-5896 GCA_027685415.1 Streptococcaceae bacterium AF13-5-6.0
GGCGCTCCCCATGATCAAGACTTTTTTCGTGAACTGGCGACGGAAGGGCTGGGCAATGTATTTCCAGTATTTGCTTGGATTTTCCCGGATCATGGTAGCAGAGATCCCGAAGCGACGCTCTTCTAAATGAACTTCAAACCCTCTAGCTTCCAACTCTTCCTTGTAAGCTTTCTCCCCTACATAAAAGATCAACTCTTCTGTCTCTGTTTGATACTGGATGGTGTCTAGGGCTGTCTGTAACCAAGGCTCCCAGCCCAAGGGATAACGAGGAAGTTCTGTCTCATCTAACTTATAGACTTGGGTCAACTCATCATTAGAGAAGGCTTCGCGGATATAACGGAAGCGTTTTTGTAAGGTCAACCCCACTTCTTCGCCACGATCCCCTTCGTAACCAGAAACGATGACACGAACGCGATCACACTGACGCTTGGCCCTCTGGATCAGGTCAATATGCCCTTGATGAAGAGGCGCAAAGGTTCCAAAAACCAGGGCAATTCTTTCTTTTTTCATATAAGCTCCTTTTTATAATTTTTTATAAATAGATTTTCTTTATGTTTTTATTATAAACTATATTTTCTATCTGTCAATAGCTTTTTATAAAAAAATATATTTTTCTTCAAATCAACAAAAAAAGATCTGAAAAGAGATGCTTATCCTTTCAGATCTTTCGAATTTTATTCACGAGTGAGGGAGTGGCTGACACCGTCTTTCAAAACCGTCACACTAGATACCGAGCCATCTTTTCCAACTACGATATCTAGAGTCGCTGCAGACCCATCGCCTGCTGAGAGATTAGCATGGTAATGACCATCATCCAAGGTATAGTTATAAGCGCTGATACCATAGGCTACGGGTTGTCCCCCAGGAAGTTGGATGGTCACTTGACCACCTTGGCCAATAGTGACTCCAGTGTCGCGTTTGTCAGACCAATTCCCTGCTGCTGCAGAGAAATCCCCTGCTGCTACAGAATAGACTCCCTTGTATTGGGCATTCTCCGTAGCAGCAGCTTGCTTCTTAGCCTGGGCATGGCCGTCTTCTAGACTTGGCAATTTTGCTTTCGCTGGTGTTGCTGGAGTGGCTACTTCTTTTGTTACGGGTGCTGCCGGTGTCGCTTCTTTAGCTGGAGCAGGTGTTTGACTAGCTACAGCTTGGTTATTTTTGCTACCAACAGTATGACTTTCTTCTGATTTGCTATCAGAGGATGAAGAGGCAATCGGATCTTTACTAGTGATCACTTTTTTCTTAGAAGAAGAACTTGTTTGTTTAACCTGACTGGTCTTTGAACTGCTTGCTTCTGAAGTTTTTTCTTCTTTATTCCCGCCACAAGCCCCTAGGAAAAGACTAGCTGTCAGGGCTAGGGCTGCTAGGGAAATGATTTTTTTGTTTTTCATAACAGAACCTCTTTTGTAACATTTGTAATATTTTGTAACATTATTGTAACACTGTTATATGAGGCTGTCAATAGTTTCTCAAATATTTTTCTAATTTGAAAGAAGTTTTAAGCAAATCCCTAAGCCATAGTAGAAAAAAGCCGGACACACTGTTCTTTTATACAAATCTAATACTTTCTATAAAGATAAAATTATTTTATTCGTTAGGGTTACTCAATTATCTACTGAAACTTTCCGATGTGAGAAAAGTGCTAGAAACACTATTGTTTCTAGCACTCGGTAGTTTTGGAACCTTAGGTCCAAAACTAAGTCATGGAACTTCTTAGAAGTTCGCTGACGTCCGTACTCACCTAAGAAAAGTTTCTAAGATAACTTTATCTTTAATCTGAAGCTGGACACACTGTCCAGCTTCTCATTATTTATACACTTCTTGATAGAATTCGATCTTATCCCCTTTTTTAACGGTGGTTTCAGCAGCACCTTTTGGAGCCATCTCGCCATTGATCTTGTACATCCAGTAAAGACCTTTGGATTCGTCTTGGCTGTGACCGTCAATCGAGGTGATCATGCCATTTTTTTCTTCAATCTTGTAGTTGGCTTTGAGCACTTTCATGAGGTTACTCTCTTCTGCTACTTTCAAGGTTTTCGATTGCGCTTTTTGACCTTCAGGCGTCACGCTAATCGTAATCGAAATTTCGTTTTTCTTGGCAACTTCTGTGCTAGAAGCACTTGTTTGATTGTTTGTGCTATGAGACGGAGCGCAACTCGCTAAAAGAAGAGCTGCAAGTAAGGTCATCAAGCTAGAAATGGTTTTTTTCAACATAAAATCTCCTAAAGATTTGATAGATAATGGGATAGAAAATGATCGTCGACAGAGCATGGGCAAGGTTAAAACTAAAACCATTGACCAAAGCATAGGTCCACCAAGGAATATGGTATACCAAGGCATAAACACTATCGATCAAGACCCCATAAGCAAAGGACAGTAGGCCTACAAAAAGGATCTGAAGGACAAAGGGCAACCACTTGTAACTGATGCGCCAAATGAGCATCAAACAGCCAAAGGCGACAATCTGAAAGAACACAATCAAGCTCATCCCCAGGAAAAAGGCGGAGACAAACATGGTGATCATCATCACAAGAAAAGCAAAGCTATACCCTTCAAATATCACCGAGAGAAAAAAGATAGCAGAAATAGGTTGGACATTTGGGAAAGGGGCAAAAGCCTGACGTAGAGCGACACAAAGGGCCGCCAAAAGCGAAATACGGGTTAATCGCTGAAGCGTCATGACGTCCTCCTAGACAATCTCGAACTTGATCGTTCCGGCTGTCGTTCCAACCTTGATGGTTTGCCCTTCTTGGGCTTGGCCTTTCAGCAATAGCTCTGCTAGTTGATCTTCCACTTCGGTCTGCAAGACACGACGCAGTGGGCGAGCTCCCATTTCTGGATCGTAGCCTTTGGTTGCTAGCAACTTGAGCGCTGAAGGCTGGAATTTGAGGGTCATACCTTGTTCGGCCAAGGCCGCGATGAGCGGTTTGACCATGACTTTCACTACCTGCTGCATGTCCTCGCTTGAGAGGCTATGGAAGACCACCTTTTCATCAATCCGGTTGATAAACTCTGGACGATAGGTCTTCTTCAACTCTTCAAACATGCGTTTTTCCATATTGGCTTGGTCAAAGCGGATATCTTTGGCACCAAAGCCAACTGTCTTATCATCCCGAAGGGCTGTAGCTCCCAGGTTTGAGGTCATGATGATAATGGTATTGGAGAAGTCAATCTTCCGGCCTTTACTATCGGTTAAGACTCCGTCATCCAAGACTTGCAAAAGGACATTGAAAATATCTGGATGGGCTTTTTCCACCTCATCAAATAAGAGAACTGAATATGGTTTGTTGCGGACTTTCTCGGTCAACTCGCCTCCTTCTTCGTAGCCCACATAGCCTGGAGGAGCTCCGTTGAGGCGACTGGCCGCGAATTTTTCCATGTACTCACTCATATCAAAACGGATGAGGGCCGATTCATCATCAAACAGAACTTCTGCCAAAGCTTTGGCTAGCTCTGTTTTTCCGACACCGGTAGGTCCTAGAAACATGAAAGAACCGATCGGACGTTTATTGCTACGGATCCCCGATTGATTGCGTCGAATAGCCCGACTGATACTCGAAACCGCTTGGTCTTGACCAATCACGCGCTTGTGCAATTCTGCTTCTAAGTTTAGGTACTTCTTGGCATCGGTTTGGGTCAGTTTTTGAGTTGGAATACCAGATAATTGGCTCAAGGTCACCAAGACATCTTGGTCAGTGACTTCTTTTTTGTAGACAATGGGAGCGGCCTCTACTTCTAAGAGCTGGGCTGCTTTCTTCCACTTGCCGTCCATCAAGGCCTGATCCAAGGCGGTCAACTCTTCTTTTACGTGACCGTTGGAATCGCGGTTTTGTACGGTAGCTGCCGCTTCATCCAAGAGATCAATAGCTGAATCTGGCAATTGACGGCTGGTCAAATAGCGGTGGGCATATTTGACAGCTGTTTCGATCGCTTCATCGGTAATGGTCACATGATGGTGGTCTTGGTAGGTTTCTTTCAAACCTTGGAGAATTTGGATGCTATCTGCAACACTTGGCTCTTCAATGGTGACTTTCGCAAAACGCCGAGAAAGGGCTGCATCTTTTTCGATATGCTTTTGGTACTCATCTTGAGTCGTTGCTCCAACTGTACGCAAGGTTCCCCGTGCCAGGGCTGGTTTTAGAATATTGGCTGCGTCTAAGGTCGAATCAATACCGGATCCTGACCCCATAATAGTATGCAGTTCATCGATAAAGAGAATCACGTGACCGTCTTCTTCGATGTCCTGGATGATATTGTTCATCCGTTCTTCGAAGTCCCCACGGAAGCGCGTCCCTGCAACGACATTCATGAGATCCAATTCCAGGACACGCATTTGCGCGATTTCAGCTGGAACATTGCCGCTAGCGACACGCTGAGCCAGACCTAAGGCAAGGGCGGTTTTTCCGACCCCTGCTTCTCCCACCAATACAGGATTGTTCTTCGTCTTGCGGCTGAGGATTTGGATCATGCGTGAAATCTCTGCATCCCGGCCGATCACAGGCTCAAGCTGGCCTGCACGCGCCATTTCTGTCAAATCACGGGTATAATCTTCAAGACCTCCACTGGTGCTTGGTGGCATGCCCATCATATTTCCCATGGTTTGGCGGTTAGGGTTTTGAGCCCGATAAAGACTCCGAATGGCTTTGATATCATTCTTGTCCCAGCCTGCCTTGTCTTCAAGATTCTTGCGAAGGGAGGCAATAGGAACTCCCTTGTCTTGCTCTGTAAAGGCAAAGCCGGCAAACTCCATGACTTGGCTCGCCAAGGTTCCACGGTCTGCTAGAAGAGAGAGGAGCACATGCTCTGTTCCCAAGGTCTTGGCATGAAGAACCTGGGCAATCTCTCTTGCGTGCTTCATAATGGATTCCATCCGATAAGAAAATGGGAAGATTTCATACCGATTGTCGCTTTGAAAAGCTTGGCCTGTAATATGCTCCGCCGCATCCTGAAACTCATCGATCTGCATAGGATAATCGTTCAGTACAGAACCTGCCACGCTATAGGGATTATTGGCCATAGCCGTCAGGAGATGCCAAGTATCTAAGGTATGCCCCTGATAGTGGCCTGCTAGTATTTGGGCCGCTTCTATACTTTCTAACAGTGCTGTTGAATAGTTCATCTAGTCGGTATTTCCTTTTCTATCTACTTGTTGAATGATTTTTTTCAGCATCGTTGCTCGTAGGATGAGAGCATCTCGACCTAGGACCTCATCGGAGGTCGTCGCAAGCAAGAGCTGAGTCTCACGTTGTGTCAATAATTTTTCTTCATAGAGCATCTGGAGGATATCATTAAAGACCTGCTGGCTGATGGTCTCTCCAATATTGGCTGCCAAGTCTTGGAGCATCTGATGGTGATCTGAAAACTGGACCTTGCCAATGCGGATATAGCCACCACCACCGCGCTTGCTCTCTACAATATAGCCTCGGCTCTCGGTAAAACGAGTCTTAATGACATAGTTAATCTGACTGGGTACGACCTGAAAGACATCGGCCAACTCACTTCTTTTGAGCTCTGCCATGCCAGCTTGAGCCAGCAAGGCCTTGATATAAGCTTCGATGCTATCAGATGTGTTCTTATTTGCCATGATGCTCCTTTCTGGCTTGTTTTTTTTCTAGATGGATGCTCTGTTCTTTGGCCCATAAAAAATGGCCTTGGAGTGTTCCTTCTCATCATTGACCTTATTTGACTATTATACAATTTTTACGGCTGTAAATAAAGCAAAGACTCCATGGAAATAGGAATCTCTTAAGGAAAGGAGAAAAATAAAAGAGAGTGGGACAGAAATCGGTAATTCGTTAGAATTCGATTTCGTCGTCCCACCTCCGCACAGTTGAGTAGGGCTGTAAAAGCTGATGAAATCAGCGTAGTAGAGCCCACTCAACCACTGCGTCTTGCT
>JAQCUL010000048.1:5906-10959 GCA_027685415.1 Streptococcaceae bacterium AF13-5-6.0
CAGCGTAGTAGAGCCCACTCAACCACTGCGTCTTGCTCGACAATCCAAAAATAATTAAGAGGCTAGGACTTTTGTCCCAGCCTCTTATGCAAAGAATGAACTACTCTTTGCGACGAGCGAATTTGGCGCCTCCACCCAAGAAACCTAGACCAAGAAGGCCTAACCAAGCAAAGAAACCACCTTCTTTTGTACCGGTTTGAGGTAGTTTTCCTTCCGATTGTAGAGAAGGACTTTCAACCACTTCTTTTTCCGGATGGTCTGAAGTCGAAACAGAAACTGCTTCTGGGATTTTCGGTTGAAAGAGAACTGGTCTTTCTTTTTCTTTTTTCTCTTCAGCTTGAGAAAGAGTCGCAACTTCTGGTTGCACCTTACTTGGAGTTACAGGAGTGGTTGGAGTCAGCATATCAGCTATCAACGGACTTTCTTCCGCTTCCTTCGTCCCGACTTCTGTGATCTGGTCCTGAGCTTCCACTTCGACAAAGGCATCGACTTCTGTCCGAATTTCTTTGCCTTCTTCTTGTCGAACCTCAATCAATTTCAATCGGCGTCCGACCTTCCCTGCTTGAAGGATCCGGCTCTCTCCCTTGGCCAAGTCCTTGTTCTCACGTGTTTGACTCTCAAATGGAATCTCCTCCGCTTCGATGAGAAGTTCTGGTTTTTCAAGAATCAAATCCCGGACACCTTCTTCTGGTCGTGTCTGCGTCAGCGGTTCATAATTGTGAGTATCTTCTAAGATGGTTTCAAGGGCTTCGACTTGATTAGCTGCAGCAACCAAATCTGGGCGCTCTTGATCCAACAACTGAGTCAAGTTCGTCAATTGTCCTTGAACAGTTGGTTTGAGATCTGCTTTCAAGCGATCGAGAGAAGTAGCCTTGATCTTTTCTACTCCTTCTCTGATGATCTGTTGCAGCTCTTCTTGACTGAGCAACTGACTATCTTTCCCTGAGAGGACAAATCGGTCCACCTGGATGGCTCTGGATGACTGAGGGTCATTGAGGGCTGGATCCAGATGCAAGCGTAGCTGATGGTAGCCTTTTGCTAGACCTTGCAGATTGACCAAACTCTGGTCGAGCTTGCGTTGATCTCCGTAGCCACTGAAATAATGATCGCCTTCGATCTCATAATCATGGCCCCGACCTTCTTCGAAGGCTATTTCTTTCCCATCTAGGGTGACGCTGTAGAGACCATGACTTGGATCGACCACTCCTCGAACCTCCACACCCGTGCCCTTAAAGGTAATGGTCACTTCAATGTGTTTCTTGCCTTCTTCATCGGTCACTTGGTTAAAGCTCGACCAAGATTCTGTGCCATTTGAAAAGTCTTTGTTGTCCGTCTCATGGTGCCAACCCTCACTGTAATGCAGTTTTGGATCTTGATCATCCACTTCTTTGCGATTTTCTGGAAGTAGGTCCTCGTTCATCACTTGGACTGTCAGTTCTGGAATAAAGCCGACCAGGCTGCCTTGATCCGGATGCAACAATTTGGCCTTAAAGTCATAGACATCGGTCGCTTTTCCTGCAAAATCAAGGGTTGGGACTTGGACTGTTTTTTCTGTCTCTCCATCTGCGAACTCAAGGGTGACATTGGTATCTTTGTAGACCTTGCCATGAACCCCTGTTCCTGGTTCTGTGATTAACTTAAGACTGGCACTTCCTTTAGAGCCACCTTTTCTTTTGACGACGATTTGCGCTGGCTCTCCTCTTTTAACAGCTAAGGTTGGCTGAGCAAACTCAAAGAGGCCTTTTTCTTGGTTATTGAGGGCATAAATCCCTTCCGTTGCGATAGCATCTCCCTTGCTATTGACCAAGGTCAAGGTATGGGAACCTGCTTTCAAATCTGGTGTTTCATAAACCTTTTGGCTGCGTTTGCGAGTTGGACTTTGGGTATTGACCGTCGCTAGTTTTTGCCCATCTACATAGACATCCATCTCCCCATGACCTGGGTCTACAGTTGCGACCACATAGGCCTTGGTCCCTTCGAATTGATAGGTTGCAGAAGCTCCTGCTTCCTTAGTCCACATCGAGGTGCCTCGAACGCCTTCTCCCTCTTCATTCCATTGGCTATTGGCCCGATCAGCTGTTCGATCGGAATGATAGGTCAAACCAAGCGGATAGCCATCGGTTTCTTCGATGCTGGCTGGTGTCTTATAGACAGAGACACCATTCAAGATTGGAGTGGCTTGGGCATCAGTAATTGACACTCGGAGGTAGCGACTATCAACTGGTTGCCCTTTGATCAAACGGCGATATCCAACGGTTGACCCAGCCCCAAAAGGAACCCATTGGCCATTCACCGCTACATCGATGGTGAAACCGGAAATCCGTTGGCCTTTTTCGATGGTTTCTTTGAGCTCTACCACATCAAAATGTTGCTCTTTTCCAAGATCGAGGACAAAAGAGCCGGTCTTGGCATCATCGGCAGGGGCCCAACTGGTCTTTTCATCGCCATCTGTCAAATGGCTAGCTGCGTAATGCGAATTGCGCCGTGTCGAATCAGCTTCTACCAAAGCTCCCGCCGCATAGTCCACGCTGTAGAGTTGATCCAAAGTCTGGCGGAATTCTTTCAAACGGGCCACATCGGCATCCGCAAATTTTCCATCTTGATTGGGTGGAATATTGAGCAAGAGTGGCGTTCCACGACCGACAGATTTGAAGTAAATGTCCATCAATTCACGCAGGGACTTAGGCTCTTGATTGTCATGGTAGAACCAGCCAGAGCGAATAGAAACATCGGCTTCCCCCACTGAGTATTGTTTCCCTTCCGGATCTCCATGGTTGAGATAGCTATTGGATGGATTGTTGCGAATCTTATCCGGATTGACCTTATGCCAAACTGGATCTCCAGCAATCCCCTTTTCATTTCCTATCCAACGAACATTGGTGGGCTCAGCTGAGAAGATAGCTATATCCCCTTGGGCTTTACGGATGGCATCAAACCACTTATCGAAGGTATAGGTTACTTTTTGGGCCCCATCGCCACGCGCTCCATCCATCCAGACTTCAACAAATTTGCCTTTGTTTCCATATTTAGGATCTTCAAGGATTTCTTTGAGCTGGTTGAGATAGTATTCGTTGTATTGGTCCTCTGTATCCACATGGTAGAGCGGGCTGTGAGCATCCCAAGGGGAGAGGTAGACCCCCATATCCATGTCATACTTGCTAGCAGAAGCCGAAACTTCGGCTAGGATATCGCCTTTTCCTTCCTTCCAACCACTTTTGGCAATGGTATGGTCGGTGTATTTAGAAGGATACAAGAGGAAACCATCGTGGTGCTTGACGACCATGATGGTCCGTTTGAAGCCAGCGTCTTTCAGGGTTTTGATCCACTGATCAGTATCCAGATGCTCTGGATAGAAATAATAAGGGTCTTCTTGCCCATCTCCCCACTCACGATCGTAGTAGGTGTTCATCCCAAAGTGGATGAAGGCTGCCAGTTCTTCGCGATGGTATTGCATTTGGGCCTTGCTAGGAAGCGGTCCGTAATCTGCAATTTCAGGCTCCTCATCTAGAGAAGTGGCTGGTTGAGTGGCTTCTGTCCCTTGACTGGCTGTGCGATTTTCTTTCTCACTAGTAGCTGCTGAGGGCTGTTCTGATTGTTCTTGGTGCTCGTTCACAGTTTTCTCCTCCTTTCCTTGATCTCCTGCATTGCTTGTTTCAACCCGTTCTTCGCGAGTTTCACTCCTCTCAGCTTGTTCCTCTGCGTAACTGGTAGTAGTTCCTAAAAAACAAGTCGCTACGACTACCGAGCAGACACCTACTGAGAGTTTACGAATGCCAAATCGATTTCTCTGATCAACTAATCTTTTTCCCATATTCCATTCCTTTATGTCACCAGGTAAAGAGGGTGGGGCTTCCCCATCCTCCTTCTTTTTACCTGTGAACTTTTCACCGTTTTTTACTAGTTTCTCTAGCTGTTTTACTTGGCCTTTTTGGCTCTTTTTTTCTGATCGTCCAGCACAGCACTGGCAAGGCCTGCCGCTAGGATTCCAGCAACGAGGCTTGCGACGCTTTCTTCCGTTCCTGTATTTGGTAATCTACCTTCGGAAACTGGAGCAGCTGAAACTGCTGGTGTTTGAGCTGTTTTCTCGACTTCCTTCCCTGCTGCATCTGTCCCTTCCTGACGCACTGCTTTAACCTCAAGAGATGCTTGAGGAGTTGAGGTAGCTACTGGTCCTTCTGAGCCATGAGGACGTTCTGGGTTCGGAAGCGGTTGTGGCTGTGGCTGTGGCTGCGGTTGTGGCTGTGGTTGCGGTTGTGGCTGTGGTTCTGGTTGTGGTTCTGGCTGTGGCTCTGGCTGAGGTTGTGGTTGTGGCTGCGGTTGTGGAGTGTCTGGAAGCACTTCTTTCGTGCCCACCTCCGTGATTTCTGCCACTGGATCTAGCTCTACAAAGGCATCCAGTTCCTTCCGGCTTTCCACACCATTTTCTTGAGAGACTTCCACCAAGCGCAATTTGCGGCCTTTTTGACCTTCTTGAATCACACGTTTCTCACCTTTTGGAAGATCCGCATTTGGACGTTCTAAGCGCTCAAAGTCCGTCTCTTCTGGCTCAATCACCAACTCTGGCTTGGTATGGACCAGATTCTTAACCCCTTCTTCAGGAATGGCTGAGCCTGTAGGTGCTTTTGCGGAGAGAGAAAGTTGATATACTTTTTCGAGCTTGCCATCTTCTGAGACAACCTTGACAAGAACCGGAGCATTGGCACTTTTAGCATCGATGACCGTAACGGCTGTTCCATTCTTGCCTTGTGCTGAAACGATTGGACGTTCTCCCTCATACTCTAGATGATAATCTGTCACATCTGGTTTAAAACCTTCTAAGTCTTTGCCATTCACTTGGATCGTGACATCAGTTGTTGCCTGGGCCTCTTCTGTTGGGGCATAGGCGCTCAATTCAATGATTCCAATTCCTTTTAGATTTTCATCACGGACCATTCTTAAACGGATGGCTTTGGTTCTGGTTTCGTTGAAGCTGAGGTTAGAGATATAGCCAGCTTCAAAGGCATAATCCAAGCTATAAGGGATTTCCTCCCAGTTGGAAGCTTGGTTAAATGGA
>JAQCUL010000049.1:0-8646 GCA_027685415.1 Streptococcaceae bacterium AF13-5-6.0
GGAGAGGAAGTTCTTGGATTCGATCCAAAATAAAACGAGCCCCTTACTCAAAAGGAAACTCGTTCATTCTTATAAATCATCTAAAGCATCTTTGACCTTGTCAAAGAACCCTTTTTTCTTTGGGTTGACCTTCAAATCACTTGCTTCCGCAAAGGCTTGAAGGGCTTCTTTTTGCTTGTCATTTAAACCAGTTGGGGTGACGACATTGACAGATACATATTGATCTCCCATGGCACCACCACGCAAGCTTGGAGCCCCTTTTCCACGGAGGCGGAATTTCTTACCGGTTTGGGTTCCTTCAGGAATGACCAAATCGACATCTCCGTGAACAGTTGGCACATGGACCGTATCTCCAAGAGCTGCTTGGACAAAGTTTAAGTCTAACTTGTAGTAGATGGTTGAGCCATCTCGTTCGAAGCGATCGCTCGGCTCAACATTGACAACAACATACAAGTCACCATAAGGGCCACCGTTAAAGCCGGCTTCCCCTTGACCAGCTAAGCGGATTTGTTGACCCGTTTCAACTCCTGCAGGAATCTTGACATTCACGCTATGAGCTTGTTTTTCATGACCTGTTCCACGACAAGTCGTACATGGATCTTTGATTTCTTGACCACGACCATGACAGACATCACAGGTCACTTGACGGCGCATCATCCCAAGAGGGGTCTGAGTATCCACATTGATGACTCCAGAACCATGACAGCGTCCACAGGTCACCGGACTAGTCCCTGGCTTAGCCCCAGAACCATGACAGGTATGACAGCTTGCTTCCCGATGGTACTTGACTTCTTTTTCCGCACCAAAAATCGCTTCTTCAAACTTGAGATTGACGCGGTATTGGAGGTCATCCCCTTGACGAGGTGCATTTGGATTACGACTTGCACCACCACCAAAGAAGCTAGAGAAGATATCTTCAAAGCCACCAAAACCAGCACCATCAAAGCCACCAAAACCACCTGCTCCGCCACCGAAGCCACCATTGGCACCCGCAGCACCATATTGGTCATAAGCAGCCCGTTTTTGCTCGTCACTCAAAGTCTCGTAAGCTTCTTGAACTTCCTTGTACTTTTCCTCAGCACCAGGCTCCTTGTTGATATCTGGGTGATATTTTTTAGATAATTTCCGATAGGCTTTCTTGATCTCATCTTGAGATGCATTCTTTGAAACGCCCAAACGGTCATAAAATTCAGTATTGTTCATAATTCAAGATACAAAGGGCGTTAAACGGACACAGCCAAAATAGGAGTTTTGACGACGGACGCTTGCGTCCTAGAAAAAACTATCTTTTTGGCACCGTCCGTAGCCCGTGTTCAGTTACGAACACTCTTTGTTCCTTTCTATAATTTTCATGTAATCTTTAGAGGGCATTTTCTATGCTTCGCTTTACTTGATCAAACTCTTTGTCCGATAGAGTAAATATCAAATCCTCTTCTGAGTAGTCGTTTTGTTCTTTAAAATAGTTGTCCGTATTCTCTTCCAAGCCTAAACTTAGAATCACTCTTCTTGCAAACTCTTGATGGGCAAAACCGATAGCCGTAATGATCTGTTTATCTTGCACAAGCACTTTCGGTTGGAAATTCTCACGTGGAAGAAATTCAAAATAGTCAAAGAAGTTTTGCCAAATTCCACCTGTAAATTTCGTGTCCTTCAACAGACCTGCTTTCGCTAATAAAAGAGGTGCTGAAGAAATGGCTGCAATGAGGATATCTTGCTCACCAAGGTCCCTCAAGAACGAAATCAATTTCTCATCTTGTAGGGCAGGCCCTATATTGACCATTCCTGGCAAAATCACACAAGAATACTCTTCTATACAGATTTGATCTAGTGTTTTGGTCGGTTGACAGGGCAAGCCATCCTCAGAGACCACCATCGAATGATCTGAAGCGGCATAATCAATCGTACTATCAAAAGACAGAGCTAAAGTACTTGTTAAAGCGGTTATCTCATAAAGAGAAAAATTAGGATAAATGATACAAAGTACTTTTTTCATAGGCAACATCCTCTATTTTACCGAAAAACAGAGGCTGGGTTGCAACCTCTGGATTTCTTTTTATCCTTTACTAGTTAGGCGTTTAGGAAAGGCGCCATAGCGATACAATCACTTTAGTGATTAGTCATTCTTAACGCCTCGCTCCCCGATTTTCAAGCTCGGGATAAAATAGTCCACTGGACTATTTTATTTTTCTGTAAACTCTCCGTCTACGACGTCATCGCCTGCCTTTCCTGTTGCTTGTGCACCTTCTGCTCCTGCTTGAGCTTGTTGCGCTGCTGCGGCTTGTTCGTAGAGTTTAACCGCAAGTCCTTGAGCTTTTTCGTTCAATGCTTCAAGTTTTGCTTTCATTTCGTCCAAGTTGTTGTCTTCTTGAGCTTTCTTAAGATCATCAAGGGCAGCTTGTGCAGCATCACGTTCTGCATCGAATCCTTTGCCTTCAGTTTCTTTGATTGTCTTTTCAGTCGCAAAGATAGCTTGGTCTACTTCGTTACGAAGGTCTACTTCTTCTTTACGTTTCTTATCTGCTTCAGCGTTTGCTTCTGCATCTTTCATCATGCGGTCGATTTCTTCGTCTGTCAAACCTGAGTTTGATTGGATAACAATTGTTTGTTCTTTTTGAGTTCCAAGATCTTTCGCTTTAACAGATACGATACCGTTCTTATCGATGTCGAAAGTTACTTCGATTTGTGGGATACCACGAGGTGCTGCTGGGATATCAGTCAATTGGAAACGTCCAAGAGTCTTGTTATCTGCTGCCATTGGGCGTTCCCCTTGAAGAACGTGGATATCAACGGCTGGTTGGTTGTCTGCTGCAGTTGAGAAGACTTGTGATTTAGAAGTTGGAATTGTAGTGTTGCGGTCGATGAGTTTTGTGAAGACACCACCCATTGTTTCGATACCAAGTGACAATGGTGTTACGTCAAGAAGGACGACGTCTTTGACATCACCAGTGATAACACCACCTTGGATCGCAGCTCCCATAGCAACTACTTCATCAGGGTTCACTGATTTGTTTGGTTCTTTACCAGTTTCAGCCTTAACAGCTTCAACAACGGCAGGGATACGAGTTGAACCACC
Source organism: Streptococcaceae bacterium AF13-5-6.0 (assembly GCA_027685415.1). Classification (GTDB taxonomy): domain Bacteria; phylum Bacillota; class Bacilli; order Lactobacillales; family Streptococcaceae; genus Streptococcus. The sequence goes on from JAQCUL010000049.1 coordinate 3,074, forward strand.
GACAAGGATGACTTCGTCGATTTCTGACAAGCTCAAACCTGCATCTGAAAGGGCTTGGCGAACTGGAACTTTTGTACGTTCTACAAGGTCACGAGTCAAATCGTCGAATTTAGCACGAGTCAAGGTCATTTCCAAGTGAAGAGGTCCAGCCTCACCAGCAGTGATAAATGGCAAGCTGATTTGAGTTGAAGTGACACCAGAAAGATCTTTCTTCGCTTTTTCAGCTGCGTCTTTCAAACGTTGAAGAGCCATCTTGTCAGCTGACAAGTCGATGCCATTTTCTTTCTTGAATTCTGCTACCAAGTGGTCGATGATTTTTTGGTCAAAGTCGTCACCACCGAGTTTGTTATCCCCTGCAGTTGCCAATACATCAAAGACACCATCACCGAGTTCAAGGATAGATACGTCGAATGTACCACCACCAAGGTCGAATACCAAGATTTTTTCTTCTTTGTCAGTCTTGTCTAAACCGTAAGCAAGAGCTGCTGCAGTTGGTTCGTTGACGATACGTTCTACTTCAAGACCAGCGATTTTACCAGCGTCTTTAGTTGCTTGACGTTGAGCATCGTTAAAGTAAGCTGGAACTGTGATAACAGCCTTGGTTACTTTTTCACCAAGGTATTCTTCAGCGTAACCTTTCAAGTATTGAAGAATCATAGCTGAGATTTCTTGTGGTGTGTATTCTTTACCGTTTGCAGAAACTTTTTCAGAAGTACCCATCTTAGATTTGATAGAGATCACTGTATCTGGGTTTGTGACTGCTTGACGTTTTGCAGCGTCACCAACGATGATTTCACCGTTTTTGAATGACACTACAGATGGAGTTGTACGGTTTCCTTCTGGGTTCGCGATGATTTTGCTTTCAGTTCCTTCAAGAACTGCTACTGCTGAGTTTGTTGTACCTAAGTCAATACCGATAATTTTAGACATATGTTTTTCTCCTCGTTGTTTTTTATCTTTTTTTCTTTTTGATATTTCCCTTAAGTGGTGGGGACGTGAGCAACTCCCTTCGGGATTTCATCACTTATTTTTGAGCCTACTGTCTCAAAAATCCCCTGTTTCAGTAGCACAAGCTACTGAAACTTTCACCACGGCGGGAAATATCTTCCTTGCAAGCCTCCGGCTTGCGTCTTATCTTTCTTTCATAGTTTAGTGTCGTTTCGGACAAGGTTTTTAAGTTCTCTAGCCTAGTTATATACTACTACCATGGCTGGACGCAGGATGCGGTCATGGAGTTTGTAGCCTTTTTGGAAGACTTGTGCGATGGTGTCTGCTGGATGTTCATCATCTGCAGGCAAGGTTTGGATGGCCATGTGGTAGTTATGGTCAAAGGCTCCGTCCGCTGGAATTTCTTCAATTCCTTCTTCTTTCAGAGCATGTACCAAACTTTCTTGGACCATTTCCAAGCCCTTCTTCACATCATCTGTCAATCCTTCGACGGCAAGGGCGCGTTCGAGGTTGTCCAGTGATGGTAAGATCGCTTTTGCCAAATCTTGGCTACGGTATTTTTGTAATTGTTGACGTTCTTCATTGGCACGGCGCTGAATGTTTTGCATTTCTGCATGAGCACGAAGGTACTTGTTTTCAAATTCCTCGGCACGCGCTTGTGCTTCTTCTAACTCAGAAGGTTGGTTGCTTTCCTCTACAACTTCTTCAGTTGTTTGGGCAACTTCCTCTTCTTTCACGTCTTCTTTTTTGATATCTTCTGTCAAGGCATACACCCCTTTCATTTGGTCTTAATTTACTTCATAATGGTTGCTGTTGAGGTAACGGTAGTAGTCCGTCAACTTCATGACTAGGACTCGGCCGATGACATTGACCAGGCTAATCACACGCCTGTAATCCATCTCTACGGGACCGATCACATGCATGAGGGCCATCCCACGATAAGGAACCAAGAACTTGTGGCTAATCACCGTCACATTCTTCAAGGCCTTCTCTTGAGATTCTGCAACCAGGATCTGGGTCATTTGGTCTTCTGGCATTCCCCCTCGCAACTCGAGAGCTACATGTTGGGGATTGTCCAAGAACTGATAGGTCTGAAGATCGGCGTAGGTTAAGGATGAAACCTTTCCTTCTACAAAGACCAGTTCTTGAAACAGTTGCGAGAAGACGTAATCAAAGAGATCCAGCACATTGTCTGTCGTCTTGAAATAGCGCTGTACAATCTGTGGAATCTCCGTCCGCAAGCGGTAGTGGATATCCAAAACTGTATTTCCAATGAAGCGTTCTTGAACCAGCTGATGGAAGATTTCCAAGTCACTGGTTAAGAAATTCTTTGGAATGGCAAACTGGACGGTGACAGGCTTTGATTCATCCAAGGTCAGAACTGCTAAGGCATCGTGATTGGATAATGGAACAATCTCAAAACCAGTCAAGCGCTGACGTGTCGGTTCAACATCCTGAATCACTGCGGTGTAACCCGTCATCTGGGCTAGCAACTTGGCCGTAGCATCCAAGATATCATCTAACTTAAAGGCTTCGAAATCAAAGGCTTTCACCACTTGGTAGACATCTTGCTCATCAATCAGCTCTAGATCAAGCGAGTTCTGAACAAAATATTGAAAACCAGCTCGGCTAGGCATTCGGCCACTCGAAGTGTGGGCCTTTTCTAGTAAGCCTTGTTTTTCGAGGGCAGCCATGTCGTTTCGGATGGTCGCACTACTGGATTGAATGACATCTTGTAGTGCTTTTGAACCGACCGGTTCGTGGGTCTTGGTAAAGATATCGACGACAAGATTGAGAATCTCATTTTGACGTTCTGTAACCATGACCTCACCTCTCTTTCATTTTTTAGCACTCTAAACATTTAAGTGCTAAACCTTGATTCTATTATACACCCATCCAAAAGAAAGTCAAGAGAAAAATCCAAAAAATTAGCACTCTTTTTTCAAGAGTGCTAAAAATCATTCTTAAGACCTAGAGAAGTGAATCTCCTCTTATTTGCCAGCCTTTTTCAATAGCTGAATATATTCTTCCAATACTAGCTGATGCTTGGCCATATACTGAGCATTTTCTACGCCAACATAACGGAAATGCCAATTCTCAAAATTCACACCCGTGATGTTGCTCTTCCCATCTGGGTAGCGAAGGACAAAGCCATATTGCGGTGCGATGGCAGCCAGCTGCATGCCCAACTCATCACTTTGGCCAGCTTCGACACTCATATCAATCGCAAGTCCCGTCTGGTGTTCACTAGCACCAGGGACCTGTACCTGAGTCTGCACCTGCTTTTCAGCTTCTTCATGCGAAAGACCACTAGCCTCTAGTTGCGCAACACGTTCATTATAGAGCTCTGTTTGTTCGGCCACACTTCGATAGCCTGATATCAAGGTTTCTTCTGGGGCAATTTTTCGAGCTGCTTCTAAGAATTGACGAGTTGGTTCTACAATCCGACTATCCACTTTGATAGCATCCACATCTGTCAATTGTGGGTTCAGCTCAGGCTTCACATTGTCACGATTGACCAAGATCAACTGCCAGTCTTTTGTCGAAACGGCTGGTAAATCTGATTTTTCTTCCTTTTTCTTAGAAGAAGAGGGAGCCGTTACAGCTGTTTTTTTAGCCTTCCAAAACTGAAGCCCTGAAAACAAGCTCGGCTTCGCTAAGTAAGCACCAATTCCCGATCCAAGGACCACAAGAAGAAAGAAACTCAATAGGTAAGGCCACCACTTCTTACGTTTTTTTCGTGCGCGTCTATACTTATTCGTCATGGCCACCCTCTAGAAGTTTTGCTCCAACCTTACGATAAGATAGATCCCCAATCTTTTCAATATGAAAGGCGCCATCCTCATAGGCCAAAACCGTTACACTTCCGTTGTCCAAGACTAATTCTTCGACCGCTTTTGGATCAATGAGATAAATCAAGGTCGTAATGGTCATACCATGGCTGACCACAATAGCATTGCCACCGCCAGCTGCTTCTACCTCTTTTGCAATAGCTTCAAATCCTTCTTTAATCCGGCCACTCAAGGCACTCCAGGATTCAGCCCATCCAGTGGTATCCACTTCGACAATCCCTTCTGCTAACTCCATCAGGCTCAACTGATGGAAATCATCGACCTTAAAGACACGGGGTAAAACCCCCATGAAGAGATCGCCATCATAAGCACCGTCAAAACTGCCAAAACACCACTCGCGGATCCGTTTGTCATAACGATAAGGGATTTCCCCTGTCAGACCGAGTTCTTGAAGAATAATTCCCATGGTTTGAATGGTGCGTCCAGAATCACTCGAAACAGCCTCTTCAAAAGAAAGCCCAGCTTCCTTGAGACCAAGTCCTAATTCTCGAATCCCACGCTCTCCTGCTTCTGTCAGCGGAGTGTCTGACCAGCCCTGTGCTCGCCCAATGGTATTAAACATGGTTTTTCCATGACGAGCAATATATAATCTGGTTTTTGTCATTGTATTACCTCCGTATGTATCTCTTTCATTATATCATTTTTTGCAAAAAGAAAGTAGGAAAGCTCTTACAAGTTTTGAGAAAAAGAAAAGGCCATGACCAAAGGGTCAGCCTTTCATTACGGACTAGGATTCTTGCAAGCTTTCACCGACCTCACGGTAACTGCTATCTCCAACCCCCTTAACCGTCAATTTTCCATCTTCATATTCTACAAGGGTAACACTACCGTTTGAAAGAGGCAGATTAAGATTTGGTTTTCCTTCGATCAAGCAGACCAAGGTCTGAATGGTCCAACTATGGCTGACCACCAAGGCATTGCCTCCACCATTTTCTTCCACTTCTTTGGCAATAGCTTCAAAACCTTCTAGGATTCGGCCTTTCAAAACTTCCCAAGGTTCAGCCCAATCTGCTGTGTCCACTTGGCAGATGCCATTGGCCAAGTCTTCCAAGGTCAAGGTCTTATAGTCTTCTACATCTAGCACGCGCGGCACGACACCGTGAAAGAGCTCCCCACCGTAGGCCCCATCAAAGCTACCAAAACACCACTCGCGGATCCGTTTGTCAAAGCGATAAGGAATCTGGTCTTTCAAGCCCAATTCATCGAGAATGATCCCCATAGTCTGAATGGCACGGCCTGAATCACTGGAATAAGCTCGAGTAAACTCCAAACCGGACTCACGCAAGCCGATTCCTAGAGCTTGAATCCCTCGTTCTCCTTCTGCTGTCAAGGGTGTATCGGACCAGCCTTGAGCACGGCCAATGGTATTAAACATGGTTCTCCCATGACGAATCACAAATAATCTTGTTTTAGCCATCTTGTCTCCTTTTGCAAGAAAAAAGTCTGGAGTTTTATCATCACAGACTTTTCTATTTTCTACTATTATACTAGATTTCTCTTAGTTTTTAAAGCTATGAACCGGAGCTGGAATTTGACCACCACGGGCAATGAAATCAGCTGATGAAGCTTTGTTGACCTTCATTACCGGAGCAGATCCAAGAAGTCCACCGAGCTCTAACAGATCGCCTTCTTTTCCATAAGGAATGATCCGAACGGCTGTTGTCTTTTGGTTAATGACCCCGATAGCTGCTTCGTCGGCGATCATGGCCGCAATGGTTGTATCTGGAGTATCAGCTGGGATGGCAATCATATCTAGACCGACGGAGCAGATAG
>JAQCUL010000049.1:8656-10862 GCA_027685415.1 Streptococcaceae bacterium AF13-5-6.0
GCAATCATATCTAGACCGACGGAGCAGATAGCTGTCATGGCTTCCAATTTTTCCAAGTTGATATGACCGGATTGAACCGCCGCAATCATCCCTTCGTCTTCTGAGACCGGAATGAAGGCACCTGACAACCCACCGACTTGGTTACAAGCCATGATCCCGCCTTTTTTCACTTGGTCATTGAGCAAAGCTAGTGCTACTGTTGTTCCGTGGGTTCCTACTACTTCAAGCCCCATGGCTTCAAGGACACGGGCAACCGAATCCCCAACAGCTGGTGTTGGCGCGAGAGACAAGTCTACAATCCCAAACTCAACACCGAGACGTTCACTAGCCATTTGACCGACTAATTGACCGACACGGGTAATCTTGAAAGCTGTCTTCTTGACTGTTTCAGCCAATACATCAAAGCTAGCGCCTGGAACTTTTTCGATCGCCCGTTGGACGACACCTGGTCCTGAAACCCCAACGTTGATGACGACATCCGCTTCACCGACACCGTGGAAGGCACCCGCCATAAAGGGATTGTCTTCTACCGCATTGGCAAAGACCACGAGTTTACCTGGTCCCATTGGATCTGCTTGGGAAGCTTCTTTAATGATGCGCCCCATGTCTCGGACAGCGGTCATATTGATCCCTGTCTTGGTCGATCCGATATTGACTGAAGAGCAGACAAAATCTGTCTCCGCAAGGGCACGAGGAATGGAATTAATGAGGATCTCATCCCCTTTTTGGTAGCCTTTTTGAACCAGAGCTGAGAAGCCACCGATAAAGTTGACCCCAACTTCTTTGGCCGCACGATCCAGCGCCTTGGCAAAGGGTACATAATCTGTCGCATTGGTTGCGGCTCCGATAATAGAAATCGGAGTGACTGAAACCCGTTTATTCACAATTGGAATGCCAAGTTCTGCCGCAATCTCATCCCCCACAGCCACCAAATCTTTGGCCTTGGTCACAATCTTCTTGTAGACTTTTTCTGCCGCCTTTTCGATATCCGGATCAATACAATCGAGAAGCGAAATCCCCATGGTGATAGTCCGAACATCGAAGTTCTGCTCCTCAATCATGGCAATGGTTTCTGTTACCTGTTTAATGTCCATCATTCTCAACCCCTATCTTACAAATTGTGCATAGCATCAAAAATCGCTGCGCTTTGGATATTGATTTTCACATGCAGAGACTGACCGAATTCTTCCAACTCTGAACGAAGCTGTGTGAAATCTTTTTTCTCATCTGACGATACAACCGCCATCATGGTAAAGTATTCATCCAATACGGTTTGAGAGATATCATCGATATTGAGTCCTAATTCTGCCACTTTCGTTGCAACACCCGCTACGATTCCTTTTTGGTCTTTACCAACGACTGTAATAATTGCTTTCATTTCACTGCTCCATTCTATCTATTTGCTTCCATTGTAGCACAATCCCCTTAAAATCGCCCTTCTCAACCGGGAACGTTCGTATATTTTCCGCGTGCATAAAAAATAAAGAGGCTGGGACAAAAGTCCTAGCCTCTTAATTGTTTTTGGATTGTCGAACAAGACGCAGTGGTTGAGTGGGCTCTACTACGCTGATTTCATCAGCTTTTACAGCCCTACTCAACTGTGCGGAGGTGAGACGACGAAATCGAATTCTAACGAATTACTGATTTCTGTCCCACTCTCTCTATTTTGACGATTCAGTTTCATCTTTTAAGAGCTCTTTCTTCACGCGCACCGTACTCTCATACTCAGCCCCAGCTAGACGGTCAAACAGAAAGCGACGATTAAGCAAGATAATGGCAAGAGTGAGAATCAGGTACAATAAAACCACAAAGAAGAGCAATAAAATCATGGACAGGGTTAAGAGAGAATTGTCCGTCAAATCGCTATTCAAGAGCGAAATCAAATAGAACAACCCTTGAGGAATCAGATAGAAATAACCTACTACCAGGATTCCCCACCAGATGGTGCGAAGCCATTTTTGCTTGTCAAAATGCAAGCGGAATTTCAATAAAGCCATTCCCAAGGTTTTGCCACGCCACAAAGGAATCAAGGCAAAATAGACAGCCAAAACCGCTACATAAGGAATCGTCTCTAAACGCTCGATTACCGCGTAAAGCAAGGATAGCATCACAAAGTCGATCAAGAAGGCAAGACCCATCCGGAAACCAGATACTCTGGTTCCTACTCGGAAAGATTGCTCGTCAATTTCGTCTCGTGTCGGCAATA
>JAQCUL010000005.1:0-52687 GCA_027685415.1 Streptococcaceae bacterium AF13-5-6.0
TGGTAGAGTACTTGGTTTGGGACCAAGGTGTCGCAGGTTCGAATCCTGTCTTCCCGATAGTGTATTGAAAAAGTCTAATGGTTGTCATTAGACTTTTTTTGTAGTTATTTTTTTATTAATTTATAAGAAAAAAGAGCTTTCGCTCTTTCCAACTTTATTTATTTCGCAGTTCAACATAACGGTTATACCAAATTTTGATATATTCCTCAGAAAAGGGACCTTTGTTTTGGTTTATCCAATCTACTAGAACCTTAACATTTTCCTTTAAAATAAAGTCGATGTCATCTGAATAGTGCATTTTTTCTTTATGTTGCTCATATTCTTCAACATCTAACAATTTTTTTTCACCATTGGTAAAGACCTTGACATCGAGATCATAGTCGATATATTTTAAGGCTTCTTGGTCAATGTGAAAAGGACTTGCTAGGTTACAGTAGTAAGACACACCATTGTCACGGATCATGGCGATGATGTTAAACCAATATTTTTTATGGAAATATACGATCGCTGGTTCACGTGTAATCCAACGTCTACCATCACTTTCAGTCACAAGTGTATGATCATTTACTCCAATAATTGCATTTTCGGTTATCTTTAATACCATGGTGTCACGCCATGTACGGTGTAAACTGCCATCATGTTTATAACTTTGAATTGTAATAAAGTCGCCTTCTTTAGGTAGTTTCATAACTTACCAACTTTCTACAATCTAAGTATATCCTCTATATTGTAACATATTTTTTCAAATTTTTTCTTATTTTTCTATTTAATTTTCAATTTGTTTTATGAATCTAAGTATTCTCTAATGGCTGACGTTATATCACTATAATCGTAGCCTTTTCTGGCTAGTGCCTGAGTCAAGCGTTGTTTGAGGTCATAGCCTTCATATTTTTTACTGTATTTACGGTATTGTTTTTCTAACTCTTTTAGAATGAGCTCATTGGTTGTTTCTTCATCTGTTTCGAGCTCGAGATTTTGGAATGCTATCTTTGCTTGATTGTAGGCAAAGCCTTTTGAAATGAGGGCTTGGATGATTTTCGTTTCAATGGCTTTTAACGGATATTTTCCTTGGTATTTTTTTAGGAGTTTTATTGCGGTACGGTCGATCACTTCTGAGAAATCATAGTCTGCAAGAATTTCTTGAAGGATAGATTTTGGTATCCCTTTTTGTTGAATTTTTTGTTGTAATAAGGCAGGGCCCTTATCGCCACTGAGAAGGTTGGCCTCTATCAGGTTTCTTGCATATTGACGATCATCTAACCACTTGTCTTCTTTTAGGTGTTGAACCACTTTATCAATAATGACAGCATCAATCTCATATTTTGTCAGGTAGTCTCGGACTTCTTTTGTTGTTCGAGCTTTAAAAGAAAGATGGTAAAGGGCCAGGTTTTTACCATAGGAGTATTGAGTAAACTCTTGGATTTCTTTTAGTTCCTCTTCACTGATTTCTTTATCTTTGGAAAGAAAATATTTGACGATGGTGTCTTCTGTAATATAAAGTTTTTGATCATTGTCTAATTCCAGGAGGTAGAGTCTTTTTTTCTTTTCTATTTTTGTAATTTTCATGTTTTTATTATACCGAAAAATGTGTTAAGATAGGGATATGAACGTTAAAGTAAAACAAAAAATTCCTTTGAAAATTAAACGAATGGGAATTAATGGAGAAGGGATTGGCTTTTATAAAAAAACACTTGTCTTTGTACCAGGTGCTTTGAAGGGAGAAGATATCTTCTGCCAAATTACAAGTGTCAAGAAAAATTTTGCGGAAGCCAAACTCCTATCTGTGAATAAGGCGTCTAAGTTTCGTGTGACGCCCATGTGTGATATCTATGAGACCTGTGGTGGTTGCCAAATCATGCATTTGAAGTATGACAAGCAGCTGGAGTTTAAGACAGATTTATTGCAACAGGCCTTGAAGAAGTTCTCACCTGAAGGCTTTGAACAGTATGATATTCGGCCGACAATTGGAATGCAGGAGCCGCTTTACTATCGGGCAAAATTGCAATTTCAAACAAGGAAATTCAAAGGCCAGGTGAAGGCGGGACTCTATGCTCAAAATTCACATTATTTGGTGGAATTAAAGGATTGTTTGGTTCAAGATCCGGTTATTCAAGCTATCGCCAACGATCTAGCGGATTTATTGACCTATTATCAGATTCCGATTGCTGATGAGCGTAAAGAACTGGGTGTCAGAACCATGATGGTTCGACGGGCTCGGAAGTCTGGTCAGGTTCAGATCATTGTGGTCACCAGTCGTCAGATTAACGTAAACAATTTGGTGCAAGACTTGGTCACGAAACACCCTGAGATTGTCACAGTTGCCGTTAATAAAAATACGTCTCGTTCCAGTGAGATCTATGGGGAACAAACGCAGATTATTTGGGGAGAAGAGGCCATTTTGGAAGGTGTTTTGGATTATGAATTCTCCCTGTCTCCTCGAGCCTTTTACCAGTTGAATCCGGAACAAACTGAAGTATTGTATAGTGAGGCTGTCAAGGCTCTAGATGTTTCTCCAGAGGATCATCTTATTGATGCCTACTGTGGGGTTGGAACGATTGGGTTTGCTTTTGCTAATAGAGTGAAAAGTGTTCGGGGGATGGATATTATTCCTGAAGCGATTGAAGATGCCAAATACAATGCTAAACGGATGGGATTTGAGAATACCCACTATGAGGCTGGTACAGCAGAAGAGATCATTCCTCGCTGGTACCAAGAAGGCTATCGGGCTAATGCTGTGATCGTGGATCCACCTCGTACGGGCTTGGGTACAAAATTAATCGAGACCTTGTTGCAGTATGCACCTGAAAAGATGGTCTATGTCTCTTGTAATGTCTCTACTTTGGCACGGGATCTAGTAGCTTTGACGAAGGTTTATCAGGTTGAATACATTCAATCAGTGGACATGTTCCCCCATACTGCAAGGACAGAAGCAGTTGTGAAGTTAGTGAAGAAGTGAAAGTAGAAGAATGGATATTTGGGAAAAACTTTATCTTGAGGCGAAAGCTCTCTATGCGCCTCAAGAGGTTTCAGATTTTGTCTATGCTCGACATGTGGTTGCTGCTGTTGAGGCTGCAGATGGTCAAATTTTTACGGGCTTTTGTATGGAAGGAACCTGCGGCGTCTTTCATTTATGTGCGGAACGAGCGGCTCTCTTCAATATGTATCAACAATCAGGACAAACCAAGGTCAAGCGCATTATTGCTTTTCGAGACAAGCCTCCTTATGGAGAAGGCTCAGGGATGCCTTGTGGGGCCTGTCGTGAATTTCTCCTTGAGCTAGATGCAGAGAATCGTCATTTAGAATTTATGGTGGATTATGAAAGTCGTAAGACCATTACTTTAGGTGAACTGATGCCTCTTTGGTGGGGCGAAGAACGGGCTCGTCAGAGAGAGAATAAAGGGAATGAGTAGAGGAAATAAATAAATGGATAATGTTATTGATGTATCGATTCCAGTTGCTCAAGTCATTGATCAACATCCGGAAGTATTGGATTTGTTGGTGGAGTTGGGATTTAAACCCTTAGCCAATCCGATCATGCGCAATACAGTTGGGCGCAAAGTTTCCTTGAAACAAGGATCAAAATTAGAAGGTACTCCTATGGAGAAGATTGTGCGAACACTAGAGGCAAATGGTTATGAAGTAGTGGGGCTAGACCAATGAGTGATGAACGAATTCACGTCTTAAGAGATATCTTATTAGAGCTTCATCATGGAGCTTCCCCTGAATCGGTTCAGGAACGGTTTGATGCGACTTTTGCAGGGGTGTCTGCGATTGAGATCTCTCTTATGGAGCATGAACTGATGAATTCAGATGCAGGTGTGACTTTTGAAGATGTGATGGAGCTTTGTGATGTCCATGCCAATCTCTTTAAGAATGCGGTTCAAGGGGTCGAAGTAGCAGATACTGACCACCCGGGCCATCCTGTTCAAATCTTTAAACAGGAGAACTTAGCCCTTCGGGCCGCTATGATGCGGGTCCGCCGCTTGCTGGACAATTATGAGACAACCGAGGATCCTGAGATGATTCAGGAGATTCATAAGGGCTTGTTACGTCAGCTGGGCTTGGTGGGTCAATTTGACCGGCATTACCGTCGTAAGGAAGAGTTGATGTTTCCGATTATGGAAAAATATGGGCATGATTCCCCACCAAAAGTGATGTGGGGAGTGGATGACCAGATTCGAGAACTCTTTGCGAAAGCTTTGGATGCGGCCAAGAAATTACCGGATTCTAGTATTTCTGAAGTCAAGGAATGCTTTGAAGCCTTTGCGCAAGAGTTTGAGGGCATGATCTTCAAGGAAGAGTCGATCCTCTTGATGATTTTGCTGGAGTCCTTTACCCAGGATGACTGGCTCTCCATTGCAGAAGAAAGTGATGCTTATGGTTATGCCATTATTCTCCCAAGTGAGAAATGGGTGCCGAAACGCGTAGACTTCAAGGAGGAAGCGTCGAAAGAGTCAGAAGGTTCAACTGAATCGCTTTCTTCTTCAAATGGAGATGAGCACCGTCAGGTCATTGAGACTCCTGAGGGGCAGTTGACGATTACCTTCACGCCTAAGAAAAAAGAAGAGAGCTTCGATCGCAAGCAGCCACAAGCTTTTGGCCATGGCTTTCTATCTGTGGAGCAAGCGAATTTAATCTTGAACCAGTTACCAATGGAGATCACCTTTGTCAATAAGGATGATATTTTCCAATATTACAATGATGCTGCACCTTTTGAGGAAATGATTTTTAAGAGGACGCCATCTCAGGTAGGACGCAATGTTGAGCTGTGTCACCCACCGAAATATTTGGAGAAGGTCAAAGCCATCATGCAGGGGCTTCGTGAAGGGAAAAAAGACAAGTATGAAATGTGGTTCAAATCAGAATCGCGTGGGAAATTTGTCCATGTCACCTATGCAGCCGTGCGTGATGAAGCTGGAGAGTTTCAAGGTGTCTTGGAATATGTTCAGGACATTCAACCTTATCGGGAGATCGATACGGATTTTTATAGAGGAATGGAGTAAAGATGAGTTACGAAACAGAGTTTATGAAGGAGTTTGAGGAGTGGATCAAGACTCAAGTCATGATCAATGAAATGGCTCTCGAAGAAAGTAAGAAGGTTTTTGATGAAGATCAGGATGAACGAGCTAAAATCGCTATGATTCGCTATGAAAGCCGTTTGGACGCTTATCAGTTCTTGCAAGGGAAGTTTGAAAATTTCCATGCTGGAAAAGGATTTCATGATTTACCAGATGGCCTCTTTGGTGAAAGAAAATATTAAAAATACCTTGTTGAAGGCGTTTAACTAGCTAGATTTACCTGAAAATTGTGCAATGACTTGATTTTTTAGGGGATTGTGATACAATAAAAAAGTTGAAATGACATCAACGGATTTTTGAATGGAATGATGGTGATGAAACCTTGTTGCCTTAGGAATTGATCACTGAATTTAGGAGGAAAAATGGCAAAGAAGAACGTAAACCGTGCGAAACAATACAAACATCAAAATAGACATCTTTTGAAAAAAGCTGTCGCAACTGTAACTGCAGCTGTGAAAGAAGCACCTAAAAAGGTTGAGAAAGCTACAAAAGCAGTGGCGAAAGAAGTGAAACATGCGGCTTCTTCAGTGGAAGAATTTGCTGCAAGTTTGGAAGGTGTGGCACTTGATCGTGCGCAAACATTCTATGATGAAGGTATTCGCTCTGTTGCGGACTTCGCAAACTGGACAGAAAAAGAGTTGTTGGCCCTTAAAGGAATCGGTCCAGCTACAATCAAGAAATTGAAAGAACTAGGCGTTAAATTTAAATAATCGCTTTTATGATTTCTTGCTATTTCCAGGAAAACTTGCTAAAATGAACCTATTAGAGGTGTTTTGAATCCCACATTTTACAGAAAGTGGCGGTGCTGAGAAGTCCACAAATGTGTCAAAACTAGTTGCTAATGGATGAAAATGAAATAAACAAAGTTGCGGGCATCTGCCCGAAATTGGGTGGTACCGCGGATCAACACATTCGTCCCTGTCAGATTGATGACAGGGGCGATTTTTCTTTTTGCAACCCTGGCTGAAGGAGCTTGTCATGAAACAATCTTTTAACACTAGTAAACTCTACTATGGCTTTCCGATTTTCATCTTGGGGTATCAGGACCAGAACTTTGGGTACAATATCACGACTTGCAGTTCCTCTTATAGCTTGGGAGATTGGTTGGTCATCGGTGTTGGTGCTGAGGAAAATGCGGCTGACCAGATTAAGCATTATCAACAGTTCAGCGTGAACATCCCTGACGAAAACTTTATGCTTGAGATGGAGCAGGCTGGGTTTATCAGCCATCGGGAGAAATTGAAACACCTGGGGCTTGACTACGAGATTTCTGAACGAACTCAGGCTCCGATTTTGGAGGCTTGTCCAGTCGTCTTGGATTGCCAGGTAGATCGGATTATCGAGGAAGATGGCATCTGCCATATCTTTGCTAAGATTCTTGAGCGACTGGCTGATCCAGAGCTCCTAGATGACAAGGGGCATTTTAAAAATGACCGTTTTGCTCCGACTTACTTTATGGGGGACGGCCATCAGCGTGTTTACCGTTATCTAGATGACCGAGTCGATCCCATGGGGTGCTTTATCAAGAAAGCGAGGAAGAAGAATGACAAGAGCTGAACTGCCAGAACGAATCGAAACGGAGCGTCTGGTCTTACGAGTCCGAACAGTGGCTGATGCAGAGGACATCCATGCTTACGCTAGTCTTCCAGAAGTCTCTTACCCAGCAGGTTTTCCACCCGTCAAGACCTTGGAAGACGAGATCTATTACCTAGAGCATATCCTTCCCGAGCGCAATGAAAAAGAAAATCTTCCAGCAGGCTACGGAATCGTGGTCAAAGGAACCGATAGAATCATTGGTTCTGTCGATTTCAACCATCGCCATGAGGACGATGTGCTGGAGATTGGCTATACCTTGCACCCAGACTATTGGGGGCGAGGCTATGTGCCCGAAGCAGCACGTGCCTTGATTGATTTAGCTTTTAAAGAATTGAACCTACACAAGATAGAATTGTCTTGCTTTGGTTACAACCTTCAAAGTCAACGAGTCGCTGAGAAACTTGGCTTCACCCTTGAAGCTCGTATCCGTGACCGTAAAGATGCCCAAGGCAATCGTTGTGATGATTTGAGATACGGCTTGCTGAAGAGTAAGTGGGAGAATACATAACTAAGTATAGATACCAAAAAATTTGTAAATTATAAATAGCTTATAAAGTATTGAGGTACAAAATGGAAAATGAAAGTTTGGATTTAATAGTTAAGGAAGTAGAGAATCAACAGGAGAGAGAGTTAGTTCGTTTTGAATCTAACCTATCTGAAGGAATAAATAAGTACAAAGAAGTATTACCTGCTGATCTAATAACACCCCAACTACAAGAAAAAATTGATAACGAAGTGAAATTACAATTAGTTGAATTTCAAAAAAGTATTGATTTGAAACCAAAAGCATTATACCATGCTTTAAAAGTCGAGACTGAACTTAATCCTGATATTGAAAAAGATGACTTGAAACAAAGAGCTTATGATTTTTTGGAAAAAACAACGAAAAACAAATATCTGAAAAAGATTATTCGTGAGCTAAAAAAAGGAGTATAAAATGGCAAATGTTGGGGATTTAGCTGTTAAAGGAGGTAAAGCTGTTATTAAATTTATGTTTGAATTGATAACAGATTTTCTGAAAAGTGAAGAATTTAAAAAACAAATGAAAGTCATGATCGAAACTTTAGTAACTAAGGTAGTTGATAAAGTTATAGAAGAAAAAAAACAGAAATAATTAGAAAGGACACACACATGTCTAAAGAACTTTCACCTAAATACAATCCAGCCGAGGTTGAGGCTGGTCGTTACCAAAAATGGCTTGACGAAGATGTTTTCAAGCCTTCAGGCGATAAAAAGGCTAAGCCTTATTCAATCGTTATTCCACCACCAAACGTAACTGGTAAACTTCACCTTGGTCACGCTTGGGATACAACTTTGCAAGATATCATCATCCGTCAAAAACGCATGCAAGGTTTTGATACGCTTTGGCTTCCAGGTATGGACCATGCTGGGATTGCCACTCAAGCTAAAGTAGAAGCGCGTTTAGCTGAGGACGGCATCTCTCGTTACGACCTCGGCCGTGAGAAATTCCTTGAGAAAGTCTGGGAATGGAAAGACGAATATGCCACTACTATCAAGCAACAATGGGGTAAGATGGGGCTCTCTGTAGACTACTCTCGCGAACGTTTCACGCTTGACGAAGGGTTGTCAAAAGCTGTTCGTAAGGTCTTTGTAGAGCTTTACAAGAAGGGATGGATCTACCGTGGTGAATTTATCATCAACTGGGATCCAAAAGCCCGTACAGCCCTTTCTGATATCGAGGTAATTCACAAGGATGTCGAAGGTGCCTTCTACCACATGAACTACATGTTGGAAGACGGTTCACGTGCCCTTGAAGTAGCAACAACACGTCCTGAGACTATGTTTGGGGATACTGCCGTAGCGGTTAACCCAAATGATGATCGTTATAAAGACTTGATTGGTCAAAATGTTATCTTGCCAATCTTGAACAAGCCAATCCCAATCGTAGGGGACGAACACGCAGACCCTGAGTTTGGTACTGGTGTGGTGAAGATCACTCCTGCCCACGACCCGAATGACTTCTTGGTTGGTCAACGTCATAATCTTCCGCAAGTGAACGTCATGAACGATGATGGTACTATGAATGAATTGGCTGGTGAATTCAACGGTATGGACCGCTTTGAAGCTCGTAAGGCTGTTATCAAGAAGTTAGAAGAAATTGGTGCCCTTGTTAAGATTGAGAAGATGACCCACTCAGTTGGTCACTCAGAGCGTACAGGGGTTATGGTTGAGCCACGCTTGTCTACGCAATGGTTCGTCAAGATGGACCAATTGGCGAAGAACGCTATTGCCAACCAAGACACAGACGATAAGGTAGAATTCTACCCACCTCGTTTCAACGATACCTTCCTTCAATGGATGGAAAATGTCCATGACTGGGTCATCTCACGTCAGCTCTGGTGGGGTCATCAAATCCCTGCTTGGTACAATGCTGAGGGTGAAATGTACGTTGGCGAAGAAGCACCAGAAGGCGACGGATGGAAACAAGACGAAGATGTCTTGGATACTTGGTTCAGCTCTGCCCTTTGGCCATTTTCAACTATGGGCTGGCCTGATGTCGACTCAGAAGACTTCAAACGTTACTTCCCAACGTCAACCTTGGTAACAGGTTACGACATCATCTTCTTCTGGGTGTCTCGTATGATCTTCCAATCATTGGAATTCACAGGTCGTCAGCCATTCCAAAATGTCCTTATCCACGGTCTCATTCGTGACGAGCAAGGACGCAAGATGTCGAAATCTCTTGGTAACGGGATTGACCCAATGGATGTTATCGAGAAATACGGTGCCGATGCCCTTCGTTGGTTCCTTTCAAACGGTTCTGCACCAGGTCAAGACGTGCGTTTCTCTTACGAGAAAATGGATGCGTCATGGAACTTCATTAACAAGATTTGGAACATCTCTCGTTACATCCTCATGAACAATGAAGGGTTGACCTTGGATGCGGCACGTGAAAATGTAGCCAAAGTGGCTGCTGGTCAAGCAGGTAACGTGACAGACCGCTGGATTCTCCACAACCTCAACGAAACGATCGGTAAGGTCACTGAAAACTTTGACAAGTTTGAATTCGGTGTGGCTGGTCACATCCTCTACAACTTCATCTGGGATGAGTTTGCGGACTGGTATGTTGAGTTGACTAAGGAAGTGCTTTATAGTGATAATGAGGCCAAAAAAGTCATCACTCGTTCTGTCCTTCTTTACACCTTGGATCAAATCTTGCGTCTCCTTCATCCAATCATGCCATTTGTGACTGAAGAAATCTATGGCCAAATCTCTGAAGGAACGATCGTGACTGCGGAATACCCAGTGGTTCGTCCAGAGTTTGAAAACGAAGAAGCAGCAGCCGGCGTTGAAGCTCTTAAAGATGTGATTCGCTCTGTTCGTAACTCACGTGCAGAAGTGAACGTAGCGCCAAGCAAACCAATCACTATCTTGATTAAGACAAGCGACAGCAAGCTTGATGCCTTCTTCAATGATAACGTCAACTACATCAAACGCTTCACAAACCCAGAACACCTGGAAATTGCAGCAGATGTAGAGGTACCTGATTTGGTTATGTCAAGCATCATCACAGGTGCAGAAATCTACTTGCCACTCGCTGACCTTCTCAATGTCGAAGAAGAATTGGCTCGTCTTGAAAAAGAATTAGCCAAATGGCAAAAAGAACTGGATATGGTCGGTAAGAAGCTCTCTAACGAACGCTTCGTAGCCAATGCCAAACCAGAAGTCGTCCAAAAAGAACGCGACAAACAAGCCGACTACCAAGCTAAATATGATGCGACCGTTGCACGTATTGATGAGATGAAGAAGTTGGTGAAATAAACACAGAAACACGGCGGGATGCCGTGTTTTTTGTATGATTCCGTAAGAGAAAAAGTTTAAGTAACCTATTTTTAGACCATTTTCCAGAAATAATCGATGATATAGGTCAGGCCGTAGGTGTAGATGACGAGGGTGATGGGTTTGCAGAGGATGATGATGGTCATGTAGCGTTTGAAGGTCATATTGGTCAGACCTGCCAGCATACAGATGAAGTCGGCAGGACTAACTGGCCAGATCATCATGAAGATAAAGAAGCGATCGAACCGCTTGCCCTCATTGAGCCAGCCAATGTACTTGTCATAGGTCTTCTGACTGACCATGGATTGGACGAACTTAGGTCCGTACATTCTGGCTAGGTGGAAGATAATGGCACAGCCAATGACGATCCCGATGTAATTGTAAATGGTCCCGATAATATGACCATAGATGAAGACACCTGCTACAGATGTCAGGGCGCCAGGAATAATAGGGACCACTGTCTGAAGGATCTGAAGAAAGATAAAGAGAGGTGGTCCAAAAATACCTGCTTGCAAAATAAAGGCAGACAGAGTTTCCTTGGATTGAAGGATGCCAGCAAAGTAGGCCCAGATACAAAAGGCCAAGGTTCCAAGAGCTCCAATGATGGACGACCAATTAATGATGCGCTGGAGAAGAGGAGAGACCTCTTTTAAGCTTGTTTGTTTCATAAAAAATTCCGAGTTCTTTTTATTCTACTATACCATGTTTTTGGAACTTTGTAAGGATTTTGTCTATTTTTTGAGTAGTGAAAGCGACCTGATTGGAGTCTGTCGCTGTTTTAGTCGTGAAGCGGGTGCAAAATGGGCCTTTTTATGCTACAATGAAAGGAGTATAAAAAATGGAGAAAAACGTGTCAATCGAAAATTACAAACCAGATTTTGCGGTGGAAGCAGCCTATGATCTCACCGTTGCAGACTTAAAAAAACAAGGTATTAAGGCGGTCCTTGTGGATTTGGATAATACCTTGATTGCTTGGAATAATCCGGATGGGACTCCCGAAATGCGCCAGTGGTTGCATGACCTTCGTGATGGAGGGATTCGGGTTATCGTGGTATCTAATAATAGTCCCAAACGGGTCAAGCGCGCTGTTGAGAAATTTGATATTGACTATGAAGCCTGGTCGCTCAAGCCCTTTACTTTTGGGATTGATCGTGCCCTCAAACGTTTCCACTATGAGAAAAATGAAGTGGTCATGGTCGGGGATCAACTGATGACGGATATCCGGGCTGCCCATCGTGCAGGCATTCGTTCGATTTTGGTCAAGCCTTTGGTCGAGCATGACTCGATCAAGACGCAGATCAACCGGGCGCGTGAACGCCGTGTTATGAAGCAAATGGCCGAGAAATATGGTCCGATTGTATACAAAAAAGGAATTTAAGAATGGAAGAATTATTCTGTATCGGCTGTGGAGCCCCCATTCAGACAGAAAACAAAGAGGGGCTAGGCTATACTCCCCAATCAGCTCTTGAAAAGGGCTTGGAAACAGGCGAAGTCTATTGCCAACGCTGTTTCCGTCTGCGTCACTATAATGAAATCACAGATGTGCGTTTGACAGATGATGATTTCCTAAAGCTCCTTCACGAAGTAGGGGATAGTGACGCACTCGTGGTCAACGTAGTGGATATTTTTGACTTTAATGGATCCGTTATTCCTGGCCTACCACGCTTTGTAGCAGGAAATGATGTCCTCTTGGTCGGGAACAAAAAAGACATCTTGCCTAAGTCTGTCAAGGATAGCAAGGTGACCCATTGGTTGATGGAGCGGGCCCACGAAGAAGGCATGCGTCCTGTCGATGTGGTCCTCACCTCTGCTCAAAACAAGAGTGCTATCAAGGACTTGATGGAAAAGATTGAGCAGTACCGCAAGGGGCGTGATGTCTATGTGGTAGGTGTGACCAACGTTGGAAAATCAACCCTCATCAATGCGATTATCCAAGAAATCACTGGGGACAAGGATGTCATCACGACCTCTCGCTTCCCAGGGACGACACTGGACAAGATTGAAATCCCACTGGACGATGGATCCTACATTTACGATACACCAGGGATTATCCATCGCCACCAGATGGCTCATTACTTGACAGCAAAAAATCTCAAATATGTCAGCCCTAAAAAGGAAATCAAGCCTAAGACTTATCAGCTCAATCCAGAGCAAACCCTCTTTTTGGGTGGCTTGGGACGTTTTGACTTTATTAAGGGGGAAAAACAAGGTTTCACCGCCTTCTTTGACAACGAACTCAAGCTTCACAGAACCAAGCTAGAGGGCGCGACCGCCTTTTATAACAAGCATGTCGGTGGCTTACTAACCCCACCTAATAGCAAGGAAAAAGAAGAATTCCCGCCCTTGGTTTCTCATGAGTTTACCATCAAGGACAAGACAGACCTCGTTATCTCAGGCCTCGGCTGGATCCGCGTCAATGGAGAAGCCAAAGTAGCCGTCTGGGCACCAGAAGGCGTCGCCGTCGTTACCCGCAAAGCTATTATTTAAAAAAACAGGAAAAAATATATCTGAAGAGCGAACAAAGTGAGCTCAAAAAAAGGAAGTAAAAATATGACATTAACATCCAAACAACGGGCTTTCCTCAACAGCCAAGCCCACAGCCTCAAACCCATTATCCAAATTGGGAAAAATGGGCTTAATGACCAAATCAAAACCAGTGTGCGCCAAGCGCTTGATGCGCGTGAACTCATCAAGGTGACTCTTCTTCAAAATACGGATGAGAATATCCATGAAGTCGCAGAAATCTTGGAAGAAGAAATCGGTGTGGAAACGGTCCAAAAGATTGGTCGGATTCTCATCTTGTTTAAACAATCGAGCAAAAAAGAAAATCGTAAAATTTCAGCGAAGGTAAAAGAAATTTAAGACATCGAGGAGAGCAAACCTATGGCAATTGAACTATTGACTCCCTTTACCAAGGTAGAGTTAGAGCCAGAGATCAAAGACAAGAAACGCAAACAAGTTGGTATTTTGGGAGGAAATTTCAATCCGGTCCACAATGCCCATTTGGTCGTTGCGGATCAAGTGCGCCAACAATTAGGGTTAGATAAGGTGCTCTTGATGCCTGAGTATGAGCCACCGCATGTCGATGCCAAGGGGACGATTGCAGAGCACCATCGCCTTAAGATGCTGGAATTAGCCATTGAAGGCATTGAAGGTCTGGAAATCGAGACGATCGAGCTCGAACGGAAAGGAATTTCCTATACCTACGACACCATGCTCTTGCTCAATGAACGGGATCCAGACACAGATTATTACTTCATTATTGGTGCAGATATGGTGGATTATTTACCAAAATGGCACCGCATCGATGAATTGGTGGAGATTGTACAATTTGTCGGGGTCCAGCGACCACGCTATAAGGCAGGGACTTCTTATCCGGTGATCTGGGTGGATGTTCCTCTAATGGACATTTCCTCTAGTATGGTGCGTGATTTTGTAGCCAAGGGTCGGACGCCGAATTTTATGTTGCCAAAACCAGTCTTGGACTACATCAAGAAAGAAGGATTGTATCAATGACCTATGAAAACTATCTAGGCTTTTCTCGTGAGGTCTTGCTTGAAAAAATGCGTCAAATCCTGCCAGAAAAGCGGCTAACCCACTGTTTAGGGGTTGAGAAGGCTGCGCGTGACTTGGCCAAACGCTATGGGGCTGACGAAGAGCAGGCTGGCCTAGCAGGTCTCTTACATGACTACGCCAAGAAATTATCAGATCAGGAATTTCTGGACTTGATTGATCGCTATGAGCTGGATCCAGCATTAAAAAACTGGGGCAACAATGTCTGGCATGGGATGGTCGGGATTTACAAGATCCAAGAAGACCTCGGACTGACAGATCCAGCCATTCTTCGCAGTATTGAGATTCACACCGTGGGGAGTGATCAGATGTCAACCTTAGACAAGATTGTCTATGTGGCTGATTACATTGAGCACAACCGGGCCTTCCCAGGAGTGGATCAAGCACGTGACATCGCTCAAGTATCCTTGGATCGTGCCGTGGCCTATGAGACGGCTCGCACAGTCGAACACCTAGTCCACCAAGGATTGCCCATTTATCCCCAAACCCTTGAAACCTATAACGCCTTTGTGAAGTATTTGAAAGAGGAGCAGTGAGTGAAGACAGCTTTTATCATTATTGACGTACAAAATATCTTAGTGGAAACAGGTTTTGAAACCGAAAAGCTCATAGAGAAGATCGCTTATTTGCAAGATCAGGCTAGAAAACAGCAGATTGAAATTATCTACATGCAGCATATTGAAACGCCAGAGGCTTTAACTTCGGAAGATTGGCAATTATCGCCCTTGTTGAAGAGGCAGGCAGATGAGAAGGTGTTTCAGAAGCGATACAATAGCATATTTAAAGAGACAGGATTAAAAGAATACTTGGATCAACAAGGGATTGAACAACTGGTCCTGTGTGGTATGCAGACAGAATATTGTGTCGATACATCCGTCAAAGTGGGATTTGAATATGGCTATAAGCTGGTCATTCCAGAAGGAGCTGTCACAACCTTTGATGGAGAGGATATTCCAGCAGAAACGCTTAATGAATTTTATGAAAATATTTGGGCAGAACGTTTTGCGGATGTCTTAGATTACAAATCAATTTTTTAAGGAAAGAGGATTACATGAAAGAAAAAGAACTACTTGAACTAGTTGTCAAAGCAGCAGATGAAAAGCGTGCGGAAGACATTGTGGCTTTGGATGTTCAAAGCTTGACCAGCGTGACAGACTACTTTGTCATCGCAAGCTCTATGAACAGCCGACAATTGGAGGCTATCGCAGAGAATATTCGCGAGAAGGTCGTTGAAGCTGGTGGCAATGCTAGCCACGTCGAAGGTGATTCAGCTGGAGGTTGGGTCCTTCTTGACTTAGGTGGTGTAGTAGTCCATGTCTTCTCAGAAGAAATGCGTGCCCACTATAACCTAGAAAAGCTATGGCACGAAGCAAGTGCTGTCGATCTTTCAGCAGCCTTAGCATAAGCAGGTAAACTCAGTTGGTAGCAACTGAGTTTTGTTGGTTAAATTGAAATTCTATGGAAAGAAAGGATGGGGCCTCGTGTTTGGTTATTTTCTTAATTGAACACGAGCTAAAAGCTGTGAGAAAAAGAGTAACTTCCTTTGTATCTGAGGATAGGGCAGAAAGTTTCCTATTTTCTCTATGCTTTTAACGCTCTTTGTATCTTAGAAAGGATTTGAATCCGTCCTGTACTCCTCGGAAAATAGATAGCTCTCCTTGGAGCTTAGCTCCATCGTCGTGCTCCTAATTTTCTATCGGATTACGGGCGGACTTGGTATCATGAATATGGCGACTTATGAAACGTTTGCGGCGGTCTACGATGCGGTCATGGATGATAGTCTGTATGATTTGTGGACGGATTTTTCTCTCCGGCATCTCCCTAAAAGCAAGGACCGGAAAAAATTACTAGAACTGGCTTGTGGGACAGGGATTCAGTCTGTTCGCTTTTCCCAAGCTGGTTTTGATGTGACAGGATTAGACCTGAGTGCGGACATGCTGAAAATTGCTGAAAAAAGAGCTGCTTCAGCCAAGCAGAAGATTGATTTTATCGAGGGGAATATGTTGGATCTATCGCAAGCAGGTACTTATGACTTTGTAACCTGCTACTCGGATTCTATCTGCTATATGCAGGACGAGGTGGAAGTAGGGGATGTCTTTAAAGAAGTGTATAATGCCCTCAATGAGGACGGAGTCTTTATCTTTGATGTCCATTCGACCTATCAAACGGATGAGGTGTTCCCAGGCTATTCCTACCACGAAAATGCAGAAGACTTTGCCATGCTCTGGGATACCTATGAGGATGCAGCCCCTCACTCGATCGTCCATGAGCTGACCTTCTTTGTCCAAGAAGAGGATGGTAGCTTTAGTCGGCACGATGAAGTCCATGAGGAGCGTACCTATGAAGTTTTAACCTATGACATCTTATTGGAGCAGGCTGGCTTTAAATCTTTCAAATTGTACGCTGATTTTGAAGATAAGGAGCCAACAAAGACCAGCAAACGTTGGTTTTTTGTAGCACAGAAGTAGGATAGCATGACAGTTACAGGTATTATTGCAGAATTTAATCCCTTTCACAATGGTCACAAGTACCTGCTGGAACAGGCAGAAGGGCTGAAAATCGTCGCCATGTCTGGGAATTTTGTCCAACGTGGTGAACCTGCTATTGTAGACAAATGGACACGGGCCCAGATGGCTTTGGAAAATGGAGCGGATTTGGTGATCGAGCTCCCCTTTCTCGTGGCTGTTCAGTCGGCTGATCATTTTGCCAAGGGAGCGGTGGAGATTTTGTCCCGTCTGGGAATCGACCAATTGACCTTTGGAACAGAAGAAGTCTTGGATTACCAAGCGATTGCTACAGTTTATGCGGAGAAAGAGGCGGAAATGGAAGCTTTCCTGCGAAGTCTTCCAGAAGATTTATCCTATCCACAAAAGACCCAAAAAATGTGGGAAACCTTTGCTGGAGTGGAGTTCACAGGAGATACTCCCAATCATATCCTGGGCTTGGCTTATGCCAAGGCCTGTGCTGGGAAGGGGATTGCGCTCAAGGCTATCCAACGGCAAGGTGCAGGCTACCATTCAGAAGAAAAAGAGGCGGCCTATGCTTCTGCGACTAGTCTACGCCTACACAAGGAAGATCAGGACTTTGTCGCTAAATTCATGCCCAATAGCCAACTCTTTCAGTCGGCTCCACAGGTATCTTGGGAGGATTATGACCAACTGCTCCGTTATCAAATCCTAACACATCCGGATCTGACACAGTTTTTTCAAGTCAATGAAGAACTGGCCCATCGGATAAAGGATGCGATTCGAAGTGCTAACTCTGTGGAAGACCTAGTGGAGAAAGTCGCAACCAAGCGCTATACCAAGGCTCGTGTCCGCCGCATCTTGACCTACATCTTGGTAGGGGCGATGGATCAAGCTCTTCCCGACGCCATTCATGTCTTAGGATTTTCCGCAAAGGGGCAAGCCCACCTCAAAGGCTTGAAAAAATCAGTAGAAATTGTGACTCGAATTGGTAAGGAACCTTGGGACAGTTTGACCCAACAAGCGGATCAGGTGTATCAACTAGGGCATCCCCAATTGCCAGAACAGATCTGGGGGCGGGTGCCAGTGAGAGTGGAAGAATAAACAATCTGACGTAAATTTTCTCTGCCCACATTCACGTAAGGCAAGAAAGTGATGATGTACGGAAACAATGTTTATCTACTGTCTAAAAAATCTTTTTAGACAGTAGATTTTTTTTACCAAATTTAAAATTTTTTACGAATAATTAGGTAGAGAGGGAAAAACTTGTACAAGTTTCTGACAAGTTTTTCTTTTTCATGTATAATAATAGAAAAGAGGTAGAATGAGGTATGGTCATGGAAGCAGTCGTTTATTCAACATTCCGCAATCATTTGAAGGATTATATGAAGAAGGTGAATGATGAGTTTGAGCCTTTGACGGTCGTAAATAAGAATCCAGACGAAGATATTGTGGTCATCTCTAAGAGCGAGTGGGACAGCCTACAAGAAACCCTGAGACTAGCTCAGAACAAGGAATTGTCAGATAAGGTCTTGCGGGGCATGGCAGAAGTCCGAGCTGGTCAGGTTCAACACCATGAGATTGAGGGGTAACAGATGTTACTCAAGTTTACAGAAGATGCCTGGAAGGATTATTGTTACTGGCAAAGTCAGGACAAAAAGACATTGAAGCGAATCAATACCCTTATCAAAGAGATCCAGAGGGATCTATTTGCTGGGATTGGAAAGCCTGAACCCTTGAAATATGACTTTCAAGGAGCATGGTCAAGACGGATTGATGCAGAGAATCGCCTGATTTATATGCTAGATGAGTCAGGTGTCGCTTTCCTCTCTTTTAAAGATCATTATTAAGTCTTTAAAAGAGGATCTTTTTGATAGTTAGGATAGCTCTTTAAAGTTTCCAACTCGAAGAAAATTCCTATAAAATCCCCTTTCTAAAAATAGAAAAATCTAGTCTAACTTCGATGATTTGTGATATAATGTTAAAGATTGAAAATAATTTGAAAAAATTTAAGGAGAATCCTCATGGGACGTAAATGGGCCAATATTGTTGCCAAGAAAACTGCCAAAGATGGTGCCAACTCAAAAGTGTATGCCAAATTTGGTGTGGAGATCTATGTAGCTGCTAAAAAGGGTGAACCAGATCCAGAACTAAATACTGCTTTGAGATTCGTTATTGACCGTGCGAAACAAGCGCAAGTGCCAAAACACGTGATTGATAAAGCGATCGATAAGGCAAAAGGAAACACTGACGAAACCTTTACAGAAGGACGTTACGAAGGATTTGGACCAAATGGTTCGATGTTGATCGTTGATACTTTGACGTCAAACGTTAACCGTACAGCTGCCAATGTCCGTGCTGCTTTTGGTAAAAACGGTGGGAACATGGGAGCTTCAGGTTCTGTATCTTACCTCTTTGACAACAAGGGGGTTATCGTCTTTGCTGGTGATGATGCTGATGCGATCTTTGAACTTTTGCTTGAAGCAGATGTGGATGTAGATGATGTCGAAGCAGAAGAAGGAACGATCACAGTCTACACTGCTCCAACTGATCTTCACAAAGCAATCGTTGCTTTGCGTGAATCAGGTGTCGAAGAATTCCAAGTAACAGAATTGGAAATGATTCCTCAATCAGAAGTTGAGTTGTCAGGTGAAGATTTGGAAACATTTGAAAAACTTTACAGCGTTCTTGAAGACGACGAGGACGTACAAAAAATCTACACAAACGTAGATGGATTCTAATCACTCGTAAGGACTGTAGTGAATCCCATAAATCAAGAAAAAGGATAGCTTCTCAGATCAAGCTATCCTTTTTCTCTGTCTGATGAGGATCTATCTTTTGTAAGTGATGTCCTGTATAAGCGTAAATACGGGTCAGGGGTGATTGGGAGAGTGTGGAAACTTTAAAATAGAAATAATGGTCTCGATGATCCCGACTTTTGGTGTGGTGAAGACGAAAGTAGTTTCGCTGGCCTGCTGCCATAGAGTGGAGAATATCGTCTTCTAAAAAGACGAGCGGCGTAGAAGTAGCGGCCCACTTGTAAAAGTCCATCTCAAATTGGTGGTAATTCTCCGAAAAATAATCAAATTGTAATTCGTGTTTATTCTGAATAGGTTTCATAGGGTGTTTCCTCAGATTCAATAAAAATGATAGAGTCTACGAGGAGACGGTGGTAGTGGCCATCGCTTTTGAGAAGAACCTCAGAAGCAGATAAGGTGTGAATCGAACCTGTGTAGGTAGCAAATTGATTCCCCTCAAGAGTTGTGATCGAGATCGTCGTTTGTTGTTGAAAGGCCTGCTCCAGGAGCTGGATCTGTTCAGTAAGTGGAAGAACCATGAGCTGACTGCGGTCAATTTCTTTTGTCTGCAGGGCGGTTGTGTGCTCGGATAAAAAGAAGCCAGCCCATTTGGCCATGCCACGATCTTGAAATTCTCGGGCGGATTGATAAGGGAGATAAGAACGGTCGATCATGTTAATCCATCTAAGCCTCCTGCGGAATGTCCGCCTGTTAGTTTACTGCGTGCAATGGCGCGTGAGTTTTCTAGTAATGAGGAGCCTTTCTGAAGAGAGGTAAAGCCAAATTGGTCCCGAATGCGGTCGATCGTCTGTTGAAGTTTCTCCTCTTTTTCTAGGGCTACTGGGTCATCGAAGAGAGAAAAGAGTTGAAGAGACTCCTCGACAAGTTCTCCATAAAAAACACCAATCTGCCGAATGGCTCCTCCTTCGTACTTGGAGCGAAAGAGCCGCAGAACCGTATCGGATAAAACCTTAGTGGATTGGGTGGGCTCAATCTTTTGCTGGCAGTGAATGGACGGAAGTCCCTCGATTTTGGAGTAGGAGGCATGAATAGAGACCAGCTGGGTCTTCTTTTTTTTCCGTCGCAAGCGAATAGCCACCTGTTCAGCCATCTCCCGAAACACCAGTTCAATGTCGGCTTGTAGATGGTAGTCATAGGGCAAGATTTGAGAGTTACCAATGCCTCGTGACTTCGGACGATAAGGCTTGTGGACATTGCTTTCATCAATACCATGAGCATGGAACCAAAGTTGCAGACCCATGACTCCGAATTCTTTCTTTAAGAGATCTGGGTGAGCCTGAGCCAGTTCAGCAATCGACGTGATCCCGATCTTTTGCAATCGTTTTTCAGTACGACGTCCAATGCCCCAAAAATCAGTGAGCTGGGGCAGTTTCCAGACCTTACTTTCTACATCTTCATAAGACCAATTGGAGCGCATATTTCGGCAATGCTTGGCTTCATTGTCCAAGGCTAGCTTGGCAAGAAGGGGATTGGCATTGCTGAGGCCGATGGTAGAGTAGATTCCAGTTTCCTGCCAGATCCTTTTTTGGATTCTAGCAGAAAGGAGATCCAGTTTTTCCTTTCGAGAGAGGGAGGGATCTGGAATAAAATAATTTAAGGAAGAAGTCAGATCGATAAAGCCTTCGTCAATCGAGTAAGGGAAAATATCATCTGGTGCCGCAAATTCCTGAAAGACCTTCTGAATTTCCATATTGACCTGAATGTAAGCATTCATCCGTGGAGGCACAATCAGGGTTCTCTTAGCCCAGGATTCAATGGATGCAATAAAGGCTGGATCTGTGGGCAATCCTTGTTTTTTGGCGGCGTAGCTATTAAATTTTCTGGTCTTGAGATCAAAAGGTAGGTCGTAGCTACGGCTGACATTCTTCTTGCCAAAGACTTGTTTGAAAACGGGAGAGCTCGCCAAAATCAGGCCAGCAGAATTGTCGCTTCGACTCATGACGCAAAGGGAAGTCGTCAAGGGGTTGAGCCCCAGACGGACACATTCACAGCTAGCATAAAAACTTTTCATATCCACAAAAGCAATATCAGAATGAGGCTCACGTGAATAATCAAATAGCATATTTAAACCTCAAGTGGAAGAAAATGCCCGACCACAATGCCGACGATTTTGGGCTCGTCTTCATAGGGAGCAAATAAATCATCGTAGTCAGGGTTGATGGATTCTAAGCGCAAGCCTTCCGCTTCCCGATAGACTTTCTTGATATAGGTCTTCCCGTTCCAGATGAGGGCATAGACCGCCCCATCGTAATCAAATCCAGTTTGCTTCATGAGGGCAACAGAGCCATTGGGGTAGAGAGGTTCCATCGAATTTCCGGATACCCAAGAAGCAAAGTCATGCTGGATCTCTTGGTCAAAATAGACAGTTTCATAGTCCGTTTCGTTGTCATAAAAGGTGTGTCCTAAACCGGCTGCTAGCTCAATTGAAAGAACCTTATAAGCTGTTAAGGAAACAACTTTTTGCTGCTGTTCCAATAACTGGCTGGCCAACTGGTCGACTTTCTTTTGATGAGGTGGAGTTAATAAAGGGTAGGTGTAGAGTGCGGAGTCTTTGTTAATAAAGTAGTCCTCTTTAACAGAGAGGCGCTTGGCCAACCTCCTGAGATTTTTTTCGTGTGGCTCCGCTAAGCCATTCTCCCAACTGGAGTAAGTCTTGCGAGAAATCTTGAGATCCTCGTAGACATCTGCTTGGGTCAAGCCTTTTTCCAGGCGTCTTTCTTTTAGTTTTTTTGCATCAAACATGTCAGTTCTCCTATGTAACGTTTTAAAAGTTACATACAGTTTATCAAAAATGAATCCTTTTTGCAAGAGAAAAATTCAGTTGAAAACGAATGAAAAGACTTGATTTTGATTGAAAAAAGAGTATAATCATTTCTAAAATGTCTATAAATGAGGAACTATATGAAAAAAAGTTTTATCCACCAACAAAAAGAAATTTCGTTTGTTAAAACGACGTTTACGCAGTATTTAAAAGATAAATTGGACATCATTGAAGTCCAAGGGCCAATTTTGAGCAAGGTCGGAGACGGGATGCAGGATAACCTTTCTGGGATTGAACATCCGGTATCTGTAAAGGTCCTTCAAATTCCTGATGAGACTTATGAAGTCGTGCATTCACTCGCAAAATGGAAACGCCATACCTTGGCACGTTTTGGTTTTGGCGAAGGAGAAGGTCTCTTTGTCCATATGAAGGCTCTTCGTCCAGATGAAGATTCGCTAGACGCTATCCACTCTGTTTATGTAGACCAATGGGACTGGGAAAAAGTCATCCCAAATGGTCAACGCAACATCGCCTACCTCAAAGAAACAGTTGAAAAGATCTACAAGGCGATTCGTTTAACAGAACTAGCAGTAGAAGCGCGTTATGATATTGAGTCAGTTCTTCCAAAACAAATTACCTTCGTTCATACAGAAGAATTGGTGGAACGCTATCCAGATTTAACTCCAAAAGAGCGTGAAAATGCCATTGCCAAAGAATTCGGAGCCGTTTTCTTGATCGGGATTGGTGGAGAGCTTGCAGATGGCAAACCACACGATGGACGTGCACCTGACTACGATGACTGGACAACAGAGTCTGAAAATGGCTACAAGGGCTTGAATGGTGATATCCTCGTCTGGAATGACGTTCTAGGTTCCGCCTTTGAGTTGTCTTCAATGGGGATCCGTGTTGATGAAGATACGCTTCGCCGTCAGGTTGCGATCACAGGGGACGAGGATCGTCTCCAATTAGAGTGGCACAAGGCTTTGTTAAATGGTCTTTTCCCACTTACAATTGGTGGAGGGATCGGACAATCTCGTTTGGCTATGTTCTTGCTTCGTAAGAAACATATCGGTGAAGTTCAAACCAGTGTCTGGCCTCAATCTGTCCGCGATGAATATGAAAATATCCTATAAGGAAGAAAGAGAGTGGGACAGAAATCGGTAATTCGTTAGAATTCGATTTCGTCGTCCCACCTCCGCACAGTTGAGTAGGGCTGTAAAAGCTGATGAAATCAGCGTAGTAGAGCCCACTCAACCACTGCGTCTTACTCTACAATCCAAAAATAATTGAGAGGCTAGGACTTTTGTCCCAGCCTCTTTTAATTGTCGCTTGACCATATCAAATCGCAATTTTATGATTTTTTTTGGTATAATGGTCCCTATGAAAATAGTATCTGGAACCTATGGGGGACGTCCCCTCAAAACACTTGAAGGAAAAACAACCAGGCCAACTTCTGATAAGGTCAGAGGAGCCATGTTCAATATGATTGGTCCTTACTTTGATGGTGGAAGAGTGCTGGATCTCTATGCTGGAAGCGGTGGGCTCTCTATCGAGGCAGTTTCTCGAGGTATGTCAGAGGCCGTTCTAGTGGAAAGAGATCGCAGAGCGCAGGAGATTGTAGCAGCCAATATTGCCATGACCAAGGAAAAGGAACGTCCCACCTCCGCACAGTTGAGTAGGGCTGTAAAAGCTGATGAAATCAGCGTAGTAGAGCCCACTCAACCACTGCGTCTTACTCTACAATCCAAAAATAATTGAGAGGCTAGGACTTTTGTCCCAGCCTCTTTTAATTGTCGCTTGACCATATCAAATCGCAATTTTATGATTTTTTTTGGTATAATGGTCCCTATGAAAATAGTATCTGGAACCTATGGGGGACGTCCCCTCAAAACACTTGAAGGAAAAACAACCAGGCCAACTTCTGATAAGGTCAGAGGAGCCATGTTCAATATGATTGGTCCTTACTTTGATGGTGGAAGAGTGCTGGATCTCTATGCTGGAAGCGGTGGGCTCTCTATCGAGGCAGTTTCTCGAGGTATGTCAGAGGCCGTTCTAGTGGAAAGAGATCGCAGAGCGCAGGAGATTGTAGCAGCCAATATTGCCATGACCAAGGAAAAGGAACGGTTTCAACTGCTAAAAATGGAGGCCAAGCAGGCCTTAGGGCTTTTAACGGGCACCTTTGATTTGGTGTTCTTAGACCCTCCGTATGCCAAGGAAGAGATTGTTCGCGATATCGAAACCTTGTGCGAGCGTCAACTCTTGTCAGAGGACGTCATGATTGTGTGCGAAACCGATAAACACGTAGAACTTCCTGAGGAAATCGGACAAGTGGGAATCTGGAAAGAAAAAATCTATGGAATTAGTAAGGTAACAGTATATGTCAGATAGAAGTGGATTGTTTACAGGATCGTTTGATCCGATTACCATTGGGCATGTGCAATTGATCGAGCGAGCTAGTCGCTTGTTTGACCGTGTCTATGTAGGAATTTTTTATAATTCGGAAAAAGTCGGACTCTTTTCTATTGAGCAGCGCGTGCGCATGGTAGAAGGGGCCTTGGCTCATTTGGAAAATGTTGAAATTGTGACGTCAACTCAAGAGTTGGCTGTGACAGTGGCGCACAATCTTGGGGTCATCACCTTGATCCGGGGCTTGCGCAATGCACAGGATCTGGTATACGAAGCCAATATGGATTATTTTAATCACCAGTTGGCGCCTGAATTGGAGACGGTTTATCTCTATGCACAGCCTCCTTACCAGGCCATTAGTTCAACGCGTATTCGAGAGTTGCTGGCTTTTCAACAGGATATCTCACCTTATGTACCAAAGAGTGTAATGGAGGAAATCAAAGATGACACAAGCGAATAAACCAAGCTTGCCTACAAAAAAGAAAAAAGGACGATTGAAAGAATACCGATGGCCGATTGCAGGCGTTCTTTTCTTGCTCCTCTTGCTAGCTGCCTTTGTGATTCGCCTTCCCTATTATATTGAGATGCCAGGAACGGCAGAAGACATTCGATCGGTCATGACAGTGGATGGAAAAATGGATACCAAGTCAGGATCTTATGACTTTGTAACCGTAGCAGTGAAAGAAGCGACTCCGGCTGATTTGATCTATGCTTGGGCGACACCTTTTACAGATATCTACTCTGCCAAAGATATGACAGGTGGTAGTTCGAGCCAAGAATTTACGCGGATTAACCAATTCTATATGGAAACCTCGCAAAATATGGCCATCTACCAAGGGTTAAAGACAGCTGGAAAAGAAACCCAGATGGACTTTCTTGGTGTTTATGTCATGCAGGTGGCAGATGATTCGACCTTTAAGGGTATCTTGAACATTGCGGATACCGTCACCGGTGTGAATGGCAAGACCTTTAAGAGTTCCAAAGAATTGATTGACTATGTTGGTTCTCAAAAAATTGGCGATCCCGTTTCAGTGACCTATATTGAGGATGGACAAACCAAGACCGCAGACGGAAAGATCATCAAATTGTCCAACGGGAAAAACGGAATCGGGATTAGCCTGATCGACCGGACTGAAGCCAAAGGCGATGTTCCTGTCCAGTTTGCGACCCAAGGAATTGGTGGACCAAGTGCCGGTATGATGTTTAGCCTAGCCATCTACACCCAAGTGGCTGATCCAGATCTTCGTCAGGGACGCCATATTGCAGGGACAGGAACCATTAACCAAGATGGAACGGTTGGCGATATCGGTGGGATTGACAAGAAAGTCGTCGCAGCCGATAAAGAAGGAGCAGAAATTTTCTTTGCCCCTAATAACCCTGTTTCTAAAGAAGAAAAGAAAGCCAATCCCAAGGCTAAATCAAACTATGAAACCGCTAAAGAAGCAGCGAAACAAATTCATTCGAAGATGAAAATCGTTCCCGTCAAAACCCTTCAAGATGCCATTGATTATTTGAAGAAGAAGTAGAGTAGTCTGCTGGACAAGTGAAATAATGAATCTCATATGAAACCATACTAACATCCATTGGATTATCAAAAGAAAAGGAGTAGGCTGTGAAAAAGATATTTGGTGATGCGAAGTAAAAGAAAAATAGGAGAAACTCATAGTGCGAAACAAAAATAAGGCTAGGTTGATCATATTCCTAATTATGCTTGTTGTTGGCAGTATAATTTTTTTCAAATATAAAAATTCCTCAGAGAAAATTTATAGAAATGAAACTCCTTCAAAAATTAGGGAAATAAAATTGTTGGACAATGATAAATTTGTTTTTGTGGCTGTAGATAACTATTTTGATGATGTTATTTTGTTTGGTCAGAATTATATTACAACTTTTTCTTCGCATACACTTGATACTACTAATTTTGAAAAAACTCCTCCAATTGGTAGTGAAGAATATTTCCAAATTATTAGTTATAGTGTACATGATAAAGAAAAAATTGTTAAATTTAATTTATATGAATTACTTGGGAAAAATAATTTATACCGTTCTGTTCATAATTTTCCTTATAGATATTTACAAAATGACGATGATTACCTGACACTAGATTTGGAGAAACTAAATATGTACGATATAACAGGTCATGATATTAGATCGGTATTAGTTTCTGCTAGTGGAGAGAAATATAAAGATATTTCTAAAAGTGAGATGGAGAAGATTGACAAAGAACAACGATTATATTTTAGTCAAAAATATGATTGGGATAGAGGAGGAATATCTGAGCAAATTGATGATAATTATGCAAAATATCATCTTTCACGATCTAAAAATTTTATATCCCCGATGAATGATGAACCATCTAAAATTAATGTTAGCGGAACTAACTTTGCTAAATTATTTCCAGAAGTAGAAAAAAATATAAACTATTTAAATCGCATTTATTTCCGGCCTAAACAATACAATGAACGCGAATGGTTTGATAAAATCATTCATTGGTTTGCGCCGGAAGGTCAAGATGTCATGGAACTTTATGCCACAGATGAAACAACTGGAGAGAAAACACAAATTCACTCTTATGACGAGTTCGTAGCCTGGATAAAGGCCCATCCGAAGAATTAATCACCTTCTAATCAAATTCAAGTTTTTGCTTATCAATCTCTCTATTTTTAGAGGGATTTTTTCTTTATACTGGTATCAGAAAGAAAGGGAGGTAGTGAAATGATTCAAACCAGTTTGTTTTCCATTTCAGTATTCTTAGCGGGAGTTCTATCCTTTTTCTCCCCATGTATTTTGCCACTGATGCCAGTCTATGTAGGGATTCTATTGGATTCTGAACGTGTGAAGACAGTTCGGATTTTTGGAAGAGACATTTCTTGGTACGGCTTGGTGAAGACTCTTTGTTTTATCGCAGGTCTATCAACCGTATTTCTCATCCTAGGTTATGGTGCAGGGGCCCTTGGTCAGGTGCTTTATGCTCCATGGTTTCGCTATCTGCTAGGAGGGATTGTGATCTTATTAGGGATTCACCAAATGGAAGTGATCAATCTGAGACAACTCCAAAAACAAAAGAGTATCCAACTGAAGAAGGACGAAAAACGCAATGAATTCTTCAATGCTTTTCTGATAGGGGTCACCTTCAGTTTTGGTTGGACCCCTTGTGTCGGACCAGTTTTAAGTTCTGTTCTAGCCATTGCCGCTTCTGGAGGAGATGGTGCTTTACAAGGCGCTTTCCTGATGCTGGTCTATACATTGGGATTGGCGCTACCCTTCTTAGTCTTGGCTCTGGCTTCTAGCTGGGTTTTACAACATTTTGCTAAACTCAAGCCCCATATGGGAACCTTGAAAAAAATTGGTGGTGCCCTCATCATCTTGATGGGCATCTTGCTGATGCTAGGAAATCTTAATAGCCTCGCATCCCTGTTTCACTAATCTTGAATGATTAAAGGAGAAAAATCATGAAAAAAATTCTTGCACTTTCTATTGCTACACTTAGCATCGTCACTTTAGCAGCTTGTTCTGGACAGAAATCAGATTCAGATATGAAAAAAACGGACGATAGTAGTATGATGAAGAAGGACGATATGAAGAAGGACGATATGAAGAAGGATGACATGAAGGATTCATCCATGTCCGATGATAAAATGAAAAAAGAAGACATGAAAGATTCATCTATGATGTCTGACAGCAGTTCTGAAATGAAGGACGATATGAAAAAAGATGAGATGAAATCTAGCGATTCAGAAATGAAAGACGAAAAGAGTGGATCATCGGATATGAAATCAGACAAGGAATAAAAGAAGGGAGAGGTCATCTGAGGATGACTTTCTCCTTGTTTAAAGAGGTGATAATGATGAAAAAATTAGCTTTAGTAGCTGCAGGAATCTTGTGTACTGGACTTTTGGGGGCTTGCTCGAGTCAAGGAATGGCTACTTCCAATAAGGACATGAGCCAACAAACAGCCAAAGCTGGGGCTAGGCAGCCATCTGGCAAGAAAGTGAAGGAGTTTAGCTTGCAAGGAGTGGATGGTAAGACCTACCGCTTATCCGATTACAAGGGAAAGAAAGTTTACCTCAAATTTTGGGCTTCCTGGTGCTCTATTTGCCTATCGACATTAGAGGATACCAATGAGTTGGCAAAAGAAGAGGCGGGTAAGGATTATGTGGTCTTATCCGTTGTAGCACCAACTTTTAATGGTGAAAAATCAGCAGCAGATTTCAAAAACTGGTACCAGTCTTTGGATTACAAGGATTTCCCGGTCTTGCTAGATAGTAAAGGGGAACTGCTAAAAGAGTATGGGATTCGTTCATATCCATCGGCGCTCTTTATCAATAGTGATGGGACTTTAGCAAAGAGTCATATTGGCTATATGAATAAAGAGGATATCCTCAAGACCCTAGAGAACATGCAGTAAGGAGATAGACAATGGAAACAAAATGGAAAGTGTTTGCTATCCTTCTCGTTGGCTTACTATTCATTGGTTTCTTTTTCTTTAGTAAGGGATCAAACGGAATGGATCAATCAGAAACAAGCACTGAGATGATTAAAAAAGCATCGATGAGTCAGACTCCAGTAGCCAAAAAGGAAACAAATGAAAAAGTTGATCCAAAGGATCAGCGTGAAATTTATTTGGCTGGTGGTTGCTTCTGGGGCGTAGAGGAATATTTCTCCCGTGTTCCAGGTGTGATTGATGCTGTATCAGGCTATGCCAATGGAAAGGGAGAAACGACCAAGTATGAATTGGTCCCTCAAACAGGGCATGCCGAAACAGTTCACATCACTTACAATGTCAAGAAGGTATCTCTGAAAGAATTGCTCCTGCATTATTTCCGGATTATCGACCCAACGTCGAAGAATCGTCAAGGAAATGATCAAGGGACTCAATACCGAACAGGTGTCTATTATGTCTCTCAAGAGGACCTTCCAACCATTAACCAAGTCTTTGAAGAGGTAGCAAAAAAATACGACAAACCGTTAGCAGTGGAAAAAGAGCCACTGACCAATTTCATCAAGGCTGAAGACTACCACCAGGATTATCTAAAGAAACATCCAAATGGGTACTGCCATATTGATGTCAATCAGGCATCTTATCCTGTTATAGATGCTAGTCGCTACTCCAAGCCAAGCGATGAGGAGATCAAAAAGAAGCTATCCCCCGAAGAGTATGCGGTGACACAAAAAAATGATACCGAACGAGCCTTCTCCAATCGTTACTGGGATCAGTTTGATGCCGGTATTTATGTAGATGTCGTGACCGGTGAGCCGCTCTTTTCCTCTAAGGATAAATTTGATTCGGGTTGTGGTTGGCCAAGTTTCAGTCGGCCTATTAGTCCTGATGTGGCCATCTATAAGGAGGATAAGAGTTTCAATATGACCCGGACAGAAGTTCGGAGCCGTGTAGGAAATTCTCATTTGGGCCATGTTTTTACCGATGGTCCCAAGGAAAAAGGCGGCCTTCGCTATTGCATCAATAGTTTGTCTATTACCTTCATTCCCAAAGCAGAAATGAAAGAAAAGGGCTACGGTTATTTATTGGACTATGTCTGAGACAATTCGATCTATAGTTTGCTATAATAAGTATAGCAAAAACAAGTAGGTGAAAGACATGTATGCGATCATGATTGTGGAAGATGAAGAGCTTATCCGGCAGGGACTGACTTCCTTAGTGGATTATGAACAGTTTGGAATGACCGTCATCAACCAGGCAGAAAATGGCCGTGAGGCCTGGGAGAAGTTTCAAGAGCAACCAGCCGATATCCTTCTAACTGATATCAATATGCCACAAATGAATGGCTTGGATCTAGCCCATCTCGTCAAAGAGCAATCTCCGTCTTGTCATATCATTTTTTTGACAGGTTATGATGACTTTGAGTTTGCGAGAAAAGCCATTAAGTTAGGTGCAGATGATTATTTGCTGAAGCCTTTTTCAAAAGATGATATTGAAGAGATGTTAGCAAAGGTGAAAGGAAAACTTGATCAAGAGCGAAAAAAGGCGCAAGTCGAAGATTTGGTCAGTCATGGTTATTCGACAGACTTGGAAGAAGCCATTCATGCTCGTTTAGCAGATTCCCAGTTAACCCTGAAGGATTTGGCCTATCAACTTGGTTTCAATCCCTCTTATCTAAGTGTATTGATCAAGAAAAAATTGGGACTCCCCTTCCAAGACTACCTCATCCAGGAGCGAATGAAGAAGGCTCAACTCTTGCTTCTCACGACAGATCTAAAGATTTATGAGATCGCCGATCAGGTTGGTTTTGAAGATATGAACTATTTTTCTCAACGCTTTAAGCAGGTTGTTGGGGTGACACCAAGGCAGTACAAAAAAGGAGAGCATGAATGAAACGATATCCCTTGCTGATCCAGCTGGTCCTCTACTTTTTTCTCTTCATTCTACTACTTTTTGGTCTCATCGGTAGCCTTTACTATCAAACGAGTTCAGGGACGATCCGCCAGCTAACGGAGCGGACGACAAGAAATAGTATCGATCAAAGCAGTCAGTTTATTACCTCCTATCTAAAAAAATTAAAGCAGACGACGACGGTGCTTAGCAAGGAACAGGCTGTTCGCCAATTTGCACAAGACAAGAGTGCGAATCAAGAAACGGTTCAACACCTGATGCGAACGATGATTGAAACGGATCCGGACCTGGTCTCAGCAGTCCTGGTGACTAAGGACGGACGTCTGGTAGCGACAGATTCCAAAATCAGCATGCAGACTTCTTCAGATATGATGAATGAAAGTTGGTATCAAGAGGCGATTAAGGAAAGAGCCATGCCGGTCTTGACGCCAGCTCGAAAGGAATCCTTGACCTCGGAAAAAGAAAAATGGGTGGTTTCTATTACCCAAGAAGTGGTCGATCAGACTGGTCAAAATCTCGGAGTAGTACGCTTGGATATTGGCTACGATAGCCTTCAGGCTTACTTGGATCACCTTCAACTAGGGAAACAAGGCTTTAGTTTTATCATTAATCAAAAGCATGAGTTTGTCTACCATCCTAAAAAGGCGGTCTATTCCTCCAGCCAAGAAATGCAGGCCATGCAGCCCTATATTGCTGTGAAAGATGGCTATGCTAAAGGTGGGCAAAATTTTATCTATCAGGTTCCGATTCCAGATAGTGATTGGACCTTGATTGGAGTGGCTTCACTTGAAGGACTTCAGATGCTTCAGTCGCAGCTCCTATACTCTTTCATTGGTCTAGGATTACTAGCTTTGATTATGTGTTTAATAGGGATCGGCTTTGTTCTGCGTTTGTGGATCAAACCCTTACGAGACCTTCAGGCTATCATTTTGAGGATTGGAGCAGGAGATGCTCACGTGAGAGCTGCAGCCAAAGGATCTCCAGAATTGGTGGACCTCGCTCAAACTTTTAATGCCATGTTGGACCAAATCGATAACCTCATGCAACAGGTTAAGGAAGAGGAGCAGAACGCACGGCGTTACGAGTTGCGGGCACTTTCGGCTCAGATTAATCCGCATTTCCTCTATAATACCTTGGATACGATTGTCTGGATGGCGGAGTTTAATGATAGTCGGCGCGTGGTCGACATTACCAAGTCTCTGGCTCAATATTTTCGACTGGCTCTCAACCAAGGCCAGGAACAAATCCTACTGAGAGATGAAATTGACCATGTCCGCCAGTATCTTTTCATTCAAAAACAACGTTATGGTGAAAAGCTCAATTATGAAATTATAGAAGATGAACGGTTGGGCGACTATCAGCTCCCCAAATTAGTGCTTCAACCCTTAGTGGAAAATGCGATTTACCATGGCATTAAAGAGATCGATCGGCCAGGTCTCATTCGAGTGACGACTGAAGTCAGTGGAGACTATGCCTGCGTATCGATTTTTGACAATGGACGAGGCTTTGATCGATCAGAATCAACAGCCCAAACCCTTCTTCGTTTAGGAGGTGTTGGCTTGAAAAATGTGGACCAACGATTGCATCTTCAATTTGGCGAAGCCTATCATATGGAGATTGATTCTAAGGCCAATAGCTATACCAAAATCACTCTATTTTTACCCCTTTCATCATCTGATGAACATGTATAGAGACAAAGATTGCCTTCTTTGTCTCTTTTTCCTTTTGGAAACTTTCAATGTTGAATTTCAACTCTTTTCTGGTCAAATCTGACGCAAGTCATCAAATTTATGATAGAATAAAGTGTTACAGTAAATAGATTTTGATGAAGGAACACTATGCGAAAAGAGATTGACCCTGAATTATATAATTACAATAAATTTCCTGGACCTGTGTTTCGTCAGGTAGGAGACCAGATCCTTTCAGAAAACCTCTCCTTTGAGTTGTTAAAAAATGAGAAGGAAGCTTTTGATGCGACTGTTTTTGGTCAGCGATTTTCTGAGATTTTAACCAAGTTTGATTACATTGTTGGTGATTGGAGCAATGAGCAGTTGCGCTTGCGTGGCTTTTATAAGGAAGAGCGCGATGTTGCAACGATGGATAAATTAAGTCGCTTAGACGATTATTTGTTAGAATATTGTAGCTATGGTTGTGCTTATTTTGTCCTTGAAAATAAGGAGCCCCATCGTGCTTCTTTTGATAAGAAATCACCGGTCAAAAAAGCTCAATCAGAAGAAAGAGAGCCGAAGAAGCGTTCGCGCAATCGCAAACAAAAAGATCGTTTCCAAAAACGAGAACGCGACAAGGGACAGTCAGCCAATAACTCGAAAAAAACAAGACCGTCTGCTGAGACCAAAAAAACAACGAAGACAGACAACAAACGTCATTTTGTGATTCGACAAAAAGAGGAGTAAGAAAGAATGAAACCATCCATTTATAGTTTAACACGCCAAGATATGATTGATTGGGCGGAAGAAAACGGGGAAAAGAAATTCCGTGCAGCACAAATCTGGGAATGGCTCTATCGCAAACGCGTCCAGTCCTTCGAAGAAATGACCAATCTTTCTAAGGACTTGATTGCGAAGTTAAATGATCAATTTGTCGTCAACCCACTTAAGCAACGGATCGTGCAAGAGTCAGCAGACGGGACGGTCAAGTACCTCTTTGAATTGCCAGACGGCATGTTGATTGAAACTGTCTTGATGCGTCAGCACTATGGATTATCTGTCTGTGTAACGACTCAAGTAGGATGCAATATCGGTTGTACCTTCTGTGCTTCTGGTTTGATCAAAAAACAACGCGATTTGAACAATGGTGAAATCGTGTCTCAAATCATGTTGGTCCAAAAATACTTTGACGAACGTGGCCAAGATGAACGGGTCAGCCATATCGTTGTCATGGGGATCGGAGAACCATTTGACAACTATAACAATGTCTTGAAATTTATCCGGACGGTCAACGATGACAAGGGATTAGCGATTGGTGCTCGCCATATTACAGTGTCAACTTCTGGTTTGGCTCATAAAATTCGTGACTTTGCAAATGAAGGTGTGCAGGTCAATTTGGCAGTGTCCCTTCATGCTCCAAACAATGACTTGCGCTCTAGCATCATGAAGATCAACCGGGCCTTTCCAATTGAAAAATTGTTTGCGGCGATTGAATACTATATTGAGACTACGAACCGTCGGGTGACCTTTGAGTACATCATGCTCAATGAAGTCAATGATGGAGTCGAGCAAGCCTTAGAGTTGGCAGAATTGCTCAAGAATATCAAGAAATTGTCTTATGTCAACTTGATTCCTTATAATCCTGTCAGTGAGCATGACCAATATAGCCGGAGTCCAAAAGAACGGGTCATGGCCTTCTATGATACCTTGAAAAAACAAGGTGTTAACTGTGTAGTGCGTCAAGAGCACGGTACAGATATTGATGCTGCCTGTGGCCAATTGCGTTCAAATACCATGAAACGGGACCGGGAGAAAGCGATTGTTGAACATGCGCAACCTTAAACAAGGGCTGATGGATCATACAGAACTAACAAAAAGAGGAAGAAGGCTGTTACGGAGTGGCAGCTTCTTCTATTTTATCCTCTTGTGTTTGATGTGTTTTTTGCCCCAACAGCCAGAGCCAGGTATGGAAACACCGGGTATTCAACATTTCGGTCGTATCGTCGTCCTGCTAGTTCCTCTTAATTCGGTGATGAATCTTGGCCAGATTACCAGTGTCCTCCAACTCATTAAGGTCATCCTCCAAAATATAGCCAATATCTTTTTGTTAAGCCCGCTGGTCTTTCAACTTCTCTGGCTATGGCCCTGGTTGAGGAGCTGCAAACGGGTCTTGTGCTTCGGCTTTGCGATGAGCTTGTGGATTGAATGCAGCCAAGTTCTGTTAGATCTCTTGTTTGATGCCAATCGTGTCTTTGAGCTAGATGATTTGTGGACCAATACCTTAGGGGCTTATCTGGCTTATATAGGCTTTCAGTATTTCAGAGCACGATTGCTAGCAAAAAATGGGAAAATGTAAAACCCGAACATTTTAACCACTTTTTAAAATTTTTGTTGACAAAGTCAGAAGCGGGAGCTATAATAGCTTCAAGACATCAGAAAAGTAGAGATTTTTCTCACTTCCAGGGAGCTTGTGGTGATTGCGAACAAGCAGTGGTGAATCTTGAAATGGGCTGATGCGTTTATGATAATGAATTTGAAACAATAAAAATTCGGTGAGCACACCTTATCGTGCACCCTGTTGTTAGACAGGTCAGAGATGTAGGAGAAAAAATAGCTTCCTACAATTGAGGTGGCACCGCGGTATCGAATCGTCCTCACACAGATTTTTCTGTGTGAGGTTTTTTGTATCTCAAAGGAACCCAGTGAGACTGCAGCTCAAAGGGCCGGCGAGAGAAAAAGATCATAAACAGGATTGAAGATATAGAAAAGAGGACACAATCATGACAGAAACAAAAGGCTATTTTGGACAATTTGGTGGATCTTTCGTACCAGAACCCATTCAAAACTTGCTCAATCAATTAGAGGAAACCTTTGAACAGTATAAAAATGACCCAGAATTTATTGCAGAATACAAACATTATTTGAAAGATTATTCTGGACGCGAAACACCACTCTATTTTGCGGAAAGTTTGACAGAACATTTAGGTGGGGCAAAAATTTATTTGAAGCGCGAAGACTTGAATCACCTAGGTTCGCATAAATTGAATAACGTTTTGGGGCAAATCCTCTTGGCCAAACGCATGGGCAAAACGCGCGTGATTGCTGAAACAGGAGCCGGTCAACACGGTGTAGCTACAGCAGCTGCGGCAGCTAAGTTCGGTATGGCCTGTGATGTCTACATGGGGGCAGAAGACGTGGAACGCCAACGCTTGAATGTCTTCCGCATGGAAATGATGGGGGCGACCGTTCATGCGGTTGAAACCGGGACTAAGACCTTGAAAGACGCCGTTGATGCTGCCTTTGGAGCATGGATGGCGGATCTGGATGCCTTTTACGTTTTGGGTTCTGCTGTTGGACCTCACCCTTACCCAACCATTGTGCATGAATTCCAAAAAGTAATCAGTGAAGAATCTAAACGTCAAATCTTGGAAAAAGAAGGCCGTTTGCCGGATTATGTGATTGCCTGTGTCGGTGGTGGCTCTAATGCCATTGGTGCCTTTTCTGAATATGTCGCAGAAGAGGAAGTCGGCTTGATTGGGGTAGAAGCAGCTGGACATGGCTTGGACACCGATCAACACGCAGCGACCATGACCAAAGGGACTATCGGTGTGGTTGATGGGAT
Organism: Streptococcaceae bacterium AF13-5-6.0; assembly: GCA_027685415.1. Classification (GTDB taxonomy): domain Bacteria; phylum Bacillota; class Bacilli; order Lactobacillales; family Streptococcaceae; genus Streptococcus. The sequence goes on from JAQCUL010000005.1 coordinate 36,141, forward strand.
GAAGACCTATGCAGTCTTTGGCGAAGATGGAAAAGTAGCGCCAGTGTACTCGATCTCTGCTGGTTTGGACTACCCAGGGGTTGGTCCAGAGCATGCTTTCTTTAAAGATTCTGGTCGTGTCGAATATGTAGCAGCGACAGATGATGAAGCAGTAGAAGCTCTTCTTCTTCTCAGTAAGACAGAAGGGATCCTCCCAGCCATTGAAAGCTCACACGCGATTGCAGAAGCGGTCAAACGTGCTCCACAATTGGATAAAGACAAGATCATCATCATCAATGTTTCCGGACGTGGGGACAAGGACGTAGCTGCTATCGCCGATTATCTAGAAGCGAAAGCTGCAAAATAAGAAGAACTTATCTGCAAAATATCGTATAAAGCAGTAAAGCGTGATAACTGAGAAAGAGACAGGGAACAAAGGGAATCCGGTCTCTTTCTTTTTTGAGAGCAAAGACGAGAATGCCTAAGATGGATGCGATCTGAATGAGAATGAGGATCTGGGTAGAAGAAAAGCTTAGCGAAAAGGTGGCGAGTAAGAGAAAATCTCCTGCTCCCATTCCGATAAAGAAAAAATGAGCTCCGATCGCAAGGAGTAAAAAGACCAGCATGAGGAGATTACTACCGGATAAAAAGAGGACCAGGACATGAAGACAGCACCAGATGACCAAGGGGTATTCCATAAAGCGAAGGTCATAGATGGCTAAAACGGCTGCTCCCAGTAGTGTTAGAAGGTGAGGCAGAGAAAGAAAACCATTGGCACAGGCCAAAAAGAGCAGGCCACTCCAGACCTCAAAAAGGCAGTACCAAAATGGGTAGGTCTGATGACAATAGTGGCAGCGAAAACGATGGAGTAGTTGCGAGATAATGGGGATGAGATCCCAAACGCCAAGGACGTGCTGGCAGTGATCACAATGACTGCGAGGAGCGAGAATAGATTGGTTTGGGAAACGGTCTACAACGAGCCCCAAAAAAGAGGCGATACAAGTACCGATGGTAAAAAAATAAAAGTTGATCATACTTATTTATTCGTAAAGCAATCGGAAAATTTCATCATTTGCTTGAAAATCTTGTAAAGCCTTTCTAAATTTGATACAATAATGAACATGAAAAACCTGTATGATGTTCAACAATTTTTAAAACGTTTTGGAATCATCATTTACGTAGGGAAGCGCCTCTATGACATCGAATTGATGAAAATTGAGCTTCAACGTCTTTATGATGCAGGCCTGATGGAGCGGCTCGATTATTTAGAAGCCGATACCGTTTTAAGAAGAGAACACAAGCAAGAATTAGAATTTTTGAAAAAGAGTGAGGTAGAGTAATGGGAAATATCATTGTTTGGTTGGTTATTTTAGGAGCGTTTGGATGGATGGCGTTTAATTATTTCCGCATCCGTAAAGCTGCTAAATTTGTGGACAATGCAACCTTTGAAGAGCTGATTCGTCAAGGGCAGTTGATTGACTTGCGAGAGCCAGCTGAGTTTCATGCCAAGCATATTTTAGGAGCACGCAACATTCCTTCTACTCAGTTGAAATTGAGTCTTGCAGCCTTGCGCAAAGACAAACCAATTTTGCTCTATGAGAATAGCCGTAGTTCTCGAGTAACCAATGCGGCTCTCTTTCTCAAGAAAAAAGGTTATACAGACATTTATGTCTTGTCTTATGGTCTTGATTCTTGGAATGGGAAAGTGAAAAAAGACGCTTAATAAAAAGAGCTCTAACTGCAGCAAATGTGTGGTTAGAGCTTTTTTATCTTGTTTTTTCAAGGAAATCTTTGACCCATGTGAGCTCTACCTCATTCAAAGGTCGGCTTTCTCCAGGGGCTAACTGAGGATCCAAGGTGAAGGGACCAAAAGACAAGCGTTTTAAGGTCATTACTTTGACCCCTATGGCTAAAAACATCTTTTTCACTTGGTGGTATTTTCCTTCTGAGATCCGGACCTGGGCCTTGCTGTAGCTGGGGTGGCTTTCTAGAATGGTCAAGGAGGCAGGCTTGCAGAGAGGGCCGTCAGTGAATGAAATCCCATTCTGAAATTGCTCTATGTGGGCTGCATAGAGCGGACCATTGACTTCTACCTCATAGACCTTCTCCACATGGTATTGAGGATGGAGCAGTTGAAAGCCTAAGGGACCATTATCTGTGACGAGGAGCAGACCACTGGTGTCGCGATCGAGGCGGCCAAGAGGATAGAGGTCTGGGTACTCTTGCTGAGGGTCCACTAGATCGATCACCGTTGGATGGTGGGCGTCTCTTTTGGCGGTCACGGCCCCGATTGGTTTATGGAGCATGTAGTAGTGGTGACGCGGTTCTTGAATGATCCGATCCCCTATTTGGATTTGTTGGAGTCCAGGGTCGATGTTTTGGGATAGTTTTTGAGCTGGTAGGTGATCGACCAAGATTTGCCTTCGGGCCAGAAGTTGTTTGATGTCTTTACGAGCGTACTGATGGTCTGCCATCAATTGATCTAATCTCATGGGAGCCTCTTTTTCTGAAATTCTTATCATCAGTGTATCATGAAAAGAAAAGGAAATCGAGTCGGAGAAAAGAAATGAAGATGAAAACATTTACAACTAGCTGAACTGTGTTTTTTAGATAGGACTGTGGTATAATTGTTCAGTTAGAAATATTATTTAAATTTTATAGAGGAAATCATGACAAAATTAAGAGAAAATATTCGTAACGTTGCGATCATTGCCCACGTTGACCATGGTAAAACAACCTTGGTAGACGAATTGTTGAAACAATCGCACACCTTGGATGAACGTAAAGAATTGCAAGAACGTGCAATGGACTCAAACGATCTTGAAAAAGAACGTGGGATCACTATCCTTGCTAAAAATACAGCCGTTGCTTATAACGGAACTCGAATCAATATCATGGACACACCAGGACACGCGGACTTCGGTGGAGAAGTGGAACGGATCATGAAAATGGTCGATGGGGTTGTATTGGTCGTTGATGCCTATGAAGGAACCATGCCTCAGACGCGTTTCGTATTGAAAAAAGCCTTGGAACAAGATCTTGTTCCGATCGTTGTAGTCAACAAAATCGATAAACCATCTGCTCGTCCAGAAGAAGTTGTAGACGAAGTTCTTGAACTCTTCATCGAATTGGGTGCGGATGACGACCAATTGGAATTCCCAGTTGTTTATGCATCAGCGATCAACGGAACCTCTTCACTTTCAGATGATCCAGCTGATCAAGAGCACACAATGGCACCGATCTTTGATACCATCATTGATCACATCCCAGCCCCAGTTGATAACTCAGATGAGCCACTTCAATTCCAAGTATCCCTGCTTGATTACAACGACTTCGTTGGACGTATTGGTATCGGACGTGTCTTCCGTGGTACTGTAAAAGTTGGGGACCAAGTAACCCTTTCTAAATTGGATGGAACGACTAAGAACTTCCGTGTTACCAAACTCTTTGGTTTCTTTGGTTTGGAACGCCGTGAAATTCAAGAAGCTAAAGCGGGTGATTTGATCGCTATCTCTGGTATGGAAGATATCTTCGTTGGAGAAACGATCACACCGACAGACGCAGTTGAAGCTCTTCCAATCCTTCACATCGATGAACCAACGCTTCAAATGACCTTCTTGGTTAACAACTCACCATTTGCTGGTCGCGAAGGAAAATGGGTGACCTCTCGTAAAGTTGAAGAACGTTTGCAAGCGGAATTGCAAACAGACGTCTCTCTTCGTGTTGACCCGACTGACTCACCTGATAAATGGACAGTTTCAGGACGTGGGGAATTGCACTTGTCTATCTTGATCGAAACCATGCGTCGTGAAGGATACGAATTGCAAGTATCTCGTCCAGAAGTTATCATCAAGGAAATCGATGGTGTCAAATGTGAACCATTTGAGCGCGTGCAAATCGATACACCAGAAGAATACCAAGGATCTGTTATCCAAAGCCTTTCTGAACGTAAAGGTGAAATGTTGGATATGATCTCAACTGGTAACGGTCAAACTCGTTTGGTCTTCCTTGTTCCAGCGCGTGGGTTGATTGGCTACTCAACAGAGTTCTTGTCAATGACACGTGGTTACGGAATCATGAACCACACCTTTGACCAATACTTACCAGTGATTCCAGGAGAAATCGGTGGACGTCACCGTGGTGCTCTTGTTTCAATCGATAACGGAAAAGCAACCACTTACTCTATCATGTCTATCGAAGAACGTGGTACGATCTTTGTCAATCCAGGTACAGAAGTTTACGAAGGAATGATCATCGGGGAAAACTCTCGTGAGAACGACTTGACCGTAAACATTACGAAAGCAAAACAAATGACCAACGTTCGTTCAGCTACTAAGGACCAAACAGCGGTTATCAAGACTCCTCGTATCTTGACCTTGGAAGAATCTCTTGAGTTCTTGAATGACGATGAGTACATGGAAGTAACACCTGAATCTATCCGTTTGCGGAAACAAATCTTGAACAAAGCAGAACGCGAAAAAGCAAATAAAAAGAAAAAATCAGCAGCTGCTGAATAATACGGAAAGAAAGGAGAAGCAAAATGGTCTATTTTATCTTAGGGATTTTGATTCTCCTTTTTTACCTTTTTATGACCCCAAAAAGTATTCGTGGTACCTTAAACAGTGTCACAATGGTGGTCTTGATCGTCTCCATTATCGTACTGACTTGTCTCGCTATTTTTCAGATATTCCAACTACCGTCTGAGTTTTTTGTCGGTGCCTTTCTCGCCTTTGTTGGCTACCTGGCTTTGGTGGATATTTCCAAAATGACGACCAAACAGAAAAAATAAACGCTGACGTGATTTTTAAAGCCCTTTGGGCTTTTTAATTTTGCTAAAAAAAGGTAAAATAGAGAGTGATAAAAATGGAGCGAAGAAATCATGAAATTTGTGAAACATTTTGAAAATAAAAAGGTTCTTGTATTAGGTTTGGCTAAGTCAGGCGAGTCAGCTGCCCGTTTGTTGGATCGCTTAGGAGCGATTGTGACCGTCAATGATGGCAAACCTTTTGAAGAAAATCCAGCAGCACAAAGTTTACTGGAAGAAGGGATTAAAGTTGTGACAGGAGGTCACCCTCTGGAACTGTTGGATGAAGACTTTGCCGTCATGGTCAAAAATCCAGGAATCCCTTATACGAATCCGATGGTCGAAAAAGCGCTTGAAAAGGGCATTCCCGTCCTCACTGAAGTGGAATTGGCCTATCTGATTTCGGATGCGCCAATTATTGGGATTACAGGATCAAACGGAAAAACGACGACGACAACCATGATCGGGGAAGTCTTGACGGCTGCCGGCCAAGGTGGTTTATTGTCTGGGAATATCGGTTTTCCAGCTAGTCAAGTTGCACAAACAGCAACAGAAAAGAATGTTCTGGTCATGGAATTGTCTTCTTTCCAATTGATGGGAATTGAAGCCTTCCATCCAGAGATTGCAGTGATTACCAACCTCATGCCGACCCATATCGACTATCATGGTTCTTTTGAAAATTATGTAGCTGCCAAATGGAATCTTCAAAAGAATATGACAGAAAAAGATGTCATTGTCTTGAACTTCAACCAAGACCTAGCCAAGGAACTCGCTACAAAAACCAAGGCAAGGGTCCTTCCATTTTCAACGGTTGAAAAAGTGGATGGGGCTTATTTGGAAGATGGACTTCTCAAGTTTAAGGGAGAAGCTGTCATGCGTGCAGATGAACTGGGCGTTCCAGGTAGTCACAATGTAGAGAATGCCTTGGCAACGATTGCTGTTGCAAAAGTCCGAGGTGTGGAGAATGAGGTCATTAAAGAAACCTTGTCGGCCTTTGGAGGAGTGAAACACCGTCTTCAATATGTGGATGAAATTCAAGGTGTCAAATTCTACAATGATAGCAAATCGACTAATATTCTAGCAACACAAAAAGCTCTTTCTGGTTTTGATAACAGCAAGGTGATCTTGATTGCAGGGGGGCTCGATCGTGGCAATGAATTTGATGAATTGGTGCCTCACATTACTGGTTTAAAGGAAATGGTGATTCTAGGGGAATCAGCTCCTCGAGTGAAACGCGCAGCAGATAAAGCTGGCGTCTCTTATGTTGATGCAGCAGATGTAGCGGATGCTACAAAGAAAGCCTTCGACTTGGCTAGCCCCGGAGATGTTGTACTACTAAGTCCTGCCAATGCCAGCTGGGATATGTATCCGAATTTTGAAGTGCGTGGGGATGAATTCCTTGCTACAGTAAAAGGGTTGAAATAAGATGAAAAAAATAATGTTTACTGGTGGGGGAACCGTGGGACATGTGACCCTTAATCTCCTCTTGATTCCAAAATTTATCGAAGATGGATGGGAAGTTCATTATATTGGGGACAAAAAAGGAATCGAATACCAAGAGATCAAAAAGTCTGGCTTAGACGTACGCTTCCATTCAATTGCAACGGGGAAATTGCGCCGTTATTTCTCTTTCCAAAATATGATGGATGTGTTCAAGGTAGCTTGGGGAACGCTCCAGTCCATTGCAATCCTGCTTCGTGTGCGCCCACAAGTTCTCTTCTCAAAAGGGGGATTTGTCTCTGTGCCGCCGGTGATCGCAGCTAGACTCACGCGTGTCCCTGTCTATATCCATGAGTCGGATCTCTCGATGGGATTGGCCAATAAAATTGCTTATAAATTCGCTACCAAGATGTACACGACTTTTGAGCAAGCTCATGGTTTAACAAAGAGTGCGCATATCGGTGCGGTAACCAAGGTCACAGATCGTATTCCGACAACTTCTGAAAAATTAGAAGAAAAAACAAAAGGTTTCCGAAAAGACTTGCCGACTCTTCTCTTTGTCGGAGGATCAGCTGGTGCGCGTGTCTTTAATGAATTTGTGACAGAGCACAAAGCAGAGCTCATGCAGCACTACAATATCATCAATTTGACAGGCGATTCAACATTGAATCAGGCTGAGGGCGGTTTGTATCGAGTGGATTATGTAACGGATCAGTATTTGCCAATGCTCCAGAAGGCTGATTTAGTGGTGACTAGAGGTGGGGCCAATACCTTATTTGAGCTCTTAGCTATGAACAAACTCCATTTGATTGTACCGCTAGGAAAAGAAGCCAGCCGTGGCGATCAGATTGAAAATGCCCAATATTTTGTGGATAAAGGTTATGCAGAGCAATTGCAGGAAGAGCAATTGACGCTCGAAACCTTCAATGAAACCATTCAAGAAATGTTGAAGCAAAGCCAAGTCTACCACCAAGCAATGGAAAAATCGACAGAACTCCTTTCACTAGACGATTTTTATGGCCTGCTTCAAAAAGATATCAGTAAGGGAAAAGATGACGGACGACAATAAAAAAACGCCAACGGATGACAAAATTACAGAATTGTCAGCCTGGCAAAAAAGAAACAAAGAATATTTAGAAAAAAAAGCGCTTGAAAAAGCGGAAGAAGCTGAAACAGAGGAAACTGAAAGCGAAGAAGCAAAAGAAGACGAAGACCTTTCAGAAAAAGAAACAGCTTCCGTCTCAGAGGAAGAATCTGACGAACGAAAAGAGTCTGAAGAGGAAGATGAATCTGAGGCCGAAGAGGATCCAGAAGCAGATGGAGAAAGTTCAGAAGGAGAAGAGGATGATCCGGCTGTAGAGGAGCTAGATCCTTCAGAGAAGCAAGAGAAAAAGCCTTCATTTTTTAAAGGCTTAAAGACGAAAAAGCCAAAGAAGGAACCGACAGTGGCAAAACGCCATATCTATCGTGCCCTTCCGGTTATCGGAATCAGCTCGATTGTCGCCCTTCTCTCAATCTATTTTTTAAGTCCCTTGTCCACACAGAAAGTGATTGAATTTTCAGGGAACAAAGCGGTTGACCAGCAACTCTTATATGAAAAAAGTCGCATCAAAGAAGAAGATTATACTCTGACGACCTTCCTTCATAAATCGGTCTATGAACAAAATATGAAAACGGCTAGTCCATGGATCAAAGAGGTTCACATGCATTATCAATTCCCGGTGACCTTTAAAGTCAATATCGTGGAACACAAAGTGGTTGCCTATTATGTGACCGGAGAAGACCACTATCCAGTGTTGGAAAATGGAGAAGTAGTGGAAACAGTAACTCCAGCTTCAGAATTGCCGTCCTCCTATATTAGCTTAAAATTCTCAGATCGAGAATTGGTTAGACAATTTGTCCAAGAAATGAAGTCTATTTCTTCTTCCATTACGGATAAAATTGTTTCGGTTGATCTGACACCGAGCAAGGTCACCAAGGATCTGGTGACCATCACCATGAAAAACGATAATAAAATCTTGGTGCCTGTTTCCCAAATTACCCGCAAGCTTCCTTATTATAAAGCGATCAGTAAGCAATTAGACGATGATTCCACCATTGATATGGAGGCTGGAGTTTTCAGCTATAGTGAACAATCCATCGCAGATGCCAAAGAGCAAGCTGAAAAAGAAAAGGCTGAAAGTACAGAAAAGCAAGAAGAACATTCTGAGGAAGCAAGCCAAGAACAGAATCAAGAACAGAATCCAGAAGGAGAAAATTCTTCTGGGAATGAGTAAAGCCCATAAATTATCTCAAATAATTGAAGAAAAAATGTCCATTTTAGGCTTCTTTGTGATATAATGAAGTTTGGATAGTTCCAACTAAAAGGGCTATAAATAGATGTAAAGTGAAAACAAATAAAGAGAGAGGACTGGTGTAATGGCTAGAGACGGCTTTTTTACAGGTTTAGATATCGGTACTAGTTCAATAAAAGTATTGGTGGCAGAACATGTCAATGGAGAAATGAATGTAATTGGAGTCAGCAATGCAAAAAGTGCTGGCGTCAAAGATGGAATTATAGTAGATATCGAAGCTGCTTCAAATGCAATTAAAAATGCAATCAGCCAAGCTGAAGAAAAAGCAGGGATTTCAATCAATCTAGTCAATGTTGGGTTGCCTGCAAATTTACTACAAATCGAAGCAACTCAAGGAATGATTCCAGTCACAAGTGATTCGAAAGAAATCACAGATGCAGATGTTGAAAATGTTGTCAAATCTGCACTCACAAAAAGTATGACACCGGATCGTGAAGTAATCACCTTCATTCCTGAAGAATTCACAGTAGATGGTTTCCAAGGAATCCGCGATCCACGCGGAATGATGGGGATCCGACTTGAAATGCGTGGCCTTCTTTATACAGGACCTCGTACAATCTTGCACAATTTGCGTAAAACCGTTGAACGTGCAGGCTTACAAGTTGAAAACATCATCATTTCACCGCTTGCGATGATCAAAACAGTCTTGAATGAAGGCGAACGTGAATTCGGAGCAACGGTGATCGATATGGGTGGTGGCCAAACAACGGTGGCATCTGTTCGTAGCCAAGAACTTCAATTTACAAATATCTACCAAGAAGGTGGCGATTATGTTACCAAAGATATTTCTAAAGTATTGAAAACTTCTCAAAAATTGGCAGAAGGCTTGAAGTTCAACTATGGTGAAGCCTATGTGCCGTCTGCTGGAAACGAAGTCTTCCATGTAGAAGTCATCGGTGAAGTAGAGCCAGTTGAAGTGACTGAGAAGTACTTAGCTGAAATCATTTCAGCACGTATCAAACACATCTTTGAGCAAATCAAACAAGACCTTGAGAGAAGACATTTGTTGGATCTTCCTGGTGGTATTGTGATCATCGGTGGAGGTGCGATCCTTCCTGGTGTTGAAGAATTGGCTCAAGAAGTCTTTGGTGTAAATGTGAAATTGTTTGTTCCAAATCAAATTGGAATTCGCAATCCAGCTTTTGCCCATGTGATTAGCTTGTCTGAATATGCAGGCAATTTGACAGATGTGGATATTATTGCTCAAACTGCGGTTCATGGAGACGAAGTCTTGCGTCAACAACCGATTCAATTTGATCGTCCAGTGCAATCACAAGTACAACCACAACCTGCTGCTCCAGCACAACCGGTAGTACCTGCATACAATGCTGAGAAGATTGAATCTCCAGTGGATGCTCAAGAAATTCCAGCAGCAAGCAATGATAGCAAACAAGAACCAAAAACTACATTCACAGACCGAATGAAAAATTTGATCGGTAATATGTTTGATTAAGGAGTGTAAGTATTTATGACATTTTCATTTGACACAGCAGCGGCACAAGGTGCAGTAATTAAAGTAATCGGTGTCGGTGGCGGTGGCGGAAACGCCATCAATCGTATGATTGACGAAGGCGTTGCCGGTGTAGAATTCATCGCAGCTAATACAGATGTTCAAGCACTTTCAAGTGCAAAAGCTGAAACAGTTATCCAATTGGGTCCAAAATTGACTCGTGGATTGGGTGCTGGAGGTCAACCTGAAGTTGGTCGTAAGGCAGCTGAAGAAAGCGAAGAAGTGTTAACAGAAGCTTTGCAAGGTGCAGACATGGTCTTCATCACTGCAGGGATGGGTGGAGGATCTGGTACAGGTGCTGCACCAGTCATCGCTCGTATTGCTAAAGCTGTAGGTGCTTTGACAGTAGCCGTTGTGACTCGTCCATTCGGGTTTGAAGGTTCAAAACGTGGCAACTTCGCTATTGAAGGGATCAACGAACTTCGCGAACATGTAGATACATTGTTGATTATTTCTAATAACAACTTGCTTGAAATTGTAGACAAGAAGACACCGCTTCTTGAAGCCTTGAGTGAAGCAGATAACGTTCTTCGTCAAGGTGTTCAAGGGATCACTGACTTGATCACAAGTCCTGGATTGATCAACCTTGACTTTGCAGACGTGAAGACTGTTATGGAAAACAAAGGAAATGCCCTCATGGGTATTGGTGTTGGTAGTGGTGAAGAACGCGTTATCGAAGCGGCTCGTAAAGCCATTTACTCTCCACTTCTTGAAACTACAATTGATGGTGCAGAAGACGTGATTGTCAACGTAACAGGTGGTTTGGATATGACATTGATCGAAGCTGAAGAAGCTTCAGAAATTGTAAATCAAGCTGCAGGTCACGGAGTGAACATCTGGTTGGGTACATCTATTGATGAATCTCTTAAAGATGAAATCCGCGTGACGGTTGTTGCAACTGGTGTCCGTCAAGACAAGGTAGAACGCGTTAGTGGCATTGCTTCCTCACAACGTCCTTATAAAACAGGACCACGTGAACAACGCCCACAAGCTGCACCATTTGACCGTGAATTTGATTTGAAACAAGATGTTGAATTGCCAACAACTCCAAGTCGTCCAGCGGTAGAACCAAACCGTGGCTCAGCCTTTGGTGATTGGGATATTCGTCGTGAGAATATCGTTCGCCAAACTGAACCAACATCAACACATCAAGTTGATCGTTATGTAGATTCATCTTCAGATGATGATGAATTGGAAACACCACCATTCTTCCGGAATCGTTAATCATGAATCTGGTAGAGAATGCTGATCTTGTTCGGCAACAAGTAGAAACAGCAAGAAACAAAGCTAACCGTCAAGATCAAGTTAATGTGATAGCTGTCACCAAGTATGTGGATATTGCCACAACAGAAGCACTGGTAAAAACAGGTATCCAACATATCGGTGAAAATCGTGTCGATAAATTCCTAGAAAAGTATCAAGCTCTAAAAGAGTATGATCTCACTTGGCACTTGATTGGGAGCCTCCAACGGCGGAAAGTAAAAGACGTGATTAATCTCGTCGATTACTTTCATGCCTTGGATTCGGTGAAGCTGGCTCAAGAAATTCAAAAGCGAGCAGAATACCCGATCAAGTGTTTCCTCCAAGTGAACATTTCTGGTGAAGAAAGTAAGCATGGATTTGCACCCGATGAACTGGATGATGTTTTAGCGGAAATCGCACAGCTGGACAAAATTGAAATTGTTGGTTTAATGACGATGGCTCCTTTTGAGGCTAGTCAAGAAGAGTTGCAGGATATTTTTTCAAAAACTCACCAACTTCAGAAACAACTAGAAAAGAAACAATTAAAAAATATGCCTTTTTCAGAACTAAGTATGGGTATGAGTCGTGACTTTGAAGTAGCCATTGCGAACGGAGCGACTTATGTAAGAATTGGGACATCATTTTTTAAATAGGAAAGAACTATGTCATTAAAAGATAAATTTAACAACTTTATTGACTACTTCACAGAAGACGGTGAAGAAGTAGAAGTTCGCGAGGCAAAAGCAGCTGGGGCGGAAACTCAACCAGTTCCACAGCCACAGCCGACTCCTCAAGTGACTTCTCCGCGTCCACAGATTAGTCAAAGAGAACCAGTAAAACCAAAACCGACTCCTGTCGCACCTGTTACGACTCCAGTGTCTACAGCGGCAGTGAAGGAACCTGTTTCAACAACGAAAAATACATCTGAAAATATTACTCGCTTGCATGAACGTCAACGTGAATTGGCTGCTAATCGTGCGAATACAGATGAAAAGATTACCATTGATGTACGCTATCCCCGCAAATACGAGGAAGCGACTGAAATTGTTGATCTATTACTATCTAATGAGAGTATCTTGATTGACTTCCAATATATGACTGAAGTACAAGCACGTCGTTGTTTAGATTATTTGGATGGGGCTCGTTATGTTTTAGCAGGAAATCTTCGTCGTGTTGCAAGTACCATGTACTTGTTGACTCCAATTAATGTAGTCGTTAACATTGAAGATATCCGCCTTCCAAATGATGTGGAAGTGACAGAATTTGACTATGATATGAAACGTAATCGTTAAGATGGTTATCTTTCAATACTTATCAAATATCATTCAAATCTATTCCATCATTCTTGTCATCTATGCCTTACTATCTTGGTTCCCTGGGGCACCTCAGAGTACTCTTGGACAAATGGTTCACCGCCTAGTTGAACCATTTTTGAGCCTTTTTAGAAAGTTACCATTGCAGTTTGGGGGCTTGGATTTTACAGTTCTAGTAGCACTTTTGGTCTTGAACTTGATGAATCAGTTATTAGCCCGCTTGTTCCTACTTTTGATTGGATAGAATACGATGGGACAGACAGAGATTTACCAACATTTCAATCGCGAAGATCACGAATTCATTGATCGTTGTATTGAATTGTCTGAAAGAGTGGTGGAACGCTATTCTGTTGAGGTGACGGGTTTTTTAAACCCTCATCAGGTCACTATTTTACGAAATGTCGCGGCTAGCTACCAATTACAGGTCTTTGCTTCCAGTGATGAGCAGAAAATGGAGTATGCTAAGGTTATTGTTGCTCCGGATTATTACCAATTGGATCCAAGTGATTTTGATCTGGCCTTATTGGAAATGGTCTATGCTTCAAAATTTCATCACTTGACCCATTCCCAGGTACTGGGGACCATTGTTCACCAATTAGGTGTGGAGCGCAAGTCCTTTGGAGATATTCTGACGAGTGAAGGAAAGATCCAAGTATTTGTTGAACAGCGTTTTGTTCACTATTTTATGGATCACATCCAGAAAATTTCTCGGGTACCTGTTAAGTTGAGGGAGGTTCCTCTCTCTGAACAATTGATCGTAGAGGAAGAAAGCCAGCAGCGAGATATTCTCGTGTCGAGTTATCGGTTAGATAAGGTGATTGCTGGGACCTTCAAGCTTTCGCGCTCACAAGCTAGTCAGTTGATTAGTTCTGGTCTAGTGAAAGTTAACTATGCGACGACTTCCAATGTTAGCTATGCTGTAGGTCTGAATGATTTAGTCAGTGTTCGACGCTTTGGGCGTCTTAAAATTGTTTCTGAAAATGGTATTTCAAAGGGTGGAAAATATAAAGTAACTGTTGAAGTACTCTTAAGTAAAAAATAAAGGAGGAGTTATGGCTCTTACTGCTTTAGAAATTAAAGATAAAACTTTTGGCGTTAAATTTAGAGGGTATGATGCGAACGAAGTAGAAGAATTTCTAGATATCGTTGTTCGCGATTATGAAGATCTTGTTCGTTTAAATCATGATCAAGAAGCAAAAATTCAAGCTCTTGAAGAACGCTTAAACTATTTTGATGAAATGAAAGATTCATTGAGTCAATCTGTTTTGATTGCACAAGATACTGCTGAACGTGTCAAACAAGCAGCTAACGAACGTTCTGAAAATATTGTTCGTCAAGCTGAACAAGATGCACAACATTTAGTAGATGAAGCAAAACAAAAAGCAAATGAAATCCTTCGTCATGCAACGGATAATGCCAAGAAGGTTGCCGTTGAAACAGAGGAATTGAAGAACAAGACACGCGTCTTCCATCAACGTTTGAAATCAACCATCGAAAGCCAATTGAGCATTATCGATACACCTGAATGGGATGAAATTCTTCGTCCAACAGCTATGTACATTCAAACAAGTGATGAAGCTTTCCGTGAAATTGTGGAGAAAGCTTTGGGTGAATCAGTTCACCATCATCATGCAGAAGATGATAACATTGATTTGACTCGTCAATTCTCTCCAGCTGAAATCGAAGAATTGCAAAAACGCATCGAAGCTGCTAATTTAGAATTGGGTGCAACACAAGCGTTTGAAGGCTTGAATGAAAAAGTTCAATCCGCTTTAGAAGAAGCAGAGCACGCTCGTCATGAAAATGAAGAAGTTGTTGCGGTTGAAGAAACTGTTCAACCTGAAGATGATGCAAATCGTGAATCTGTCAATATTTTATAATTTTGTAAAAACAGGTCCATTAATGATAGGTCTAGCGAGCAGATGATGGTGGAAGATCTGCACTCCCTCTTAATGGATGATCCTTTTACAGTATTCGTTCTGAACCCTTGAGTAAGAACGGACGTTTCCCTCGTTACGGGATGAGAGGAGAAGGTCGCTTGCGACTTCTCGAACAAAGGTGGTACCACGAGCAATCGTCCTTTTTAGGATGCTCGTGTTTTTTTTATAGCTTTTAAATCAATAAGGAGACACAATGAAACTCAAAGAAACATTGAATCTTGGAAAAACAGCTTTTCCAATGCGGGCTGGGCTTCCAACGAAAGAACCAGTTTGGCAAAAAGAATGGGAAGATGCAAAATTGTATCAACGCCGTCAAGAGTTGAATGAAGGAAAACCGCATTTTACCCTTCATGATGGCCCTCCCTATGCCAACGGAAATATCCACGTAGGGCATGCCATGAACAAGATCTCAAAAGATATCATTGTTCGTTCCAAGTCTATGTCAGGCTTTTACGCCCCTTATATCCCAGGTTGGGATACCCATGGTCTACCAATTGAGCAAGTCTTGGCTAAACAAGGTGTCAAACGTAAAGAAATGGACTTGGTTGAGTACTTGAAACTCTGCCGTGAATACGCTCTTTCTCAAGTAGATAAACAACGCGAAGACTTCAAACGTTTGGGTGTTTCAGGTGATTGGGATCACCCTTATGTAACCTTGACGCCTGACTATGAAGCAGCGCAAATCCGCGTCTTTGGTGAAATGGCTAATAAGGGCTATATCTACCGTGGAGCTAAGCCAGTTTACTGGTCTTGGTCTTCTGAATCAGCCCTTGCTGAAGCAGAGATTGAATACCATGATTTGGTTTCAACGTCTCTTTACTATGCGAACAAAGTTAAAGATGGTAAGGGTGTCCTAGATACAGATACCTACATCGTTGTCTGGACAACAACTCCATTTACGGTTACAGCTTCTCGTGGATTGACGGTAGGTGCAGAGTTTGATTATGTCGTAGTGAAACCTGCTGGATCTGACCGCAAGTATGTTGTAGCATCTGAACTCTTGCCAAGCCTTTCTGAAAAATTCGGTTGGGAAAATGCTGAAGTCCTTGCAACTTACCAAGGAAAAGAATTGAACCATATCGTTACAGAACACCCATGGGATCCTGAAGTGGATGAATTGGTGATCCTTGGTGAGCATGTAACCCTTGATTCAGGTACTGGTATCGTCCATACCGCTCCTGGTTTTGGTGAGGATGACTACAATGTAGGGATTGCCAATTGTCTCGAAGTTGCTGTTACTGTTAACGAACGCGGAATCATGATGGAAAATGCTGGCCCTGACTTTGCAGGTCAGTTCTATGACAAGGTTGTTCCAACAGTTATCGAAAAACTTGGTGATTTGCTCCTTGCTCAAGAAGAAATCTCTCACTCCTACCCATTTGACTGGCGTACGAAAAAACCAATCATCTGGCGTGCAGTTCCACAATGGTTTGCCTCAGTATCGAAATTCCGTCAAGATATCTTGGACGAAATTGAAAAAGTGAAGTTCCACTCAGAATGGGGGAAAGTGCGTCTTTATAACATGATTCGTGACCGTGGTGACTGGGTCATCTCTCGTCAACGTGCCTGGGGTGTGCCTCTTCCAATCTTCTATGCAGAAGACGGAACACCAATCATGACAGCTGAAACCATCGAACATGTGGCTCAACTCTTTGAAGAGCATGGTTCGATCATCTGGTGGCAGTGTGAAGCGAAAGACCTCTTGCCAGAAGGGTTTACGCATCCTGGTTCACCGAATGGCGAATTTACAAAAGAAACAGATATCATGGACGTCTGGTTTGACTCAGGTTCATCATGGAATGGGGTTGTAGTGAATCGTCCAGAACTCAAATACCCAGCTGATCTTTACCTTGAAGGTTCAGACCAGTACCGTGGTTGGTTCAACTCATCTCTTATCACATCTGTGGCGAACCATGGTGTCGCACCATACAAACAAATCTTGTCTCAAGGTTTTGCTTTGGATGG
>JAQCUL010000005.1:52855-58510 GCA_027685415.1 Streptococcaceae bacterium AF13-5-6.0
AAACCATCGAACATGTGGCTCAACTCTTTGAAGAGCATGGTTCGATCATCTGGTGGCAGTGTGAAGCGAAAGACCTCTTGCCAGAAGGGTTTACGCATCCTGGTTCACCGAATGGCGAATTTACAAAAGAAACAGATATCATGGACGTCTGGTTTGACTCAGGTTCATCATGGAATGGGGTTGTAGTGAATCGTCCAGAACTCAAATACCCAGCTGATCTTTACCTTGAAGGTTCAGACCAGTACCGTGGTTGGTTCAACTCATCTCTTATCACATCTGTGGCGAACCATGGTGTCGCACCATACAAACAAATCTTGTCTCAAGGTTTTGCTTTGGATGGGAAAGGTGAGAAGATGTCTAAATCTCTTGGAAATACCATTGCTCCAAGCGATGTTGAAAAGCAATTTGGTGCCGAAATCTTGCGTCTCTGGGTAACCAGTGTAGATTCAAGCAATGACGTGCGTATCTCAATGGATATCTTGAGCCAAGTGTCTGAGACTTACCGTAAGATCCGAAATACCCTTCGTTTCTTGATCGCGAACACTTCTGACTTTAACCCAGCTGAGGATGCAGTTGCTTATGACGAGCTTCGTTCAGTGGACAAGTACATGACCATTCGCTTTAACCAGCTTGTTAAGACGATTCGTGATGCTTATGAAAACTTTGAGTTCTTGACGATCTACAAGGCGCTTGTTAACTTTATCAACGTTGACTTGTCAGCCTTCTACCTGGATTTTGCCAAGGATGTTGTTTACATCGAAGGAGCTAAATCACTTGAACGCCGTCAAATGCAAACAGTCTTCTATGATATCCTTGTGAAAATCACGAAACTCTTGACGCCAATTCTTCCTCACACTGCTGAAGAAATCTGGTCTTATCTTGAGTTTGAAGCAGAAGACTTCGTTCAATTGTCAGAATTGCCAGAAGCAGAAACGTTTGCCAACCAAGAAGAAATCTTGGATACATGGTCAGCCTTCATGGACTTCCGTGGTCAAGCGCAAAAGGCCTTGGAAGAAGCACGGAATGAAAAAGTGATCGGTAAATCACTTGAAGCTCATTTGACGGTTTATCCAAATGAAGTTGTGAAAACACTTCTTGGAGCTGTTGATAGCAATGTTGCTCAACTCTTGATTGTTTCTGAATTGACTATCGCAGAAGGCTCAGCGCCAGAAGGTGCAGTGACCTTTGAAGATGTAGCCTTCACAGTTGAACGTGCAGCTGGCGAAGTTTGTGACCGTTGCCGTCGCATCGATCCAACAACGGCTGAACGTCATTACCATGCAACCATCTGTGATCACTGTGCAAGCATCGTCGAAGAGAACTTTGCGGACGCAGTCGCAGAAGGATTTGAAGCTAAATAAAAGCCATTAAAAGAAGTTCCATAAAGGAACTTCTTTTTTAATGGCTAGAATGGTGTATAGGTTCATCTATTAAGGAAATAAAAAAAGTAAGGCAAATTGGCCTTACTTTGTAATTGGAAAGGAAATTTCAATTAGTTTATCGGAGTAGAGGGTTTTAATAGCGGATTGGTCAATGATTTGAAGATCAATCTTACGTTTTAAAAAGAACTCACGAATTTTTTCTACTTCGGTTTCACGAATAGCTCGGTGTTTGTTACTGATCAATAATTCATAGTGTGTTGGGGCCTGTGTAAAAACAACATCAGTATTGCCCGCGGAATAAACCTCGACAAGCAAGGCGTCAGTGCTGGCAAGTTGGCTTTTGACCAGTGCAGCATGACTATTTGTGGTATTAATGAGCTTCATATGAGTTCCTCCTAACCTCTATCTTCATTTATTATAGCACTTTTTTATTTTTTGTGAAAGAATTCCTTTATTTTTTGTGGGTATTTTTCCACTGTTCAATGCCCCATTTGTGACTGCCACGTTTGAGTTTTTCAATAGCTTCATCTATAGGAAACCAAGCAAGATTGTTAAAATCTTCCAGTGGTTTTTGAGCCTCTGTATAGTCTACCACTTCATAAATATAGGCAGGATTGTAGTAGTAGGTATCGCGGTGGCTAGAATAGAAATACTCATCTGCTTGGCCATAGTATTGTCCTAAAACAGCGGTAAAACCTAATTCTTCGATCAGTTCCCGTTTCAGAGCTTGCAAGTGATCTTCACCTGCCTCGATTTCCCCACCTGGTAAGAACCAGGCTCCATTAGGAGCTTGAACGAGGATGATCTGATCCTTGTCCTTATTGGGAATAACAGCGTAGACACCATAGCGATTGACGTAGGTCACATCTTGTTTTTTTTCACCAAAACTTGGAATGGTCATGGTTTTCTCTTTTCTTATTTTTTCATCATTATATCATATTTTTTAGCAAAAATCTGGAGGGAAAAAAGAAAGAGAGTGGGACAGAAATCGGTAATTCGTTAGAATTCGATTTCGTCGTCCCACCTCCGCACAGTTGAGTAGGGCTGTAAAAGCTGATGAAATCAGCGTAGTAGAGCCCACTCAACCACTGCGTCTTGCTCGACAATCCAAAAATAATTGAGAGGCTAGGACTTTTGTCCCAGCCTCTGAATGTACATTTACTGATTATGCTTCTGACTTCTTTTCGGCCGTTTTGTGAACAGCTTTGATACTAATATTCCCATTGCTGGTCATGACGGCTTTGAGTTGTTTCTCACTTGGATGTTCCAGGTAATAATCGGTAATAGCATCTTCGATATGGTCTTGGATGGTACGACGAAGTGGGCGGGCTCCCATTTTTGGATCGTAACCCAGATCGACCAATTTTTCTTTGACCTTCTCTGTTACATCCAGATGAATCTCATTCTGTGCGAGACGTTGATTGACTTCATCGAGCATAAGGGTAACGATTTGGAGAAGGTTTTCTTTTGATAGAGGTTGGAATTCAATGATGCCATCAAAACGGTTCATGAATTCAGGGCTAAAGAAATTCCCGAGTTCTCCCAGTACAGAGTTGGTTCGACCTTCGCGAGCAGCTCCAAAACCAACATTGGCCTCAGCCTTGCCGGTTCCAGCATTAGAGGTCATGATGATAATGGTATCTTTAAAGCTGACGGTACGGCCTTGACCATCTGTCAAACGGCCATCATCTAAAACTTGCAAGAACATGTGCATGACATCTGGATGGGCTTTTTCCACTTCATCCAACAACACGAGGGAGTATGGATTGCGACGAACCTTTTCCGTTAGTTGTCCAGCTTCATCGTACCCAACATAGCCCGGAGGAGCTCCGACTAGTTTCGCTACGCTATGTTTTTCCATGTATTCGCTCATATCAAAGCGGATCATATTGTCTGCAGAGCCAAAGAGCTCGATCGCCAATTGTTTAGACAATTCGGTCTTTCCGACACCGGTAGGTCCGACAAAGAGGAAGCTTCCGATCGGACGGTTAGGTGATCCTAGGCCAACACGATTGCGTCGAATGGCTTTCGCGATTTTATCTACGGCATCGTCTTGACCAATCACATGAGCTTTCAAATCAGAAGCCAGATTGATCAATTGAGACTGTTCTTTTTCTTTCAAATCACCAACAGGAATATTGGTCTTTTGTTCAACGATGTGTTCAATCGTTTTTTCGCTGATGACAGGGGTCTCTTGATCGGTGACATGTTGACCTTGCATTTCCTTGTATTTCGCGATTTGGTCGCGGAAGTAGGCTGCTTTTTCAAAGTCTTCTTCGCGGGTTGCTTGAGCTTTGAGGTTTTCCGCTTCAATCAAGCGCTGGTCGATCACTTTTGGATCCACAAAGTTTAGGGTCAGGTTCATTTTAGATCCCGCTTCATCCAACAAATCAATGGCCTTGTCTGGCAGGAAGCGATCTTGGATGTAGCGGTTTGACAGAATAGCTGCCGCTTCGATGGCTCCGTCTGTATAGTGGACGTGGTGGTAGTCCTCGTATTTTTTCTGGATGCCCTTGAGGATGATGATGGTTTCTTCAACCGTTGGTTCATCGACCTTAACAGGCTGCATCCGACGTTCCAAGGCCGCATCTTTTTCAATGATACGGTATTCATTGAGGGTAGTAGCACCGACTAATTGGAGTTCACCGCGCGCTAAGGCTGGTTTGAGGATATTTCCAGCGTCCATATTGCCTTCGCCAGCTGATCCTGCACCAACAATTTCATGGATTTCGTCGATGAACAGAATAACATCTTCTCGTTGACGAATTTCATCCATTAATTTTTGCATGCGTTCTTCGAATTGACCACGAATGCCTGTGCCCTGAACGAGGCTCACGACGTCTAAGCGGATGACTTCTTTTCCTTGCAATTTATGTGGAACGTCGCCATCAACGATTTTTTGAGCCAGGCCTTCCACAACGGCAGTCTTTCCGACACCAGGTTCCCCAATCAGAACCGGATTGTTCTTGGTTCGACGGTTGAGGATTTCGATGACACGGATAATCTCCTCATCACGGCCAATGACAGGGTCAATATCCCCTTTGCGGGCAATTTCTGTGACATTGATGCCGAACTCTTCTAACAGTCCTTTTGGCTTTTGAGGGCGTGCTTGACGAGGGTCTTGACCACCACCACGGTTATTGTTTTGGCCGTAGCCACCACCTCCATAACTGCCTCCGGATTGAGTTGGAGGGGTTTGAGGTTCTTGAGGACTTTGGAAGTTTCCAAGGTTATTGAAGAAATCTTCAAAAGGATCTCCAGTGAGTTGGCTCCGTTGGGTCATGCCTTTCAAGAAGCTGTTATTTGGGTCTGTTTTCATAATTTTATAGCAATTTTGACAGAGGTCTACTTGCTGCTGACGTCCATTTACATTTGTATATAAATGGATGGTTGATTCATTTATTTTACAATTTTGACAAAGCATATACATACCTCACAGTAGGTTTTTGATGGTTTTCCATCAAGAGACGAGCCTATTTTCAAAAGGTCAAAAATAGTCAAAGATTTATAGTTTCATTATATCAGTATTCTAGAAGTTTGCAAGAATTTGCTACGGAATGTCGCTAAGGAGTGAAGAGGAGAGCAAATCAATGGAAAAATGTGAATTTTTATTGGAAGAGCTTTCTCTTTTATGATAAAATAGGAGAGTAGAAAGTAAAGAGGAGAAATAAAATGGAATCACATTTAGTACGGATTATTAACCGTTTGGAGACGATGACAAAAGACGGTGGAAACTTGAAACGTAATTTTGAACGTGACGGTGTTGTTGTCGCTGAAGTAGCCTACAACCACAATGAAGAAGAAGGTTCAACCTTTACACTTCGTGATGTTGAAGCGCGTGAAACCTATACATTTGATAGCATTGATTTAATTGCAATGGAAATTTATGAATTGCTTTACTAAGCAGCTGTGTGGATGAGTTTGGGGTGGTCTCAAGCTCATTTTTTGTCCATCTGGCTATAGTTTTCGTCTATAAGAAATTCTAAATAGGAACAGTTAGGTTTGAGAGTTGAAATCTGCTATAATAGAGAGGACTATTTTCATTACTTGACTAGAAAGAGAATTGACATGACGACAATCATTGATGGGAAGGCGCTCGCTACAAAATTACAGGGTGAGATTGCGAAGAAAACAGCACGATTAAAAGAAGAGACAGGAGTTGTACCTGGCCTCGTTGTCATCGTGGTAGGAGATAATCCAGCTAGCAAAATCTATGTAAGAAATAAAGAGCGCTCTGCTATTGCGGCAGGCTTTCGGAGTGAAGTGAGACGAC
>JAQCUL010000005.1:58520-88235 GCA_027685415.1 Streptococcaceae bacterium AF13-5-6.0
TATTGCGGCAGGCTTTCGGAGTGAAGTGAGACGACTTCCTGAAAGCATCAGCCAAGCTGAATTATTAGAAGTGATCGAACACTACAATCAAGATCCCCTTTGGCATGGGATTTTGGTGCAGTTGCCACTGCCTAAGCATATCGATGCAGATGCAGTCCTTTTAGCCATTGATCCGACAAAAGATGTGGATGGCTTTCATCCATTGAATATGGGGCGCTTGTGGGCTGGAAATCCTCTCATGGTGCCTTCAACTCCCGCTGGGATCATGGAGATGTTCAAAGAGTACGGGATTGATCTAGAAGGGAAGAGAGCAGTCGTGATTGGTCGTTCCAATATCGTTGGAAAACCCATGGCGCAGTTGCTCCTCGCCAAAAATGCGACGGTAACCTTGACCCATTCTCGGACCCATCATCTGCCTAAAATTGCTAGAAGAGCAGATATCTTGGTTGTTGCGATCGGTCGTGCGAAATTTGTAACAGCAGACTTCGTGAAAGAAGGCGCCGTTGTTATTGACGTTGGAATGAATCGCGATGAGAATGGCAAATTGTGTGGGGATGTCGATTTTGACTCCGTTGCCCCTTTGGCCAGTCATATTACCCCGGTACCAGGTGGGGTTGGGCCTATGACCGTCACCATGCTGATGGAGCAGACCTACGAAGCAGCTGTTCGTGCCTTAAAAAAATGAAAGTGTGAACAAGATGAAGTTTGTATTTGATTTAGATGGAACCCTGTCATTCGATGGTGTCACAATCGATGATGAAATCAAACAGGTCTTATTGAGAGCAGAAGAATTTGGCCATGAAGTCGCCTTTGCTTCTGCACGTTCTTACCGGGACTGCTTGGGCCTTTTAGGGGACCCATTGAGTCAGCAACTCGTGATTGGTTTAAATGGTGGATTGGCCTATCGTCAGGGGCAATTAGTATATGAGGAACAATTGGACAAGGACGTGTATCGGGAAGTCCTTGGCTTTTGTCGCCATTACAATCTACCATTTTTTGTGGATGATACCTTTGATTATAGCGGACAGATTTTGGAAAAGATTCCTTTTGTTGCTAATGTAGATCCCCTCAAGAAAGCCCAGTATCGTTCATTAGAGGAGCTGACAGATCCGATTAAGGTCGTGATCTATATGGGTGGCCATGAGGAGCTCGTGGATGAGATCATCGAGCGGATCGAAAAGACAGACAAGGCCCATATCCGCTATCATGCGCATGAAAAATGCATCTATCTCAATCCAGCAGACACGCATAAAGCGACAACAGTAGAAGAACTCTGTGGAGAGAATTTTGTAGCTTTTGGCAATGATCAAAATGATATCGAGCTCTTTGAAAAAGCTCTTTATGCAGTTCAAATTGGTGATTTTCCAGCCCTTCGGCCTTATGCGGATGATCAATTGGTAGCCAAACAAAATCAACCACAAGCTGTGGCTGCTAAGATCTTGCAAGTCTTCGCAGAATTCAGAGGAAAATAAAAGATGGAGGGGGAGTCGTGGCTTCTCCTTTTTCGCTAGAAATGAGGAAGGTATGAAAACAGTTCAGAAAGAAGAGATCCAGCGTGTCATTGCAAAGCGAAAGGCGAAGTCTTATAAGGGCGATTTTGGTCGCCTGCTCTTGATTGGGGGAACTTACCCCTATGGAGGAGCTATTATTATGGCAGCCCTTGCTGCGGTTCATAGTGGTGCGGGGCTGGTTACTGTCGCAACAGATCCTGATAATCTGACAGCCCTTCATAGCCATCTTCCTGAAGCCATGGGCTTTGATCTAGCCGATCACCAACTCCTTTGTGAGCAACTCCAAAAAGCTAGCGTGATTCTCGTAGGACCGGGCTTAAAGGAAGCAAGAGAAAGCCAAGCAATCTTGCAAATGATTTTTGAGCAGGTCTCTAGCCAGCAAATTTTGATTTTAGATGGAGGGGCTATTAGTCTTTTTGCAGCCTCTCAGTTTGACCTGCCAGAGGCTCAGTTGGTCTTTACCCCTCATCAAAAAGAATGGGAAAAACTGTCAGGGATTGATCTAGCAAGCCAGACAGAAGGCAAGAGTCGAAGAGCAGTACAGAACTTTCCTAAAGGGACTGTCATTGTAGAAAAAGGACCCCACACCCGCATTTGGACAAGTGGGCAAGATGAGGGCTATCAGCTAGATGTTGGTGGTCCCTATCAAGCCACAGGTGGCATGGGGGATACCTTGGCAGGGATGATCGCAGGATTTGCGGGTCAATTTCCACAGGTCAGTCTCTATGAGCGCGTGGCAGTCGCGACCTACCTTCATTCAGCTATTGCTGAAGACTTGAGCAAGGAGGCTTATGTTGTTTTACCGACAAGCATTAGCAAAGAAATTCCCAAATGGATGAAGAAGTGGAGTGACAATTTAAACGAAAATGTTGAAAATGAAACGTTTTCATGATAGTATTTAAGAAAAGGAGGTGAAAAAATGAATGAGCAAAAAAAATCGATTACCATGAAAGATGTTGCAGCAGAAGCTGGAGTTAGTGTTGGGACAGTCTCTCGTGTCATCAATAATGAAAAAGGCATTAAAGAGGTGACCTTAAAAAAAGTTCAACAAGCAATTGAAAAACTTTCTTATGTCCCAGATGAATATGCGAGAGGATTAAAAACGAATCGTAGTAATATTATTGCTTTACTCATTCCAACTATATGGCATCCTTTCTTTTCTGAATTTGCTTATCATGTTGAAAAAGCACTATTAAAAAATCAATATAAATTATTAATTTGTAATGCGGATAAAGATTCTAAAAATGAGATAGAATACATAAAATTACTTGAGAAAAATAAAGTAGATGGGATTATAGGGATCACCTATTCAGATATTGATAAGTATGTCTCATCAAATTTACCTTTTGTCAGTATTGACCGTCATTTTTCTGAAAATGTCTATTACGTAACTTCTGAAAATTTTCATGGTGGTCAACTAGCTTGTCGCGAATTAGTCAAACGCGATTGTCAAAATCTAGCTTACATTAGTGGTGTGAACAAACATTTGAATGAAACAACGGAACGGGGGAGAGGTTTCAAAGCGGAGGCTAAACAGAAAAATACGAACCTTTATTGTCTTGAAATGCCGGAACCACTGAATCAAGTAGAAGAGCAAATAAGAACCTTTTTTGAAAAGCATCCTCAGATTGATGGGATTTTCACAGTAAATGATTTTATGGCCCTTCGTGTGATAAAAGTTTTAGGGGAGATGGGAAAAATTCCTATAGAAGATTATCAGATTATTGGTTTTGATGGATTAAGACCAGCTTTTGATCAACCTTACTTACTTTCTACAATTGTTCAACAAATAGCTCAGATGGCTCAAGCAGCAGTTGAACTATTGCTTAAATTAATTCGTGAAGAAAAAATAGACCAGAATGTCATTAGTTTACCGGTACATTTTTTTGAAGGAAACACAACAAAAAAATTATAAAAAGTGCTTGACAAATTATGAAAGCGCTGTTATAATTTAGTCATAAAATGAAACGTTTCAAAAAAACTCAGCTATCTTAGTTTGAGTTAAAAAATCAATAAAAAATGAAACGTTTCAAAAAGGAGGACGCTATGCGTAAAGGTATTAAGTTATCTGTAGTTGCAGCACTATCATTAGGATTGCTTGCAGGATGTGGTGGGGGATCAAAATCCAAAACTGCAAGTTCTTCGGACGAAATAAAAGTCTGGGTTCAATTCTCAGATGAAACAGCTGAGGGAAAAGCTTGGCAACAAGTTGTTGATAATTTCAACAAGTCAAAGAAAACCAAATACAAGGTTGTGACAGAATATATTCCACGTAGTGGTAGCGGTGGAGGATATGAAGATAAGGTCAACGCTGCTATTACGACAAATAGTTTACCAGATGTTATTACGCTAGATGGACCAAATACTGCTGCCTATGCAAAATCAAAAGTGATTGCTCCCTTGGATGATTATCTAAAGGACAATGACATGGATGATGTACTGGACAGTATTAAACAACAGGGAACTTATGATGGTAAATTCTATGCGTTTGGTTTTTCTGAATCAAATGTAGGTGTATACTATAACAAGAAGATGTTTAAGGAAGCTGGGATTGATGAAGCGAGTTTGCCAACCCTTGAAAAACCATGGACATGGTCTGAGTTTAATGCTATTGCTAAGAAATTAAAAGATCATTTTAATAAACCAGCAATCGATTTCCGTTTGAATTCAAATGATGAGATGTTACCATATGCTTATATGCCCCTTATTTGGTCAAATGGTGGTTCTGTTGTAAATTCTAAAGGAACAAAAGCTGAAGGTTACTTCAATAGTAAGGAAAGTGTTGAAGCTGTTCAATTTATTCAAAATCTAGTAAAAGAGGATTACACTACAGTTAGTCCTGTTGAAAAAGGATTTGAAACAGGTGAGTATCCGATGGTTCTAAGCGGGTCTTGGACGATTGGGGATCTACAAACAAATTACAAAGATATTGATTTTGGTATTCTTCCTTATCCAGTTTCAGATAAAACGAAGAAATTGGTCTCACCTTCAGGTAGTTGGCAATTAGCTGTTACAACAAAATCTGATAAAAAAGAAGCTGCTGCTGAATTTGTTAAGTTTGCAACAAATACAGAATCTAGTGAAATTATAAGCTTGGGGAACAGTGTTCTTCCAATCAGAAAATCAACAATTAAAAATATTAAGGATAAAGTATCTGAACCATTGCGCTTCTTGATGGAACAAAATGCTGTATCAGCCCATCCTCGTCCTGTTGTAGTAGCTTATCCACAAGTTTCACGCGCTTTCCAACAAGCGATGCAAGATATCAGCTATTATAAAGATAATCCAGATGTACAAAAAGTATTAGATGCTCGTACGAAAGAAATGCAAACAGCAATCGACCAATCTTTAAATAAATAGTTGATATTCAAAAGGTGGAAGGAAAGTTATGAAATGTACCTTCCACCTTATTTTATTTAATGATTTCATCTTAGGAGACGAACAATGAGCGAAACAAAGAAAGTCGAAACAAAAAAGAAAGAACGTCTTAAAGAAAATATTATGGGCTATAGCTTTTTAGCTCCAGCCTTAGTATTACTTTTTATCTTTTTGGTGATACCTGTTGGTATGGTCATCTATTATGCCTTTACAGATTATTACCTATTGACCCCAGAGGACAGAAAATTTGTAGGGTTACAAAATTTCATGCGCTTAGCACAAGATCCGATCTTTATAAAAAGCTTCCTGAATACCTTGAAATTTGTTGTTTGGATTATTCCAGTACAACTTGGGGCAGCCCTTGGTATGGCTTTAATCGTAAATAAGAAACGTAAAGGAAACATGTTCTTTAAGGTAGCATTCTTTGCTCCTGTTGTGATGTCTCTCGTGGTTATCTCTATCCTTTGGCTATACTTGTTAAATCCAAATAATGGTTTGCTTAATGCCCTACTGAATAAAATTGGTATTTCTTCACAACCATTCTTGACAAGTCCAAAACAGGCCATGTATGCAATTGTATTTGTTTCTGCATGGCAAGGTGCAGGCTATCAAATGTTGTTATTCCTTGGAGGAATGCAAAATATTCCACAAGATGTTTATGAGGCAGCAGAGTTGGATGGATTTTCAAAATGGGCTCAATTTAGATATATCACGATGCCTTTATTGAAACCAACTGCCTTGTTTGTACTCTTGACAACATTGATTTCAGCATTTAAATTGATTGTGCAACCAATGGTCATGACTCAAGGTGGTCCATTGAACTCAACAATCACTATGGTATATTACATTTATCAACAAGGTTTCACTGACCGTCTCGTTGGCTACTCAAGTTCAATTGCCCTAGTATTTACAACATTGATTGGTATGATTAGTCTTGTACAACGGCGAGTTTTGAAGGAGGATGATTAGGATGAAACGTTTAAAACCGACTACTATTTTAGAATATGTTTTATTAATTCTATTAGCAGGCCTCTTTCTATTTCCTATGATCTGGATGGTGGTTTCAGCAATGAAGCCAGAAGCAGATGTGTATAAGAATTTAACAAGTTGGAAAGCTTTCTTACCTAGTTTTAATCCAGCTGATTGGTTTAAACCTTACCAAGAAGTTCTTTCACGTTTTAGTATTCTAACATACTTAGGGAACAGTATTTTTTATGCAGGAACATTTGCACTGGGGTCTATTATAGTAAATGCCTTAGCGGGATTTGCATTTGCAAAAATTAATTTTGCAGGTAAAAAAATTCTATTTGGCTTTTTATTGGCATTGTTAATCATTCCGATGGAAACAGTGTTGATTCCTCAATTTACAATTATTAATTCCCTTGGCTTAGTCAATAATCGTTTAGCGGTTATTATTCCTGGATTAGCTAGTGTCTTTAATATCTATCTTTTCCGGAACTTCTTTATTGCCATTCCAGAAGAAATTATCGAATCTGCAAAAATAGATGGTGCAAGTATCCTGCGGATCTTTTTCAAGATTATGTTGCCGATGTCGAAACCAGCAGTTGCAACAGTCGGTGTTCTTTCCTTTATTTCTAGTTGGAATGATTATATCTGGCCGTTAATGGTTTTAACAGATTCTTCAAAATTTTCAATGCAGGTTGCGATTACAACCATTAATACAACTCAACCAGTTTATATCAATCAAGTGATGGCTGTTTTGACAATTTCTACAATTCCACTTATTCTAGTATATATCGTAGCACAAAAATATATTATTCAAGGTTTAGGTGGGTCTGGAACAGGTATTAAGTAGGTGATAAGGATGAAGGAAACTATTCGAAAAGCGAATCAGTATATCGATGAAAACAGGGAGAAGGTTGACCAGCAATATAGAGGATCCTTTCACTTACTACCTCCAATTGGCTGGATGAACGATCCTAATGGCTTTGTTTATTTCCGCGGAGAATACCATTTGTTTTACCAATTCTATCCCTATGATAGTGTTTGGGGGCCCATGCATTGGGGGCATGCCAAATCAAAAGATCTTCTCCATTGGGAAGAACTGCCAGTAGCATTAGCGCCAAGTGAAAGCTATGATAAGGATGGCTGCTTCTCGGGTAGTGCTATCGTGAAAGACGACAAGCTCTACTTGCTGTATACGGGTCATGTAGACGATGAGGAAAAGCGCGAAGAAACTCAGTGTCTTGCGGTATCGACGGATGGCATTACCTTTGAAAAAATCCCCACTAATCCAGTGATTCATATGCAGCATATTGATGGTATCGCAGATATTGCTGATTTTCGTGATCCCAAAGTCTTTGAATACAAAGGAAGCTATTATACTGTAGTTGCTTCCAAAACAGTAGATGATCGAGGGCAAATTCTCTTGTTTGCGTCAAGTAATCTAGAGGACTGGAGCTTTAAATCAGTCTTACTGGAAGGTGAAAAAGGGCAAGGTATCATGTGGGAATGTCCGGATTTCTTCCCCTTAGATGGTAAATGGGTCTTGATTCTGTCTCCCATTGAAATGGAAAGACAGCAAGAAAAATACTGGAATTTAAATTCGACTGTTGCCTTTATCGGTGACATGAATTGGGAAACGGGTCAGTTTGTTGTCGATTCATATGATGAAATTGATGGTGGCTTGGACTTCTATGCTCCTCAAACTTGTCAAGGATCAAATGGCGAACGATACATGGTTGCTTGGATGCAAATGTGGCAACGTTCCATCCCTAGTCATGACTTAGGTCATGGTTGGGCAGGAAGCATGACGGTTCCTAGAAAATTAGGTTTGAGAGACGGAAGATTGGTTCAGGAATTACCTGAGTCTGTGAAAGATCACTTCCTTGTAGAGAATGCGCCAGAAACCATTGTGAAGGGCAATCAAATCACGATCCCAGCGAAAGGGAAACAAACCTTGTTTGAACTAAATGCCAAACCGGGTCGCTCCTTTATCCTAGGTTATGGTGATGAAACTGATCCTGATAGTGTCTTGCAATTGAGTTACGACGCCTCTCAAAAACGCTTTAGCTTAAGTCGAGACCAATTTGGGCACCCCATTTCTGGAAAAGAAAATCCAGTATTTCAATCGAGATGGATTCAGTTGGATGCTGAAAAGGATCATCATTTTTCGATCATTCGCGATACCAACTCCATCGAAGTATTCGTAGATGGTAAAACTCTCTCGATGACCTTTTATGAAACGAGTCAGAATCCCGTCTATACTCTCACAGCAGATGAAGGGGTCAATTGGGTCGTAAAAACCTATCAAAAATAGGATACAAAAGCCTCCTAAAGAATAAAGAGAGTGGGACAGAAATCGGTAATTCGTTAGAATTCGATTTCGTCGTCCCACCTCCGCACAGTTGAGTAGGGCTGTAAAAGCTGATGAAATCAGCGTAGTAGAGCCCACTCAACCACTGCGTCTTGCTCGACAATCCAAAAATAATTGAGAGGCTAGGACTTTTGTCCCAGCCTCTTTTGTTGTATCCTAAATAGGTTTTGAGTTTCATCGAAGAAAATTTAGGGATTGGCCTCATGACCGATCTGACTCTTTTTCCAGAATATCCAAATCTTGTCAAAATTCCGCTGGTTGAAGAGGAAAAAACAGTCTTCTATATTAGTTATGCATATCCAAATGAAGGGGAACCCCAAGCGCTTCTTAGCTCCTTTATTGAACGATTAGAGAAGTGTGAAAAATAAGGAAGCTGGTTTAAAATAGATCAGTAGAAAGTGTCTTGAATAAAATGAGGCTTGGAGAGAAAGGAAATTCATGATTTCGCTTTATCTGCCAGCCTTTTTTGGCGTTTTTTGGTATAATTAAACTTGATCATATTCTGCAGAAAGGAGTTCCTATGTCCAACTATTTATCCGTATCAAGTTTGACTAAATATTTGAAATTAAAATTTGATAAGGATCCCTATTTGGAAAGGGTTTATCTGACAGGGCAGGTCTCCAATTTCCGAAAACGTCCCAACCACCAGTATTTTTCATTAAAGGATGAAAAAGCGGTCATTCAAGCGACTGTCTGGGCTGGGATCTATAAGAGTTTTGGTTTTGAGCTAGAAGAAGGCATGAAAATCAATGTCATTGGTCGGATCCAACTTTATGAGCCAAGTGGGAGTTATTCCATTGTCATCGAAAAGGCGGAGCCAGATGGGGTAGGGGCCTTAGCCATCCAATTTGAGCAACTCAAGAAAAAGCTGACCGAAGAAGGGCTGTTTCAGGATCGGTGGAAGCAAGCTCTACCACAATTTCCAAGAAAGATCGGGGTGGTCACTAGTCAAAGTGGGGCCGTGATTCGCGATATTATCACAACGGTGAGCCGTCGTTTTCCTGGTGTGGACATCGTGCTCTACCCGACCAAAGTCCAGGGAGAAGGCGCTGCAAGTGAGGTGGTTGCTAATATCCAGAAGGCCAATGCTCGGACGGACCTAGATGTCTTGATCATCGGTCGTGGGGGTGGTTCGATTGAAGACCTCTGGGCCTTTAATGAAGAGCCGGTTGTGCGGGCTATTTTTGAGTCTAGAATTCCCATTATTTCCAGTGTGGGACATGAGACAGACACGACTCTAGCAGATTTTGTAGCGGACCGACGAGCCGCTACTCCGACAGCAGCAGCTGAATTAGCCACTCCGGTGACGAAATTGGATCTCTTGTCGCATTTACAAAAGCAGGAGAATCGCATGGCAACAGCCATGTCCAATCGTTTGGCCTATAATCGTGAACGTTTGGCCAAATTAAGTCAATCGGTTATTTTTAGACAGCCCGAGAGACTCTATGATGGCTACCTGCAAAAGATTGACCAGTTGCAATTGCGATTGAAACAAGGAATGCGCGATGCTTATGGACAAGGGGCCAATCAGCTGCAAGGTCTGCGTCATCGCTTAGAAGCCACGTCTCCTTTGCATCGTATTGAGCGCTACCAGGACCGCCTGCTCCAAGATAAGAGAATCTTAACCAACCGAATGGAACAAGTCCTTAAAGAGCAAAAGATCAAGGTGCAAGGCTTATCAGAAGCCCTCTTGATGCTCGATACCAGTAGGATTATTGCGCGTGGCTATGCCATGGTTAAGCAAGACGATCAGGTCCTAGACTCGGTTGCGAAAGTAACAGAAGGGGACCCACTATCCCTCATCATGAGAGATGGCCAGTTAGAAGTAGAGGTAAAACATGTCGAAAGAAAAGAAATTTGAAGAAAATTTAGCAGATTTGGAAGCCATCGTCCAAAAATTGGAGAGTGGAGATGTGGCTCTTGAAGAAGCCATTACAGAATTCCAAAAAGGAATGAAGTTGTCAAAAGAATTGCAAGATACCTTGGATCAAGCAGAGAAAACCTTGGTCAAGGTCATGCAAGCAGATGGTACTGAAGCGGATCTAGCATGAGACAAGAAGAAAAACGAAATAGAGTAGAGCAAGCGGTTCGCTCTTTTTATGAGGAGAAAGCCGTTGCCCCCCATTTAGTGGAGTCGGTCCTTTATTCGATCCAGGCAGGTGGAAAACGCCTGCGCCCCTTGCTCCTTCTAGAATTGTTAGAGGCCTTTGGACTGGAATTGACAGAGGCTCATTTTCAAGTGGCAGGGGCTTTAGAAATGATCCATACAGGAAGCCTTATTCACGATGATCTGCCTGCCATGGACAATGATGATTACCGTCGGGGACAATTGACCAATCATAAGAAATTCGGAGAAGACCTGGCGATTTTAGCAGGGGATGCGCTTTTTCTCGATCCCTTTGGGATGATAGCTGCGAGTTCCCTTCCTGATGCGGTCAAGGTCTCTTTGATCCTTGAATTGTCAGATGCTTCCGGTAGTCGTGGAATGGTAGCTGGTCAAGTCCTTGATATGGAAGGGGAGCACAAACAGCTCACGCTAGCAGAATTGCAGACCATCCATGCCAATAAGACAGGACGCCTCCTTGCCTATCCTTTCATCGCAGCTGGTTTGATTTTAGAGTTGCAAGCAGACATTGCTCAGCTCTTAGAAAAAATCGGGAAAAAATTAGGCCTGGCTTTTCAAGTGAGGGATGATATTTTGGATTTGGTAGCTGATTTTGAAGCTCTGGGCAAGACCCCTCAAAAGGACTTAGTAGCTGAAAAATCGACCTATCCAGCCCTGTTGGGATTGGAAGAATCAAAAGCTTTGCTGACAAGTGAATTAGATGCTTGCGAAGACTTGTTGGATCAGATTACAGCTGCTTGCGACTTTGATCCGCAAGCAATCAAGAAATTAATAGAAGGATTACGAATAGATGGCTAAGGAAAGAGTGGATGTATTAGCCTATAAACAAGGCCTATTTGATACCCGTGAACAAGCCAAAAGAGGGGTGATGGCAGGCCTTGTCGTTGCCGTTATCAATGGTGAGCGCTTTGATAAACCGGGTGAAAAAATTGATGAAGCGACCGAGTTGAAATTAAAGGGTGAAAAGCTTAAGTATGTCAGCCGGGGTGGACTCAAATTAGAAAAGGCCCTGAACCAATTTAGTTTGTCTGTAGAGGACAAGATTGCCATCGATATTGGCGCCTCCACAGGTGGTTTTACAGATGTCATGCTGCAAAATGGAGCCAGCCAGGTCTTTTCGGTGGATGTTGGGACCAATCAGTTGGCTTGGAAATTGCGCAATGATCCTCGGGTGATCTCGATGGAACAGTTCAATTTCCGCTATGCCGAGCCAGATGATTTTGAAGCGACACCGAGCTTTGCGAGTATCGATGTCAGCTTTATTTCCTTGGACTTGATTCTGCCAGCCCTTCATCGGATTTTGGCAGAAAATGGACAAGTCGTAGCGCTGGTCAAACCTCAGTTTGAAGCAGGACGCGAACAGATCGGGAAAAATGGGATCATTAAGGATTCTAAGATTCATTTAGCGGTTCTTGAAAAGGTCGCTACATTTGCAGGAACGCATGGCTTTTCTGTAATGGGAGTGGATTATTCCCCTATCCAAGGAGGCCATGGCAACATCGAATTTTTGATGTATCTAGAAAAAAAAGAAGAGAAAACAAAGCCAACGACAGAGCAGCTGGAGGCTGTTGTGGAGCTGGCACATAAGGAATTTAAACATGAAGAGTAAGAATATCAGATTAGAAAAAATTCGCCGCTTCATTCGCGATCATGAAGTGGGGACCCAAGAAGAGATCGTCGAACATTTGAAAGAAGAAGGCATTTCAGCAACCCAAGCGACGGTATCACGGGATATCAAAGAATTGGGCATCGTAAAACGCCCTCTGAAAGACATGACCTATGTCTATGAATTGCCACGTAAGCACCACCAAGGAATTGGGATGATTGAAAGCAATATCTTGTCTCATCGTCGCATGGGAGAATATGTCAATTTCACCATGGTTCCAGGGACAGCGCCCTTAGTCAAACGTCGTTTGCGGGAGATTTATAAAGATCATATCTTTAGTATTGTCGCAGATGATGATACGATCTTGCTGATTGCTTATTCCGCACCAGAAGCAGAGCATATCCTCAAATCAATCTTTGGGTGGTAAGAGCCTATGCTATTAGAAATTTCGATTAAGAACTTTGCCATTATCGAAGAGATTTCCTTAAATTTTGAAAAGGGAATGACGGTACTGACAGGGGAAACAGGTGCAGGGAAATCCATCATTATCGATGCTATGAACATGATGCTGGGAAGCCGTGCAACGACGGATGTCATTCGCCACGGAGCCCCAAAAGCTGAAATCGAAGGTCTCTTTGCCGTTGAGAGCAATCGCCACTTGACAGCGCTCTTTGAAGAACAAGGATTAGAGTGGACGGATGAATTGATCATCCGCCGAGAGATCCTGCAAAATGGACGAAGTGTCAGCCGGATCAATGGCCAAATGGTGAATTTATCGGTCTTAAAAGCAGTCGGTCAACATTTGGTGGACATCCATGGCCAGCATGATCAGGAAGAACTCATGCGCCCCCAATTGCATATCACTATGCTAGATGAATTTGGAGACGCAGCCTTTTTCCAAACGAAAGCCGCTTATCGTCAGACCTTTGAAGATTACAAACGACTGCGCAAACAAGTGGTGGAACTCCAGCGTAACCAGCAGGAAAACAAGGCCCGTATTGAGATGTTGGAGTTTCAAATTGCGGAGATTGAGGCAGCTGCCTTGGAAGTGGAGGAGGATGTGCGTCTGGAGCAAGAGCGCCAACGCCTGCTCAATCACAAGATGATCGCAGATACCCTAACCAATGCCTATACCATGCTGGATGCAGAAGAGTTTTCGAGCCTCTCCAATGTTCGATCAGCCATGAATGATTTGGAAAGTATCGAAGAATATGATCCCAGCTACAAAGAGCTCTCAGGCCAGCTGGCGGAAACCTTCTATGCCCTTGAGGACATTACCAAACGCTTAGAAGATGTGGTCGATGGTCTGGAGTTTGATGGCAATCGTCTCATGCAGGTGGAGTCGCGCTTGGATTTGATTCATTCCATCACGCGCAAGTATGGTGGCCAAGTCAAGGACGTCTTAGAATACCTGGCGCAAATCACCAAAGAATATAGCCTCCTCACCGGAAGTGACCTCTCATCTGAGGAATTAGAAAAAGAACTCAAACATTTGGAAAAGAATTTGGTCACCTTGGCTCAAGATTTGAGTGATCAGCGGCATGCCTTGGCCCAAGCTTTAGAAAATGAAATCCAGCAAGAATTGGCAGACCTCTACATGGACAAGGCGCGTTTTCAAGTGCGTTTTAGCAAGGCTAAGTTTAATCGTGAGGGAAATGAAGCTGTCGAATTTTACATTTCGACCAACCCAGGAGAGGACTTTAAACCTCTTGTCAAGGTAGCATCCGGCGGAGAATTGTCACGCTTGATGTTGGCCATTAAGTCGGCTTTTTCTCGAAAAGAAGGAAAAACCAGTATCGTCTTTGACGAGGTGGATACAGGGGTCTCTGGGCGCGTGGCCCAAGCCATCGCAGCGAAAATTCATAAGATTGGTCAAAATGGCCAAGTGCTTGCCATTTCTCACCTGCCTCAAGTCATCGCTGCAGCAGATTATCAATTCTATATTGAGAAAATCAGTGATGAACACTCAACCGTATCTACTGTGCGTTTGCTCAATAGAGAAGAACGAATCGAAGAAATTGCCAAGATGCTGGCAGGAGAGGATCTAACGGAAGCTGCCCGTCAACAAGCAGAGCAACTTCTCAAGCGTTAAGAGAAAGAAGGTTTGAAACAATGTCAACATACTTTGTAGTCGGAGATATTCATGGAAAAGCACAAATGCTAGAAGAGCTCATGACAGAGTGGGATGGAAAAGCCCAATTGGTCTTTTTAGGGGATTTGATAGATCGAGGCGAAAACAGCAAACGATCAATTGAAATCGTAAAGGACTACGTAGACCATCACGGAGCTGTTTGCCTTTCCGGGAATCACGAGTACATGTTTTTAGCCTGGTTGGACAATCCAGAAGAGCGTTATGACCACTACCGAAGAAATGGTGGCGATACGACTATCAACTCTCTGTTAGGCCGACCGCTCGATGCTCCTGTAGATGGCATTGCGGATGCGCAAGCAGTAGAAAATGCCGTTCCTGACTTGGTGGCCTTCATCCGTAGTTTGCCTTTTGACTACGAGACAGAGACCTATTATTTTGTCCACGCTGGTGTGGATCTAACCCTTGAAAATTGGCGAGAAACCAGTGATTACCAAAAGGTCTGGATCCGAAAACCATTCCATGAAGCGGAGAATCATACAGGCAAATGGATCGTCTTTGGTCATACACCAGTCTATGGACTGCTCAATGAGCCAGTCGGCACCGAAAATCTTTGGATTTCAGATCAGAAGATGGGTGTCGATGGGGGCGCTGTCTTTGGTGGAGTCCTCCATGGATTGCTCTTGGATGATCAAGGTATTGTCCATGACCATGTCCTTCATAACACAGGTTTTTCTGCCGCAGACGACTGAGGAGGCAGGAATGGATATCTTTCACTGCAAAACCCTGTGTTTTTTGATATAATGAAAGCAGAACATTCTTAGGAAGAGTATAGAAATATATGGCAAATATTAAAATAGTTACAGACTCATCTATTACAATTGAGCCTGAAGTGGTTGAAGAATATGGCATCACCATTGTGCCACTTTCTGTTATGGTAGATGGAGTCCTTTATTCCGACAGTGAGTTGGGCGAAGGGGACTTCTTGCGCTTAATGCAGTCTAGCAAAAATCTTCCAAAGACCAGCCAACCACCCGTTGGAGTCTTTGCGGAGGTGTATGAAAAGTTAGCAGCAGACGGAGCTCACATCGTTTCGATTCATATGTCTCATGCCTTGTCAGGAACAGTAGAGGCAGCTCGTCAAGGGGCAACCTTATCTGGAGCAGATGTGACCGTGATTGATAGTGGCTTTACAGACCAAGCCATGAAGTTTCAAGTGGTTGAGGCGGCTAAGTTGGCTAAAGAAGGAGCAGATCTAGACACCGTTTTAGCTCGTATCGAAGAAGTCAAAGAAAAGACAGAGTTGTATATCGGCGTATCTACCTTGGAAAATCTAGTTAAAGGTGGTCGGATTGGCCGTGTTACCGGACTTTTGAGCTCGCTTCTTAACATCCGTGTGGTGATGCAAATGAAGGACCATCAGTTGGAACCAATCGTCAAAGGACGTGGAAACAAGACCTTTAAGAAATGGTTGGATGAATTGGTAGAGAAACTTTCCCATAGTAAGGTGGCTGAGATCGGGATTTCTTACGCAGGGACACCAGAGTGGGCCAATGAAATGAAGGCTCAGTTGCAATCGTTCGTTGAAAATGCTATCCCAGTTCTCGAAACTGGATCGATTATTCAAACCCATACAGGTGAGAATGCATTTGCAGTTTTGGTGCGCTACGAATAAGCTGAATAAATGTTTGAAAAAACAGGTTTAGTACTTGACCTAAAGGCTTTTTTTAGATATTATAGTACTGTTAAGGCGTAAAGCCTAAAAAAATTTGGAGGATTTGTTAAATGGCTAACAAACAAGATTTGATCGCAAAAGTGGCAGAAGCTACAGAATTGACTAAAAAAGATTCAGCAGCAGCTGTTGATGCTGTATTCGCAGCAGTTTCAGAATACCTTTCAAAAGGTGAAAAAGTTCAATTGATCGGTTTCGGTAACTTCGAAGTTCGTGAACGTGCAGCTCGTAAAGGTCGCAACCCACAAACTGGTAAAGAAATCAAAATCGCAGCTTCTAAAGTTCCAGCATTCAAAGCTGGTAAAGCTCTTAAAGAAGCAGTTAAATAATTGCATTTTGAAAAGCCATCCTAGATTTCTAGGATGGTTTTTTTGTTGGACAGCTCTATAGGATAAGGGTATAATAGGAAAAAAGAAGGAGAGAGAAAAGACCATGCGATTCATTTTAGGCCTCTTTGCCTTGTTGTTTATCCGACCTATTTTGTATCTATTGAAAGGGCTGTGGTTCGTACTGGAATTTTGCTTTATGATCCTCGTGGTCAAAATGATCCTAGGAACCGTGCGCTGGATGACCAGTTGGATCGGTTGAGAGTAGACGAATCTATTTCAGGCTAGTGAATCAATGTCCACTGGACAATAAACTCGCTTTTCGGTTTTCATGCTCGTGAATCAATGTCTCCCGGACATGAACTCGCTTTTTGGTTTTCATGCTCGTGAATCAATGTCCCCCGGACAAAAACTCGCTTTTCGGTTTTCAGGCTCGTGAAAAAAATGTCCACTGGACATTTTTTTTAATTAAAAGCATTCTAAATAGTGATTTATTTTGAAACATGATATAATAAGGGTAACGAATCGATTAAATCATATTGGAAATGGGGAATCATAGTGAACGCATTGCATCGTCATGAAGAAGAGCGCGTGGAAGAAGTCTTGCAAAATTTGCGTGCCAAGGGCATTCGGATTACTGATACCCGCAGAGCAGTTCTTTCCTATTTAGTGGCGAGTCATGAACATCCAAGCGCTGAGAAGATCTATCGCGATTTATTGCCTCAGTTTCCAAGCATGAGTCTAGCAACTGTCTACAACAATATCAAAGTTTTGATTGATGAGGGGGTTGTTTCTGAGATCAAGGTTCGCAATGATACCACGACCTATTTTGATTTCATGGGGCATGACCATTTGAATGTGGTATGTGAAAAATGTGGTCGTATCGCAGATGTGGACATCGAAGTCCCAGATCTTCGCGAAGAAGCAGCCAGTCAAAGTGGTTACCAGATCACCAAGACTCAGATGACCGTCTATGGCATTTGCCCCGACTGTCAGAAAAATTAATGTGAGAGAAACCAGAGCCGTCAGGCTCTTTTTTGATGCAATGAAAGTCTGCCTATATTTTATACCGAGAGAAAAATAGGGAAAATCATGATATAATATACTTTCACGATCAAACAAAAGGAGAACGAGATGAAGAAGCTAGAGAATTTTTCTTGGAAGATGTGGCATATCCTTTCCCTAGTTGCCGTGACCGTTATAATGGTTGGCGGTATTTGGAGCTTCTTTTACTTAAAAGAAGCGGTACAAGTTGTGAGTGATAGAAATTATACTTATGTTGGTAGAGGACAACGGTTATTGGAAAATCGAATCTTTAGTGAAGAGGCCACCGGAATTCCAATATTGGCTTATAGTTTTAAGAAAGAAGATAGAAAAAGCAACCCATATATTTATGCTGTCGGATCCCAATATATAGCCCTTCAAGATTCTAAACTAATCAGTGATGAAGATAAGAAAAAAGATGTAAATGAATATTTTAGGATTCGGTATTATGAATTGGGCCAAGAGAAGGGAGAAGGTCATACCATTGATGTTTTAAAACTTGTTCAAAAAATGGGTTACGACTCGATTGAAGGAAACATGCGAAGTAGCATGTTTACAGATGGAAAAGATGAGTATGTAGCTTTCAATGTTACAAAAAATGATCTCCTATTTGTGAATCTGAACAAGGCAGAAATCGCAGAGACAGTTCCCAAAATGGTTGTTGATTTTGGTTACAGTGGATTTTATCAAATATTGCTTGCACCCGATTTTGAGACAAAAAAATACAGTCATGAGAGAGACAAAATAGGTGTAGGAGTAAGTTTGTTAGATTATGGATTTGATGATGAAGATGAAAAAGAAGAAACTTCCTCAAGTTCTACGGAGAGATTAGATCGCAATGGTGTGAAGGTGAAGGATAGTAAACTTTTAACCCAACTAAAAAAATATCGCCGTCTCCTGATTCTAAAAAATAACCTCACTATGGAGGAGGATAAAACTATCATCAAGAGTTTGTTTCCTGATGCAGATCATTTCAGTTGGTCTATTGACGCTTCTTATACAAAGAGTGGGCAGAAAGAAATCGTTCGGAATGCTGAAGAATTTAAAAAGGTCATAAAGGAGGAAAGAGTTGAAGAAGAGTTGGAACGTGATTTTGAAAAAACATTTCAAGAAGGGCCAGACGACGATTAGTGATCGGTCAAAAGCCTTTCTAGTGGTTATTTGCTTCCTACTGTTTCTAGGATTCTATTTTTATAGAAATTTAGACTCTAACCTAAAAGGGTTCTATGATAGTAGAAGTTTCCGGGGAGATATACAGATTACAGGTTTCTCTTGGACTCGTCCCAATGCCGGTCCGGATGTGAATTTTATTTATTCTGAAACGGTTGAAGGGAAAAAGATTTCCATTCCCTTGAAAAAATCAGTCAGATTTAAACACTTGGTGATGCCGTATTCTAATAAGATTGATTTAGCTGAAAACTTAAGAGTAGAAAATACCTATGATGATTTTGATAGAGCCTATTTGCCCATTATAGAGAAGGGGTTTGAATTCAGTACTGAGCGAATCGAGCTTGAAGCAGAATTAGATAAAAAAATTAACGAGTATAGTGCTTTTAGCGGCTCTTGGATTGAAATAAGCTTATCCCCTTTTAAGAAACGAGGTAACAATTATTTCAGTTTGATGGAGCAATATGAGAATAGCATTCCTAATTCTAAGTTAAAAATTCTAGGGGGATGGTATGATGTCTCGTATAGTAGTTTTATCGAATCAGGAGACATTTATGTTAAAATTATCTCCCCTGAAAATATAAGTCGATTTAAAGAATCAGGGAATGATTTTAAATCAGTTTTGAAAGATTACTTGGCAATTAAGTCTCTACCAGATGGGTGGTATGGCTTGTTCGATGATGGGAAACAAGTATCTGAGACTGTTGAAATTCGGAATGGAAAGGTTAGGGAGTGAAAGTAGGCATGGTAAAAGGAAAAATAAAATTTAATCATCAGTCATTGCGTCAACTTGGCTTATTTACGGCCTATGTTTTGACTTTATTGATGTCACCGTTTTATATATATCAAAAAATAGGGGAGAATGATTCGGCACGGTTTACGATTTTCCTAGGTGAACATTCTCTTTACAATGCCAAAGAGTTTGAAGGCCTCATTCATTCCTATTTCACCATTTCACTAGTGATTCTTTTCGTATTACCAGTACTTGCTATTCTTGTAAAATATCTCCTAAATAAATTAGGCTATCCTTTGTTAGCTCACCTTCAATCACTGTTAATTTTTGTAGCCTGTAGCATTATTTTAATCTTCACCATGTTTTCTATGACTGTTCAAATAGACCTCCTTCGGTTGGAATGGGGATTTTACTTATGTCAAGCCATCTATTGGATTTTTATCCTCAGAGAGTGGTGGAATGTCAGTGGGATCGTTTATAGACGAAATCATCCTTCAGAAGATGAAAGAGCAGAAGAGAAGGAGCAACCGGCAGAATAATCCTATTTCAACGAAAGAAGTAACATTCCCCAATTTCAAACCAGAGCCGTCAGGCTCTTTTTTGTGAGAAATTGCACTTTTCTATGGTCGCCACTAGATTTTTTACTGAAAATCTAGTAGAATAAAATAGATAAACGGGGGAAACCTCGGAGAATAAAAAGGAGATCCATCTAATGGTAAAATTGGTTTTTGCTCGCCACGGTGAGTCTGAATGGAACAAAGCTAACCTTTTCACTGGTTGGGCTGATGTTGATTTGTCTGAAAAAGGTACACAACAAGCGATCGACGCTGGTAAATTGATCAAAGAAGCTGGTATCGAATTTGACCAAGCTTACACTTCAGTATTGAAACGTGCGATCAAAACTACTAACTTGGCTCTTGAAGCTTCTGACCAATTGTGGGTTCCAGTTGAAAAATCATGGCGCTTGAACGAACGTCACTACGGTGGTTTGACTGGTAAAAACAAAGCAGAAGCTGCTGAACAATTTGGTGATGAACAAGTTCACATCTGGCGTCGTTCATACGATGTATTGCCTCCTGCAATGGACCGTGATGATGAACACTCAGCACACACTGACCGTCGTTACGCTTCACTTGACGATTCAGTGATTCCAGATGCTGAAAACTTGAAAGTGACTTTGGAACGTGCCCTTCCATTCTGGGAAGATAAAATCGCTCCAGCACTTAAAGATGGTAAAAACGTA
Organism: Streptococcaceae bacterium AF13-5-6.0; assembly: GCA_027685415.1. GTDB lineage: Bacteria > Bacillota > Bacilli > Lactobacillales > Streptococcaceae > Streptococcus. The sequence goes on from JAQCUL010000005.1 coordinate 78,812, forward strand.
TTCGTAGGAGCACACGGTAACTCAATCCGTGCCCTTGTAAAACACATCAAACAATTGTCAGACGACGAAATCATGGATGTGGAAATCCCTAACTTCCCACCATTGGTATTCGAATTTGACGAAAAATTGAACGTTGTAAAAGAATACTATCTTGGTAAGTAAGATAACATAATTTGTTATCCATAAAAAAGCTGACTTCGGTCAGCTTTTTTGCTTGTCTTCCTTACATCCTAGCTGGTTTTGGGTTTTCAGGGTCTCCTAAAAATGTTATAATAGAGTGTTACTAAATTGGGTTCCATTAGCCCTGAAAGGAAAAGAAAATGACAAAATCATTCTACATCACAACCCCTATCTATTACCCATCTGGTAAATTGCATATTGGTTCAGCTTATACAACGATCGCCTGTGACGTTTTGGCGCGTTACAAACGTATGATGAACTACGATGTTTTCTACCTGACTGGTCTCGATGAGCATGGTCAAAAGATCCAGCAAAAAGCAGAAGAAGCTGGGATTACGCCACAAGCTTATGTAGATGGGATGGCCGTTGGAGTGAAAGAACTCTGGCAATTACTCGATATCTCATACGATAAATTCATCCGTACGACAGACGACTACCATGAAGAAGTGGTGGCCCAAGTCTTTGAACGCTTGCTTGCGCAAGACGACATCTACCTTGGTGAGTACTCTGGCTGGTATTCAGTCTCTGATGAAGAGTTCTTTACAGAAAGCCAATTGGCTGAGGTCTTCCGTGATGAGAATGGCAAGGTCATCGGTGGGGTAGCCCCATCAGGCCACGAAGTAGAATGGGTTTCTGAAGAATCTTATTTCCTTCGCCTCAGTAAATACCAAGACCGCTTGGTCGAATTTTTCAAATCCCAACCGGACTTTATCACGCCAGATGGCCGTCTCAATGAAATGTTGAAAAACTTCATCGAGCCCGGTTTGGAAGATTTGGCAGTATCTCGGACTACCTTTACTTGGGGAGTTCCAGTTCCATCTAATCCAAAACACGTGGTCTATGTGTGGATTGATGCCCTTCTCAACTATGTGACGGCTCTTGGTTACGGTCAAGAAGATCATGAAAACTTTGATAAATTCTGGAATGGAACCGTCTTCCACATGGTTGGAAAAGACATTCTTCGTTTCCACTCGATCTACTGGCCAATCCTTCTCATGATGTTGGATATCAAATTGCCAGAACGTTTGATTGCCCATGGTTGGTTTGTCATGAAAGACGGTAAGATGTCTAAGTCTAAAGGGAATGTCATCTACCCAGAAATGTTGGTGGAACGCTTCGGCTTGGATCCACTTCGTTACTACCTCATGCGCAGTTTGCCAGTTGGTTCAGATGGAACCTTCACACCAGAAGACTATGTGGCTCGCATCAACTATGAATTGGCCAATGACCTTGGAAACCTCCTTAACCGGACGGTGGCCATGATCAATAAATACTTTGGTGGTCAAGTTCCTGCTTATGTCGAAAATGTTACCGCATTTGATGCAGATTTGGCTAAGGTGGTTGAAGAAAACATCGCTGAATACCACAAGCAAATGAATGCGGTTGATTACCCACGTGCTTTGGAAGCCGTATGGAACATCATCTCTCGGACCAACAAGTACATCGATGAGACAGCGCCTTGGGTTCTCGCCAAAGAAGATGGGGACAAGGAACAATTGGCAGCGGTCATGGCTCACTTGGCAGCTAGTCTTCGTGTCGTGGCTCATTTGATCCAACCATTCATGATGAACACTTCAAATGCCATCATGGAACAACTTGGCTTGGGCTTGGACTTCGATCTTGAAAACTTGACCCTAGCAGGCTTCCCTGAAAATGTCACAGTGGTTGCCAAAGGAACTCCAATCTTCCCACGTCTCGATATGGAAGAAGAAATTGCCTACATCCAATCTCAAATGACTGCTGGAAAACCACAAGAAAAAGAATGGATTCCAGAAGAAGTGGAACTCAAGTCTGAAAAAGATGAGATCAAGTTTGAAGACTTTGACAAGGTTGAAATCCGTGTAGCAGAGGTCAAAGAAGTGGAACGTGTCGAAGGATCAGACAAACTGCTTCGCTTCCGCCTAGATGCAGGAGATGGCGAAGACCGTCAAATCCTCTCAGGTATCGCTCAATTCTATCCAAATGAACAAGAATTGGTTGGCAAGAAACTCCAAATCGTGGCCAACCTCAAACCACGTAAGATGATGAAAAAATACGTCAGCCAAGGCATGATTCTTTCAGCTGAACATGGAGATCAATTAACAGTCTTAACTGTTGATCCATCTGTTCCAAATGGAAGCATCATCGGCTAAACGATAGAAAAAGAAAAAATCATCTAAAAAACTTTCCTTAGGTGAGTACGGACGTCAGCGAACTTCGAAGAAGTTCCATGACTTAGTTTTGGACCCTAGGTTCCAAAACTCCCGAGTGCTAGAAACACAATTGTTTCTAGCACTTTTCTCACGGCGGAAAGTTTCAGTAGATGATTGAATAATTCTAACGAATAAATTTTTTGATTTTTATAAAATTAATTTGATTTGTAAGGAAGAACAAATTGTATACGCTCTCAAGCACTCCCGCGGGAGTGCTTTTCTTGTATTGATATAGTTCCCATCATTGAGTTTACAAGGAAGTTAGATGAGTCCTATTCGTCATGAATGTTAATGGAGACTTCCGCAGTGAGAAAAGAGTCTGAAACATTTTCGTTTCAGACTCTCGGAAGATTTGAGACAGTAGGCTCAAATCTTAGGTATGGAATCCCAGAGGGATTCGCTACCGTCCGTCCTCACCCAAGGAAAGTCTCCGAATATAGTCCCTATTCATCTGGCCTGTATTCTAGGATATCTCCAGGCTGGCAGTCGAGTTCTTTGCAGATGGCTTCAAGAGTAGTGAAGCGGATGGCTTTGGCCTTGCCGGTCTTGAGAATGGAGAGGTTGGCTGTCGTGATGCCGATTTTGTCGGCTAGCTCATTGGATTTCATTTTTCGCTTGGCCAGCATGACATCTAGATTGACGATAATCATGGCACCCTCCTTAAATGGTTAGCTCATTTTCTTCAGCAATCTCAATCCCTCTCTCTAAAATCTTGCCAAGGACCCAGACAATTGGGACAGCAAGAAGAAGTCCTGTGTTAAAGGTCAATTTGAAGGTGAAGGGAAGGAGATAAGCGTCGCCTCTGGTTTCAAGTGTACCGGACATAAAGGATAAGACCAAGAGGATCTTCCAAGCTCGGTTGCAAAGATCAACGTTGGAGTGAGAAAAGATCTTTTCTTGGTAAAGATTTTGGAGGAAGCTGCGAATGGTGATGAGAAGAAAAATATAAATAGCACTAGAGGCTAGTGGAAAGAGCAACTGCCAGAGGGGTTGCGGATGTTTGGGGAAGAGCTGGATGCCATTGATATCAAAGGACAAGCGTCCAGATTGAACGATCTCCTTAAACACTCCCATCCGGGAAAGCAGGTGGATGACCAGTGCTGCCAAGGTCATAAAGCCACAGAAGTAAATGAAAGCCGTCAAGACTTCAATGACATCTTTTAAGGTTTTTGAGTTTTTCATCGAAAGCCTCCTTGAAGTTTATTTATTTTTCACTTATAGTATACTCCTTATAAAAAATAAGTCAACAAAAAAGTATCGAAAAACGATAAAAAAATAATGTTAAACAAAATATTATTTTTGAGAAACAGGTAATCTCTGCTATAACTAGTCAGTTTAAACCTAGAAAACCACTACATAGAGGGGAATTTTACTATACTTTCGATTTAGGGTATACTAGTGTAAAGATCTTATTCCATGGAGGTAGTAAAATGAATCTAAAATGGAAGAAAAAATACCTGGGGCCGATTTTGGGACTGGTCGGAGCAGCTGTTCTGATCGGTGGGGTCTATCTCTACTCTAGTTCCAACATCCAACCAGACCATCAAAAGGAATTTAACCAGACCAGCAAGAAGGTCACCAAGCCAAAAGAAAAAGCTATTGACTTGAGTGGTGATTATGTCTCCAATGAACGAGATGAAGCCAAAATTGAGAAAAAAGGCAAGATCTGGAAGATCGATTACCAAACAGCTGACGGCAAGGTAGCTGCTGAATTTAGCACGGATTGGAAGGTTGAAGGGGCTAACAAGGTTTCGACAGGCAAGATGAAAAAGTCCGATGGCAATACAGACTTTACAGTCACTGTTCGTGTCTTCAAATACAAGACAGACAAGAAGCCTTTGATCACGGTGACCATGTCTGACAAAAATCCTGATCACGAGATGGTCTTTGCCAACCGGGAGGATTTTTTCAAATCGACAGATCCAAATGATGTTGTCCTTGATGGCAATCTCTCACCGTTTGAGGGTGCCTATTCCAATGAAACTTATGAGAAGGAAATCGCTGATTCCGGTTTTAAACTTTATGGCTATACTCCAGAAGAATATTACCAAAACAAGACCAACGCCTTTCCGAGCATTGTAAATGGGGAGACTGGCTGGACTTTCTGGAGTGGAGGTACTCGGGCGAGTTACCTGCTCAATAAAGAAAAAGAGCCTAAGAAACGAAAAGGCTATTATGAAGTTTATTTCACTGGAGCCAATGCGACTGCGATCCAAGGACAAGAGCAAATCTTGTACTTGATCCCAGCGGGTGTGACAGGTCCTGATGGAGTGGCTTCGCAAGAACGTCGGATTCTCTTTGGGGATGTGGCCTACCGTGATTACCATCTAGAGTGGTGGAAAGCTTATCCGCAACCGAAAAAAGAGAAAGACTTGGATATTGCGGCCATTAACGGAGGCGACTTCTCAAGCTTAGCTGGAACCTGGCGCAATGGCAAGGGGGCTGAAATCGTCATCCAAGCAGACGGAAAAGTCAAGGGCCAAGGTAGCCTCAAGGCTGTTGCAGACTCGGATAAGAAGAGCAAGATCCCTTATGTTGAGATGAAGATGGGTGAAACTGGTGCAGCGATTGGACTTCTGAAAATCGGTTTCCAAAATCCAGATGGAGACCAGTCTGATACCAGCAAGCCACGTCTAGTGGTCACTCAATCTGCAGGAAACTATCCAGCTGATCAATATTTCTACCGTCAATAAAAAGTTTGAGACATCTTTGTCTCAAACTTTTTTACTGTCTAAAAGGCAGCTATCTATTTGCAGAATGCTAGTTCCTAACATTAAATGGAAAAAAATGTAAAAAAGACTTGACAAAGCAAATGATTAGCAGTATTATTAACTAGTTAATTAACCGATTAATAAACTAGTTAATAAAAATGAAAAAGAGGTGAAGGATGAATAGGAGAAGAATGAAGGTTCTGGGACTCTTGTTTCTCGGTTTCTTTCTGCTGACAGCTTGTGGAAGTCAAGGAAATGCGGGCAAGCCCCCTTCTAAAAAAGGTCTTAAAATTGTCACGAGTTTTTATCCTATCTATGCCCTGGTCAAGGAAATCTCTGGCGATCAAAATGACATCTGGATGGTTCAGTCAGGTGCAGGGATCCATGATTATGAACCCTCAACCAAGGAAGTGGCCCAGCTCTATGATGCAGATGTATTTGTCTATCATTCTCAGACCCTGGAATCTTGGGCCGGTCGCTTAGATCCCAATCTTCAAGGTTCCAAGTTGCGAGTGATCGAAGGCAGCCAAGGAATGACCCTTGATAAGGTGGCTGGATTAGAGGATGTCGAGGCTGGTCAGGGAAAAGAAGCCAAGCACTTGTATGATCCGCATACTTGGTTGGATCCTGTAAAAATCGCAGAGGAAGGAAAGATCATCGCCCAGCGCTTGGGAGAGATTGATCCAAAGAACAAGGAGCGCTATCAGGCCAATGCTCAAAAGCTTGAAAAGCGCTGTGAGGAACTGGTAGCCCACTACCAGCCTCTCTTTGACAAGGCTAAGCAAAAGACTTTTGTGACCCAGCATACGGCCTTTTCTTATCTGGCCAAACGCTTTGGTCTCAAGCAGTTAGGGATTGCAGGGATTTCCCCAGAGCAAGAACCAACCGCTCGGCAATTGGCCGAAATCCAGCAGTTTGTCAAAGACTACAAGGTAAAAACGATCTTTGTGGAAAAGCACACGTCGTCAAAAGTGGCAGATAGTATCGCCAAGGCAACAGGGGCGCGTGTCAAGGTCTTGGATCCACTGGAAGCCGATCCGCAAAATGATAAGGATCTATTAGAAAATTTAGAAGAAAATATGGCGACTTTAGCCAAGGAATTAGAGGAGTAAATCAAGAATGAAGAAAAAGGGAACGATTGGAATTGTAGCGACTTTGGGGCTAGGACTCTGTGCCTATGCGCTCAGTCAGCAACCACAAGTCAAGGAAGAGAAAAAGAATCAGATTCAGTATTTGCAAGCGGACAAGAAATCGTCAGCGACTGCCTCAAGTAAAAAGGAAGACAGCATCGAAGCGGTCAATGCCAAGGAAAAGACCCAGGCAGAGCAGATTGTCATCAAGATTACAGATGAAGGCTTTGTCACTTCTCATGGGGATCATTTTCATTACTACAGCGGCAAGGTTCCATTTGATGCCATCTTTAGTGAAGAGTTGATTTTGCGGGATCCAACTTATCAGCTACAAGAAGCGGATATCGTGAGCAAGGTCAAGGATGGCTATATCATCAAACGCGCTGGGAAATACTATCTCTACTTAAAGGATGCCCAACATACAGTTAATGTGCGCTCGATCGAAGAGATCGCCCAACAGCAAAAAGGGGGGGCTAAAGAAGAAGGGGAAACGGGATCGGTGCAAGCGAGCTCCTCGCATAAGGCAGGCAAGACCCGTGACTTCCGTCAACCTAGTCAAGCGCTGAAAGAAGGTAAGACTCTTGAGATGCTGACGGCTAAAAACCATACAGGTGGTGGCTACCGTACGGACGATGGTTATGTCTTTAGCCCTGGAGATGTCATTTCAGATACAGGGGACGGCTTTATTGTGCCCCATGGCGGCCATTTCCATTATATTCCAAAGAGTGCCTTATCTGCTGTAGAGTTAGCAGCAGCCCTCTCCGTCTTAGGTGGTCAAGCCGGCCATCAGCCAGGAAGCTCACACCTGGCTGGAGCAAGTACAGAACAAGGACAAGGAACTTCAGATCAAGCCTCTCCAAGCCTTGGGAAGCAAGCGAGCAACCAGCCATCAGTCAGTCCAAGCAATACACAGACAACCCCAACGACTTCTAAACCGGCTGACTCTAAACCGAGTCCAAGCCTGAGCAATCTGATTGAAGAATTGCAGAAAGCCCCGTTGTCTTCTCGTCATGTGGAGTCTGATGGTTCTGTCTTTGATCCAAGTAAGATTACCAAGTGGACCGATCAAGGGATTGTCTACCCTCATGGGGATCATTTCCACTTTATCCCATACAGCTCCCTATCTCCTTTAGAGCGTGAGCTGGCGCGGCAATTCCAATTGCTTCGTGCTCAAGGAACTGGTATTCCAACCGAAGGAAATCCAAGCTTGCCTTCAAATCCAAGCACAAAACCAGTTGATCCTGATCATGAGCATGATCATGACCACGAGCATGGAGACAGTCACGAGCACGAAGAGGAGCACGACCATGGCTTCCACGCAGACAAGGTCATCAGCAAGGACGAGGACGGTTATATGGTCGCTCATGGCAACCATGCCCATTATTTCTATAAAAAGGACCTCTCTCCTCAAGAGATTGCAGCAGCAGAGGCAACTCTAGCTGGTAAGAAAGAAGAGGACAAGGGTCAGCCCCTGACAGATGACGTTGCGACCTATTCTCGTGATGCCTCAGATGAGGAAAAGATCCAGTACATCAGCAAGACCTACGGTGTCCCTCGCGAGGCCATTAAGATTTCCAATGGTTTCTTTGTCTTTAACAATCCAGACCAAGAATACGATCCGACCCACATCCATCCTTATGCCGTTCGGAAGGAACATGTCCGCATCCCACTTGAAACTGGCAATCCTGAACTAGACTTTATCAATGAACTCTATGCAACAGCGCTTCGTTCAGGGATTTCTCCTTATAGTCTCCAGATTGAAAATGGTCAGTTTGTCATCCCGCATGGCGATCACAACCACTACATCAAGGTACGCTCAGCAGGACTAGCAGACTACTTAGCCCACCGTCTTCCTACCATCCAATCTCCTTACAAAAAAGGAGACTTGGACAAGAAAGTCGTAGAGGATAGGGTCAACCAGCTCTTAGCAGAAAGCCGCAGTCTCTATGCTTCTGATCCATTGCAACAAAGACGGATTGAGCTCATCTTGGGCCACTTCTTGGAAAATGTCAAGAGTTTCCCAAGTAACTCAACAGAGGGCTATCTAGCCAGTCTCAAACAGGTTGATGCGCAGTACATTCATGCGACTCAAGCGGTCAAACCAAAAGAAGAGACAGCCTTGGATCGTCGTTACCAAGAATTGCTGGAACAAGTGCGCTTGCTAGACACAGAAGCCTTCCAATTGAAGAAGGAAGAGTTGGTCTCTCAACTACAGGAAGCCTATACTGCCAAGGACAGCAAGCGTTTAGAACAGGAAGGGAAGCTATTAGAAGCTGTTCAGGAGATGCAAGATCGGACGGGTGTGACATCTGTCGACTACCTCAAGTATTTCTACCAAAGCTTGAGCGATGCGCGCTTGACACCAGAACTCCGCACCAAGGCGGCAGATCTAGTCTTGAAGCTCTACCGAGCTCAAGCCTTTGAAGAAGCTTGGGATTCCAAGTCTCACTTTATGGAGCTCTACCAAACTAAGCAAGCTATTGACCAGCTCTTCTCCCAAGAAAAAGGCCAAACCTATCCTATTGAAAAAACAGTTTTGGATCAAAAAGGAAGTCAAGCTCCATCTTACAACGTAGCGGTTTATGATTTCCTCAAAGGCTTGTATGGAGAATTGGATAAGGCAACAGAAGCCCGTCAACAAAACAAGATTTTGACAGCTCTCTTAGAGCAAATCCAGTCGCTCTTGCCACAAGTCGAAGACCAAGGAAAACGAACGGCTTTTGAAGCAGGCTTGGCTCAACTTGGAAAAGAATCGGATCCAGACAAGGCTATTTCAAGTGGGGAAGCACTTCTACGCGAAATCAGTGATACCATTGAAAAGCAAAAACAAAAGCAAAGGGATGAGCCTCAAATTGGGGATGTCGCTCTTTATCAACAGCTCTATAATCAATTGATGGCCCTGCACCAACAATTGCAGGACAAGGGAGCTAGTGATGCTGTATTTGACCGCTTAGAAGCTCTCTTTGACCAATTGGCTAATCCAAAGAGTGACAAAGCAGCCTTACTACAGGCCATCCAAGCCTTCCAGGCAGAATTGGCAGCTGCGCCATCTGCAAGCGAAGCGGGCAAACCCGCTTCCATAGCTGAAACACCTGTCACTACAGAGATTCCAGTGGCAACAGAAGTACCGGCTTCAGAAGGGAACACCCCTGCAACAACTGAGACAGAAACAGAGCCTGCAAGCCCAGCTTCAACAGAAGCAAGCACGCCA
>JAQCUL010000050.1:0-10284 GCA_027685415.1 Streptococcaceae bacterium AF13-5-6.0
TTTCTCTCTTGGGATATCCTGCTAGACCAATCGAAGCCACTAGCAAAATTTGCGGTAAGAATTGGATGAGGTAACGGGTCTTCCCGCCTTCAAAGATGGTTAAGAAGAGCAAGCCACCAAAAACCGCTAAAGAAAGGAAGTTAAAGGCATCTGTATCTCGACGTTTGAGATAGGCCCCAAGCAAGCCAGCCGACAGAACGATCCAGATCAACTGTTTCACAAATTCATAATACTTGTACTGTGGGCGATCCGTGCTGAGGAAATAGGTTCGCACCCATTTTGCCAGACCATTGTTTTTAGTCAGTGGTGCATAGAGAGGATTAATATAAGGTGTCTTCTCATACTCTACATCTCGGTACAGCCAGCCTAGGGTTCCTTCTGCCCCCGTCAAGGATTGCTTGTAATAGATGTGCCCGATCAAACCTAAAGGTCCATATTCCTTGAGACGGCGCTTGATTTCTTTCATGACATTTTCCTTCTTAAAGAGACCATTGTTGTAGTCTGAGCGCTTGTCCTCATCGATATAAGCCAGCAAGCCCTCTTTCATATCTTCTTGGTTATGACCCATATCCGTTAAACCTAGATTGATAAACAAGAGTGGACCCTTAGCGAGACCATCCTTTTTCAGAATCGGCACGACTGTTTGATGATTGACCGCTGTATTCAATCCTGCAAAGACAAATCCCGTCGTCATCACAGTCACCGTAGCAATCTTGCCAAAGGCCTTCCAATTTCCTCTGAAGAAGAGGACAGCCCAAAAGGCAATCATGACAATAATCGTCGTTGGACGAATCACCATCGTCACGCCAGATAAGATTCCCAAGCCAACAATCTTCTTCCAAGAAACTTCTGCTTGATTTTCCTTCAAGAGATCCAAGGCCCACCACAATTGCAGGGCAATCAAAGGAAGCGGCGGAATGTCCGTATACATGGAATAGAAATAAGGCGAGTAACAGATCAAGCTCACATAAAAGAGATAGACTAGATCAGCTGTTTTTTGATTGAAATGCTTCTGGGACAGTTTGTACAAGAGGACAGCACCCAGATTGACATAGAGCATATTGAGGACCTGCATGACCCACAGACCGCTAGAACCGAATAAAAGATAGAAAAACTTTTCATAGAGAAAGAGTGGAATGTTATTCGGATTGCGACTGAGATAGTTGGTAATGGAAGATTGCTTCAGAAGCTCAAAAGCTCCCTTAAAAACAACCGCAGCATCCCGACGGATAAAGAGCTCCGCACAAACCATGACAATCACCTGAAAGACAATTGCGCCAAGCAAAAAGCCTTTTTTGTGCTGGCTCAACCAAGCAATGGCTCTTTTGACCCCATCGCGTTTCAACCAGGCTAGCAGAAATAGCAATCCAGCACCTAAAATGGCTAGCCATGAAATCTCTCTCAGATAGGTCACACTGATCAAGAACCAGTGGACCATCACTAGCAACATGATACCATGAAGCATCCCAAATAGAATACGTTTACTTTTCGATAACATAGGTCCATTATATCAAAAAAACAGCATTTCTGCTGTTTTGGGGTGGTACGAAATCATTCAGTTCAGGGAAATATTATTGTTATTTTCGATCATCCTTAAAATCAAACTCTATTTCCCGAGGCTCTGTGAATTCAAGGCCCCTATAAAAGAGAACGACCAACAAATATAAAATCAATCCCAAAAACAAGCGCATTTGAACAAAATATGCTAAAAACAGGACTATCATGCTTAAACAAATCAGGGCAAACAATTGACGTTTTCTCATTTTTCGCATTCACCACACCTCGGTTCCATTTGCTGTTTTTTGAAGATACTCTGTAGGCTTTATCTGACCAACTAATGCTAGTTCTGCTCCATTTTTTTCAACAAACCATTTCAACTGCACATATCTGGCAATAGTGACCAACCATAAAGTGATCATAACTGCAAAGAGAAACAAAAGGACATTTATCGCTCCTTCTCTAACATTCAAATCAAGATTTGCTTTCCCAAAGAAAAGATCCATGGGAAGGATCTTTCTATATGTCCTTGCTAATAATAAACCTAATGGAACACCAATCAAAGAAGAAACATTTGCTGGTGCTTTCTTTGAAAAAATTTGATCTTTAAACGAATAACTGGTCTGGTACACTTTTCGGTATCTGTCGAAAGGGATTTTACTATTGCGTTTGATAATAAATTCTTCCCCTTGATCTGTTACCAACAAAAAGTAGCCCCAGAGAGGCCTTTTCCCATTCAAACTGATATTAAAACATGTTCCTTTTGTGAGCATTGAAAATCCTCTCATTCAACCAAATATATATGAATGTGCTTTTTATTTAAGATGGGTCCGAACAATTCAACCTAACAAAGCTAGAATGCATACTAACCCAAGATAAATTCCAACCGTTAGAGTCATTCCGATTTTATAGAAACCAACTAAGCCGGCATATCGTTCGACAAAACCAATCTGTGGGTCGACTGGATTATAAAAAACTGTCATAGGAGACCCAATTGGGAATATCATCCGCAAATCCAGATTTTTACCTGCTCCAAGAACATAGGTTCTATCGAAAACATTGGTTTGTCTTGACTTAGAAGAAGTCTCTCTGAAATAAGCGTAGGTAAAGGTCTTTTGATATCTTTCGCCCCCGACTTGATACTCCACCACAGGCAGGGAAATAAGCAGTTGATTTTTGGAATCAAAAGCAACTACTTCTCCCATAACTTTTGCGGTTGATTCTGTTTTCACTTTTATTTCACGACGATACAAGGTGTAAAAGATGAACAGCATGATCAGAAAAACAAGGGTCAGAATGCCCAAACTAAGCCAGAATGTTGTTACTGTCATTGATTTTTTACCCTTTCACAAAAACTAGTTGATTTCAAACCACTTGAAAAGTCATCTTACTCTCCCCTTTTCAACCAATTCTGTTGCTGCGCTTTTTCTGCGAAATCTTTTGCTTTGTTTATATCTAGTGAATTTGAATCTGATGGGGCATTGGATTCGATTTCTTCTTTCAATTCTTGTAAAGTTTGAACGTCTTTCGGGGTTAAATTGGAGACTGTGCTAGATTCTTTTTCTGTCGAATTTTCTGGCACAGACTGGATCTCGCGATAGGTTTTAATCACTTCAGTTCCTGCGTCTGTTGTCGGAAGAGGACGATAAAACATAAAGAAACCAATAATGACAATCAGAAGAGCCGTAATGGATACAAGAAACCCTTTTTGCACATTCTCTGCAGTTATTTTAGTATCTTTAGTAGACAAACTCTTCCATTCTGGATGTTCTTCCTCAGCTTCTTTTTTGGCGTTGAAAGCAGGGGTAACCAAGACTTGGTTCATCAAAGTCAGTGCCCCCAAGGCCATCAATAAAAATAGGATATGACGTGATTTACTAATGACCACTAAAATTCCTCCCGCAATAGCGATCAAACTGATGACGATATTAACAGTAAACCAGACCCGAGCCTGTTTCTTCATTTGCAAATAATGTTCTTTTGTCATCTTATTCTCCCTTAAAAATAGTTTTTCCTTCATCCATAAAAACAATTACTACTATCATACCGGATTTTACTTTGAGATTCAAGTTAACCACCAAATAGTGAAAAGAGTATAAAAAAGAAGCGTTAGAAACGCTTCCGTCCTATTATTTATCTTGCCAAGTTTCTTGGTTTTCCTTGAAACGGTGCAACAACTCTAAACCTTCAGAAGTGATGTAACCTTGTTCTTCTGCTAAATGAATCAATTCTGTGTAGTTAGACAAGGTTTCAAGTTGAACGCCAGCTTCCGCAAATTTCTTATCGGCTTTCTCCAATTGGTAGGTGAAGATGGCAACCACACCAAGAACGTCCGCCCCTTCACGCTTGGCAGCTGCGACAGCATCCAAGACAGATCCACCAGTAGAAATCAAATCTTCCACTACGACCATCTTTTGACCTTGTGGCACACGGCCTTCGATTTGATTACCAGCACCGTGGTCTTTTGGTTTGCTACGGATGTAGGCAAATGGCAAATTCATCTTGTCCGCAATAATGGCTCCGTGAGGAATCCCTGCAGTTGCTGTCCCTGCAATTACTTCGACTTCAGGGAAAGCTTCCTTGATTTTATCCACGAATCCATTCTCAATCAAGGTACGAGTTTCTGGATAAGCAAGGGTCACGCGGTTATCTGTATAAATAGGGGATTTGATCCCAGATGCCCAAGTGAAAGGTTCTTCTGGTTTCAAATAAACCGCTTCGATTTTCAAAAGATGGCTAGCAATATCTTTAGCTAATGACATGACGACTCCTTTTTACGATTTTAAACATATACGAATTAAATCAATTATTGATTCAAACAACAACATTACAGGTTAATAGAAAGGTTAACTGATTCAAGTTCCAATACTTCAGTGTTGGGGAAGGCCCTATCGGGCTCCGATTATTCCGACGATCACAGAAGAGAAACGATCATTTTCTCTTCTGTGAACTAGTGAATGCGTTAGGGAAGGTCCCATGGACTTTTTAAGTTCCGACACTTAGTTGAAAGAAACGATCATTTTCTTTCAACTAAGTTAGTGAATAGTTTAGGGAAGGCCCTATCGGGCTTCCCGTAGAACGTCTTGAAGCACAGCTTCTTAGACGTTCTTAACTATTCCACTGTCTCTTAATTTCATGGTAAGCGTCCCATGGGTTTTCTGCTTGGATGATTGGGCGTCCAACGACAATATAGTCAGATCCAATTTTATGAGCTTCTTGTGGCGTCATGACCCGTTTTTGGTCGCCGATTTCAGCTCCAGCAGGACGAATCCCTGGTGTTACACAGACAAAGTCTGATGAAGTGGCATCCTTGATCAAGGCTACTTCATGGGCTGAACAGACAACGCCATCCAAGCCTGCTTCTTGGGCCTTGCGAGCATAATTAACTACAGACTCTTGGACCGTTGTTTGGATGTTTTGGCAATCACGCATGTCTTCTTCACTGGTAGAAGTCAACTGGGTCACGGCTACCAATTTAGCTCCTTCACCAAGAGCTGCCTTGGCTTCGCGCATCATCTCTACACCACCAGCTGCGTGAACTGTCACCATATCTACTCCGAAAGTCCCCAGTACGGACATGGCTGATTTGACTGTATTTGGGATATCATGCAATTTTAAATCAAGGAAAATGCTGTGTCCAAGCCCTTTGAGGTAATGTACAATTTCAGGACCAACTGCATAGAAAAATTCCATTCCGATTTTTACAAATAATTTTTCGTCTTCTGGAAAATGCTCTAAAAAGTGTTTGACATCCTCGAAAGCTGGGAAGTCAAGGGCGATAATAGGACGTTCTTCACGCATGGATTACTCCTTTTTTGATTGATCATTTTATCTACAAAAAAACCTTGCCCGAGGCAAGGTTACACGAAAATTAGGCAGGAACAACTACCATGATTCACCGTCTAGACCTTAGGAGCCTCTCTGGACTGCTTTAAAGGTTTTTATTTATTGTAGTACGATATTTGGGAAAAGTCAAGGATTTATAGTAGTTTTTCCCGTACATGTTTTCGGAAGTTCTCAAGTGTGTCAATACCATAGCGATCCATGACCTGTGGCAGATCTTCGATGATGCTTGGACAAGCATAAGGATCGGTGAAATTAGCGGTTCCAACTCCAATCGCAGAGGCACCAGCAATCATCATTTCAATGGCTGCTTCGGCTGAATCCACACCTCCCATTCCGATAATCGGAAGTTTAGTGGATTGGGCAACCTGACGGATGAGTTTCAAAGCAACTGGGAAAACGGCTGGTCCCGACATGCCTCCGGTTCCATTGGCAATGATGGGCTTACCAGTCTTGAGGTCAAAGCGCATGCCGACCAGGGTATTGATCATGGTCAAACCAGTCGCCCCTGCATCCTCTGCTGCTTTTGCGACCTGCGTGATGTCTGCTACACTAGGCGTTAACTTGACATAAACAGGGACCGAGGATGCTTCTACCGCTGCTTTCACAGCCGCATAGGCCAACTCAGGAACCTGCCCGATTAAGATACCGTTGTTGCCATGGTCTACGTTTGGACAAGAGATATTGAGCTCAATGGCCTTGACATTTGGCGCTTGCGAGATCTTGCCTGATACCGTCGCATACTCTTCGTTGGAGAAGCCGGCTACGTTGGCAATAATCGGTAGATCTGGATAATGTTGAGCCAACCAAGGAAGTTTTTCTGCTAGGACCACGTCTACGCCTGGATTTTGGAGCCCAATGGCATTGAGCATGCCTGCAGGCGTCTCAGCAACGCGTGGTGTCGGATTTCCGAATCGAGCCTCAGCAGTTGTCGCCTTGATCATGATGGATCCAAGCAGGTCTAAGTCATAGTATTTGGCATATTCCTGACCAAAGCCAAAACAGCCGGAAGCCGGAATGATGGGGTTTTTCAAGTCTAATCCTGGTAAGGATACAGCTAATCGATTACTTGTCATACTTTCCTCCCTACATCACAATCGTACCAGTTTCAAAGACTGGACCGTCTTCACACACGCGCTTGTTGGCTGCTTGGCTCTCATTTTCCAGATGCACCACACAGGCATAGCAGGCACCCATCCCACAGGCCATACGCGATTCCATAGAAATGTAGGCGCGAGGATGGTCATGGAATTTGGTATTGACATATTTGAGCATGCCAGGTGCTCCACAAGAATAGATAGCGTCAAACTCCTGGTCCATCTGATCAATGACCGTAGAGACATAGCCCTTAGTGCCATAAGTCCCATCGTCTGTCGTCACAGTGACATGAGCCACCTGAGAAAGCTCTTCTTCCAAAATGACGGCTTCTTTGGTCGCAAAGCCGACAACCACTTCAACTTCTACCCCTTGCTCATGGAGTTGTTTGGCCACTTGGACCAAAGGAGGAACACCGATACCGCCACCGATGATCAAGGCTTTCTGACCCTGGCCGAGATTGGTGAGATCAAAGCCATTTCCCTGAGGCCCCATGACACTGAGTTTGCTACCAATTGGCAATTGGGAAAAGATAGCTGTCCCCCCACCTTCAATGCGGTAGATCAAGCGACACGTCTGTGTCTCAGGATCAATCTCAGAAATTGAAATCGGACGGCGAAGGAGCTTGGATCCATCAGGGACGCGGATATGAAGGAATTGACCTGGCAGCATCTGCGCCACCATTTCCCCCTTCAAGATCATAGAATAGATGCGGGGAGCGATTTCTTCTTGAGCGACGAGCTCCATCTCCTCCATCATGATTTTGCCAAAGCGTTTTTTACAACTGTCACTGACCATTGGTTTCCTCTTCTTTCTTTCAGCAAAAAAGACCTCGCAAAAGCAAGGTCCCACAAATGATCAGCTAGACTCCGTCCGCTGATCTTTATTCCGTCTTTCCTTGCAGGCCTCTCTGGACCTCTTAAAGGTTAAATTTGTCTCATTATATCGCGCTCCTTCTCGCTTGTCAAGTAGAAATCGGTAGCTTACGAAGCTTTCTTGGGGTCAAAATCTTCTGGGATCGGTTTGATGTATTGCATGGCAATTCGATTTTCAGGCTTACGATCAACTAGATAAAGAACAAGTAAAAAGAGCCATTCCAAGGGTTTCATTAGGTAGTAAATCAGGTCCATAGCCCATTTCTTCTTGATGTGTTTAGCAAAGGGATAGCCATAGCGGTCGTAATTGCGACGCAAGAAGCGATGGAATCGCGGCGTCTTTTCTTCTAGTACCTGTTCAAAGGCATTGGCAATACAAAGCTGGCGATTGACAACGACTGGATGACCGTGGCGGATGCCCATCCGCTGGGGCTTGACAACTTTTTCATGCCCACCAGCCGCAACCGTACAGAGATAGTGCTCATCAATGATAAGATTCTGAGGAGGGATCTTCTGTGAGAAGGCCCAGTCAGCTGTATTGGTCCATGCCTTGATCATGGAATCCGGCTGCTGCCCAAAGAGCATGAGAACGAGGACAACAAGAGCAAGAGTTGGAAGAGCGACAAGGACCGCTAGCCAAGGCCAGTTACGCGACCGATTTAAGAGCTGATGGAGCCATTGAAGTAGACGATTCTCATAGCTTATCTCTGTTCGATCTTCCTGCCACTCCTTAATGCGAACCCATAAGAGATGGATGGAATAGATCAGTAAGAAAAAGGTGTGAAAACTTGCTACCTGCAGTTGATTATCAAAAACTAAGAGGAGAACCACTCCTCCTAGAATGCCACTAATACAGAAGACATTTGCTAACGGCGAAAGTGAATTCGCATCCCGGTAGGAATAGATAATCAAGGCTAGTAAAGTAAGAGCTGCCAGTGTAAAGAAGGTCGGATAGGCGCCAGACCAGATCAAGGCATGTTTCTGAGAATTGATCAAGGGCTCATTCCATTCGTAAAAGGTCATCTCCTTGACGATGTAAATGAAAATCGCTTCGAGAAAGCAACCAAAGAGACCAAACCAAAGAACAATGGTAGGCTGTTGCTTTTTCTTTTTGACAGGCTTAGGATTAGGTGATTCTTGCTTTTCCTTCATAAGAGATGCGTCATCTTCTCTTGTCCCTTCTCCTTCCTTCGGCACCCTATCTTCAAACAAATCCGGATCTTCGAGAGCTTCTTCCTCAGCTTCTTTGTACTGGAGGCTAGACCACCGACCGATCCCATAGATAATGACAAAAATATTGGGAACAAAAAGGGCTAAGGTCACACCATAGGGCAAAACCTCCATCGTAAAGGATACTATAGCAAGAAAACTAAATTGAATGAATGGATCCTTAATTGCATAAATCGACTCACTAACCACAAAATAAATGTAAAAGGCTAATAGAATCAGTGCATTTGTCACAAAATTGATCTGCAACAGACCGGCTGTGAAATGGGTTTCCAATTCCTTATCCTTTTTCTTATACCAGGAAACTAGTTTTTTCATAAGATCTCCTCAATCAATTTTTTACCATTCTATCAATCAGATCTTATCTTAAGCAAGACAAAACTGTATTTTTCCATCAAAATCAGTCCCCAGATGGAGATTTTGTTTCCAATTTTCTATTTTTAATTATTCGATCTAGCCTACTTCCTATTACCTACCTCAGCCTGTCTTATTCTCTCATACAGTCCTTGAAAGACCACATTTTACGGGAAAAACGCGCTTTTTTATGTTAAAATAAAAGCATGAGAATACAACAATTACAATACATTATCAAAATCGTCGAAACCGGCTCTATGAATGAGGCCGCTAAACAACTCTTCATCACGCAACCTAGCCTTTCCAATGCCGTCAAGGACTTGGAAAATGAGATGGGGATTGAAATCTTTATTCGGAATCCTAAAGGGATCACTTTGACCCGCGATGGGATGGAGTTCCTCTCTTATGCCCGCCAGGTGGTGGAGCAGATTGACCTCTTGTCCGAGCGTTATAAAAATCCTGTGGGTTCTCGTGAGCTTTTCAGCGTCTCTTCACAGCACTACGCCTTCGTGGTTGAGGCCTTCGTTTCACTATTGAAGAAAAGCGACATGGAAAAATACGAGCTCTTCCTACGGGAGACGCGGACTTGGGAGATCATCGATGACGTCAAGAATTTCCGAAGCGAAGTTGGAGTCCTCTTTTTGAATAGCTACAACCGGGATGTCCTCTCTAAGATGCTGGATGATAATCACCTGATTGCCACCCACCTCTTTACAGCGCAACCTCATATCTTTGTCAGCAAGACCAATCCTCTTGCCAAGAAGGAGATCGTTCACTTGTCTGATCTGGAAGATTTCCCATACCTTAGCTATGACCAAGGGACCCACAATTCCTTCTACTTCTCAGAAGAGATCCTCTCTCAAGAGCATCATAAGAAATCCATCGTCGTCAGTGACCGGGCGACCCTCTTTAATCTCTTGATTGGTCTGGATGGCTACACCATTGCGACCGGGATCCTCAACAGCAATCTCAACGGAAACAACATCGTCTCCATTCCCCTTGATATCGAAGACCCAATCGAGCTGGTCTACATCAAACATGAAAAAACAGCCCTCTCAAAAATGGGAGAAAAATTCATCGAGTACTTGCTTGAGGAAGTGAAGTTTGATAAGTAAAAAAATATCTGAGTGATCCATGTTCACTCAGATATTTTTTATTGTCTTAATTGAGAAAATACTTCTCCAATTTTTCCTTCAATGACCAGGTCTGCTTGCTTGTCTTGTGGGATACTGGTCTTATTGATGACAACCAGCTTCTTCCCTTGGAAATACTGGATCAAGCTAGCTGCTGGGTAGACCACAAGAGAGGTTCCACCGATAATCAGGAGATCAGCCTCTTGGATGGCTTGGGCTGCTTGACTAAAGACCTCCATATCAAGAGGCTCCTCGTAGAG
>JAQCUL010000051.1:0-10079 GCA_027685415.1 Streptococcaceae bacterium AF13-5-6.0
AAAGATCTGCTCCAATAAAGAGCTTGAGCTCATCCAGATAAAGACAGCCTTGCCCTCTCGCATGTCCATCGATGGACGAAACAAGAATGCTCCCATCTCCAAAAAGATCCGCGGTCGGGCTGTAAGGGAAAGCAGGATGCCTTTGATCTGCTTTGAGACAAGTCACCCGATCTTTGAAATCAGCTGGCAAAAACTCTTTAAAAATCAGATCTTTAAATTTCGGTTTTTGGTACACCTCATAGACTTCCTGGGTAACAAAGAAATGAGCATTTGGAAAAAGGGCTGCTCCACCGAGATGATCAGGGTGCAAATGCGAAAGAATCACATAGGAAATGGATGCTGGATCAATCCCACGCTCTTGCAATAAATAATTGATCTGGTCTTCTTTTTTCATCTGCATTGGGGTGGCTAGACGGTACCAAAAATACCGAGCTTTTTTCTTAATCTCGTAGTGATAGCCGGTATCGTACAAAATATAGCCTTTTTCACGGTGGTGAATCAAAAAGACACCTGCTGGAAATTGCATTTTTTCATTCGGAATCCCTTTGAATAAGAGACCGGAATGACTGCTACAATAGCCCGCTGGAAAATAATCAATGTGCTTGATCATGTTGGACATAGTTGTCAATCCCTTCTTCAATGGTCATTTTTGGATAGTAGCCAAGTTCGGTTTGGGCCTTTTGAATATCGAGAGTTTGGCTATATCGAAGGAGATAATAGGTATAGCGAGTCAATGGGGGTTCGGCTTTCAGATGAAAGAATCGATACACCCCTTCAAGGCTATAGGCCACACCTGCTACAAGACCTGCTGGAAGTTTCCGATAGCGAATCGGCTCTCCCAATCCCTTTAGTGTGGTTTCAATCAAATACTTAAAGGTCTTTGGTTCTCCATTTGTAATATTATAAACTTGTCCGTGTGCTTCTTTTGCTTCCAGAGCCAAGCGAATGGCTAGGGCGACATTTTCCACACAGGTCATATCCATGAGCTGCTCTCCCCCTCGAATCAAAGGAATTCCAATTTTTCGACTGAGGCGTAAGACACGAGGCAAAATGCTGGTATCCCCCACACCAAATAATCCTCTAGGACGCAAGATGATACTTGGCACATCCGGATAGTCAGAAAAAAGTTTTTCAGACGCCAATTTACTTCGGATGTAATTGTTGAGGTGATTTTCTTTGGGAGCATCACTTTCCTTGATGTTTAGTTGGTCTTTGCCAGCTGCGTAAATACTAGGAGAAGAAACGTAAACCAAACGTTTTACCGCATATTCACGGCACAAGTCAAGGACATTTTGAGTACCAACTACATTCGCCTGATAGAAGGCCTTCCAAGTTCCCCAGGCAGTGGACAAAGCTCCAGCGTGAACCACAGCATCAACAGACTGAAAGGCTTGTTTTAATTCCTCAATAGAGCTCAAATCCCCTTTCACAAATTGGACGCGCTCATTTTCCAGGGCCTTCCCAATTTTTTCATTTCGGCCAAAGGCTACAATGGAATAATCGTGAGCCAACAACTCATCGATCACATATTTTCCAAGGAAGCCAGTCGCACCTGTTACAAGTATTTTCATAGTTTCCCATCCGTTCCACGTCTTAATAATCGTTGAATTTCAAACTCCAAGGTATCCAACGGCTTGTAGGTTTTTGAAAGTTTGTTTAGTCTTTCTAACTTTTCCCAAGATTCTTTTTCTAATAGGGCATTAAAACCTGCTTGAATCTCTTCGGTGCGATTGCGATGAGCTTGAAAGGCAATTCCTGCTTCTACTCCTCGAATCGCATAGTCAAATTGGTCATAATCATGTGGCAAGATCAAGGCTGGTTTTTTAAATTCGATACACTGATAAAAGATTCCAGCTCCTCCATGGTGAATGACATAGTCCATCTGCGGAATATATTCTTTGTAGGGCAGATATGAGACAACCGTCACATTTGGTGCTACTTCTTCTTCAGAAAAGTCTTTTGCTCCATCTCCTAAGGTGACGAAAAAGTGACATTCTGGATGCTCTTTGGCCAACTGCTTGGTTTGCTGAAGCAAATTCTCTTTTGCCCAAGGCAACTGGGTTCCACATGTCACGAGTACCTTCGTCTTGTCTTCGTAAGGACTGAGATCTAAAGGATAATCTTCAGCTTTTTCAAGAGAAGTTCCCAAGGGCCCGAGCCAAGCATATTGATGAGGGAAGTGTGTTTTCAACTCTAGCTCCATCATACCAATTCCAAAGATGGCATAAGGAGAGTAGATGGTCTCCACACCATTTTGATTGTACAACTTGAAATTGTAACGTTTTAATCGTTTGCGTAAGAGGAAAGCGCCACAGTATTTTCCAATACGCGTGAGTGTACGGCATAGTGCTTGGATCTTCTCTTCCTTCTTCGTGCGCGCGACTCCCATCCCTCCGAAGAAGCAAGGAGGACCATAAGGAGTTTCGATTGCAAATTGGGTTGCCATGGTGGTAATCCAAGGAATTTCTAACTGTTCTGCCACAAAACCAGCTGATAGAGTGATAAAGTCAGCAATGACAATATCTGGACGGTTGACACGCCACTCCTCTAGCAATTGATCCGATACATGATTAATCAAATCAAGACTCCTAGACAATTGCCGATAAGCTGAAAATAGATTGTGTTTTTTATCGTTATTAGCCACACGTTCAAATTCTTCTACTTTGTCCTCTAGAATCGGAACGACCGTGAAGCCGAGACTTTCTGCGACGGCTTTTTTCTGAGGACCCGTGAAAACTCGGATTTCCATAGTTGGATCATCTAATAAGGGTTTAACGAGATTTAAAGTTGGGTACAGATGCCCACTCAAGGGAACAGCTACCACATCGATTTTAATTTTTTTCATTTTTTCCTGCCTTATATCTTTTTTTAGATCTAAAACTAGCTTCTATCTATTAATTCGTAAAAAAAATCAAAAATTGAAGAAAAAATAAAATTTTTTTAAATCTTTTATTTTTGACCGTACTATCACTATTTAGAAAGAATGACTTCAACCTAAAAAAAGCTCCCAAATGCCAAAGAGAGTGAGCCTCTCACACATTTGAAGAGTTTTCTATTTTTACGATTTGCGAGCTTAGTTATTTTCTAAATAAAATTCGAACCGCTCGCCGACATACTGACTTTTTACATACTCAAAAGCCGTCCCATCTTCAAAATAGGAAACCTGTGTCAGACCTAAAATAGCCTGCCCTTTTGAAATCTGTAAGTACTCCGCAATCTTATCTTTGGCCAATCGCGCATAGATGGTCTGATGCGACTTTCCAATCTTATAACCATGACGCTCCAAGGTTTGGAAGAAATGGCTGGTAACCTCTTCGCGATTGAAATTCTTAATAAATTTCTCTGGAATAGAGGCCACTTCATAAACAACAGGGATCCCATCGGCATACCGGACCCGCTCCATCCGAATGATGGTTTCTGTCTTATCAATGCCCAATTTGTCCACTTCTTGGAGGCTAGGAATGGTTTTACGGTAAGAAATCACTTGGCTAGAAGGTTCCTTGCCTTGCGATTTCATAATTTCTGTAAAACTGGTTGTGCCTCGCATTTTTTCTTGGACGCGCGTGCTGGTGATAAAGGTACCACTTCCTACTCGTCTTTCAAGCACTCCTTCTTCAACCAGAAGGGTAATAGCCTGCCTCAGCGTCATCCGACTCACCTGAAATTTCTCAGCCAGATCGCGTTCGCTAGGAAGACGCTCCCCGATTTTCCATATTTTTTGATCAATCTCAGACTTAATCTGATCATGAATTTGAATGTAAGCTGGAATCATAACTTTGCTCTTTCTTTGTGTTACCTCTATTGTAGCGTAAAATTCCTAATTCTTCAATCAGAGATTGGTAAAGACAAGGCTTTTGTGTTAGAATAGAGGAAAGTAAATTTCTTTAAGAAGGGGATAAGATGACAAACCTATCAACTGATTTGCATGATGTTGAAAAAATCATCGTGCTTGACTACGGTAGCCAGTATAATCAGCTTATTTCACGTCGGATTCGTGAAATTGGAGTCTTCTCAGAGTTGAAGAGCCATAAGATTTCTGCTGATGAAGTTCGTGCAATCAATCCAGTTGGGATCGTTCTTTCAGGCGGACCAAACTCTGTATACGAGGAAGGTTCTTTTGATATCGATCCTGAAATTTTTGAACTCGGTATTCCAATCCTTGGAATCTGTTACGGAATGCAATTGTTGACCCATAAATTGGGTGGGAAGGTCGTTCCTGCAGGTGATGCTGGTAACCGCGAATATGGTCAATCTGAACTGACTTTGACAGAATCTTCTGCTCTTTTTGCTGGTACACCAGACAAACAATTGGTCTTGATGAGTCACGGAGATGCTGTTACAGAAATTCCGGCTGACTTTATCCGCACTGGTACTTCTGCTGACTGTCCATTTGCATCGATTGAAAATCCAGACAAGAAAATCTACGGAATCCAATTCCACCCTGAGGTTCGTCACTCTGTTCACGGTTATGACATCCTGCGTAACTTTGCCTTGAACATCTGTGGGGCTAAAGGTGATTGGACCATGGACAACTTCATTGACATGCAGATCAAAAAAATCCGTGAAACCGTCGGAGATAAACGTGTCCTTCTTGGTCTTTCAGGTGGTGTTGACTCTTCCGTTGTTGGGGTTCTCCTTCAAAAAGCTATCGGCGATCAATTGATCTGTATCTTTGTAGACCACGGTCTTCTTCGTAAAGGCGAAGCCGATCAAGTGATGGATATGCTTGGTGGTAAGTTTGGTTTGAACATCGTTAAAGCAGATGCTGCAAAACGTTTCCTTGATAAGTTAGCTGGTGTATCTGATCCTGAGAAAAAACGGAAGATCATCGGTAACGAGTTTGTTTATGTCTTTGATGATGAAGCAAGTAAACTCAAAAATGTAAAATTCTTGGCACAAGGAACACTCTACACTGACGTGATCGAGTCAGGTACAGATACTGCTCAAACCATCAAGTCACACCACAATGTGGGTGGACTTCCAGAAGATATGCAGTTCGAACTGATCGAACCACTCAACACTCTTTACAAAGATGAGGTTCGTGCTCTTGGTACTGAACTTGGTATGCCAGACCACATCGTATGGCGCCAACCATTCCCAGGACCAGGTCTTGCTATCCGTGTCATGGGTGAAATCACTGAAGAAAAACTTGAAACAGTCCGTGAATCAGATGCTATCCTTCGTGAAGAAATCGCCAAAGCTGGTCTTGACCGCGATATCTGGCAATACTTCACAGTCAACACTGGCGTTCGTTCAGTAGGTGTTATGGGAGACGGCCGTACCTACGACTACACAATCGCCATCCGCGCTATCACTTCTATCGATGGAATGACAGCAGACTTTGCGAAGATTCCATGGGAAGTACTCCAAAAAATCTCAGTCCGTATCGTAAACGAAGTTGACCACGTTAACCGCATCGTCTACGATATCACAAGTAAACCACCTGCAACTGTAGAGTGGGAGTAAAAAAATAGGTCCGGGGGACCTTTTTTTCACGAGCTAAGAAATAGAAAAGCGAGTTTTAAGGTCCAGTGGACCTTTTTTTATGAGCTTAACATAAAATTTCTAATTGAGTATAAAAATAGGAAACGACACACAAAAAGCACTCTGACTTATTGTCTGCAGTGCTTTCGTGCTATTTTTAGCCAACTAAACCACTAAAGAATTTAACAATTGCATTCCAGATGGCTCCGAAGAAGCCAGCAATGGCATTCCACGCATTTGTGAAGAAGTTTCCACTGTCTTTTAGAATAGCATTTGTATCAAAATTGAGATTGATATTATTAAAGGTATCGCCTGCCTTGTCTACGATACTATCTTTCAGATCCGACAAGGTCTTCGTAAAGCTTTTGCTACTGATGACGCTACTCTTTGAAAGATTCACTGCGAAATTCACGATCAAATTGATCTGGTTACCTGTCACAGTTGTATCCAGCTTATAATTTTTCAGTGTTTCTTCGACGATCTTTCGAATATCATCCTTGCTTAAATCCTGATTGTTCTGTTTGGCATTGGCTACTGCTGTTTTAATGTCGGTCAATGCTACGTTTAACTTATCCGCATCGAAGTTTTTCTTTCCCGCGTTCTCTTCATTGATCCCTGATAGAGTCTTTAACTCTTCTTGGGCCAGATCTTTGCTTTCTTGAGAAACTTTGGCACCATTTTTTTCAAGCGAGTAATAGATCCCAGCTAAGGCACTTTCTCCGGTCACTTGGATAGGGGAAGCTACTGTAATTTGAGCATGCTCCAATCCAAGTGTAACGGCTGCATTACGATACATATCTGCAGTGACCTTGGTGATATTTTGAGGTGTCACGATATTCACTTCTAGTGGCTTATTTTTGCCTAATTTTTGAATTTTAACAGAGGAATAAAGTTCCAAACTATCATCGTTGGCAACGTTCATAATCGAAGAATAAACCTCTGGTGTCATGGTCTTCCACTCTTCTTTATCTTTTGAACTATCGTAGTTCAAGAGATTCAAGGTTTGTTCAATTTGACTTTGGTCCAGCGAATAGCCCAAAACATAGTCTGGTTTGACATAGGTTTCATCGATGACTTTCTGCACATTGCTATCTGCAGAAACACGTGGGACAGCTGTAAACAAAGCCAAAGTCGTCGTTACAAACCATGCAATCTTCTTTAATTTCATCTTTTTCTTCTTTCTAATTCAAATTACCTCTGGGTATCTCATATTACCTTTCTTACCTCACTAGAGATGAAAAAAGAAGTAAATAAAGAGTTTACCCACTTCGATTTTCATTATACAGTTGATTTCTTAAAACTAGCTTACAGTTTTTTTAAGAATGCATGACATTTTTATTTTCCCTAAAAACCGGAGGCAGAACTGATCAGCTTAAAAAAGAGCCAATTGGCTCTCTGGAAAATGATTAAAACCATGAAAATAACTTCATAATCGTCATATTGGTTTCTACTAAACGAGAATAATAAATGTTCCCCCCATTAATGTAGAGTTCCATCCCGTTTAAAAGAGAGATAGGGTGGAGGTAAAGATAAGTTTCACCGGTTACATTGCCAAGACTTGGCGCTACTACATCCCGTGAATAAGCTCGGGCCAACTCTAGGGAATTTGTCCCACCGTGTTTAGCCACATAATCAATGTAGTCTTTCCCGAAATTATAGGCTTGAACGGCTGTCCAGCTATCAACGCCTTTTTTCTTGGCTTCTTTTAACTCATCTGAAAGAGTCTGAATACCTTGGCGAATACTGGCCTTATTATCACTAATGGTATTGGTTTCACCACTTGCACTCTCACTTGCCTGCATGACATCGTCCTCTCGACCTTTGGTCTCAGTATAGATCATAGCAAGAATGAGGTTTTCATTGGCCGTGGTGTCCTCTTCAGCAAGGACTTCTCTAACCAGGGAGCGGTACTGCATGACTTGTTTGACATCATGGTGGATCTGAATTCCCTTGTAGATTCCAAATATTAGTAAGATGAATAAGAAGATCTTCACTATACGTTTAATCATTATTTACTCTGTATATCCTCAATATTTTTGATCAAAATAGAATAAGTCCCATTCTCGTTTAGAATAAATTCAACAGATTCTGCATCTTCATAGACATTATTCGGAACGATCAGTTCAATTCCATTTGACAATGACAATTTCTGATTTTCGAACTTCTTCAACTGGCGACTGGCATCAATCTCTTCAAAAGTGACAGGCTCAGGCACAGCTTCTTTAACTTGGTCAATAAAACTGAGACGAGCTGTCAGATTGTCGTTGAAGAGATCATCCGCTAATTTCTCTGGAGAGAGTTTATTTTCTTCCTCAATATGGTTAAAAATAGCAGATTTAACCTTTGATTGAAATTGAAAATCGTCTGTGTTAAAGCTTTCCGCAATCTTCTGAGCTGTTTTTTCTAGTGCCTTGATCGATTTTTTAGGGGAGATCTTGGGTTGCGCCTGCAACAGATTCTCAGAAAAATAGTTCAAGAACGTCCCATTGTACTTGATCCGTTTTTCAATCAAGTGGTATTTGCGGCTTTGAAGATTAATGACCAAGGCCTCATCAGCACCAGTCCCAAAACCAGGCAGATTGTTTTGCGTCAACTTAATCGGATTGTCCACTTCACCGCCAAGATGAGTCAAGGTTTCTCGTAAAGCGATTCGAAGAAAAGCAAAATGCTCTACTCCTTCTTTCGAGAATTGGACGAATACCAAATCGTTGGTCTTTTGATTCTCAGAGACGACAAATTCTTCCTTCCAGCGATTCGCTACTGCGACAGATGTTTCTAACAGATCATCTGAAATCATCTCAAGAAAAGGATTGTCCTCTTCGAAAATACCGGTCCTGGCTTCATCGGAATAAACCCGCTCAATCTTTTTTCGCAAGTATTCCTCAATTTTAGGTGTGATATTGAGGAATTTATCTGCCAGATAGAGATCGGTATCATCTGGGCTGAATTGATGAATGATGGCTTTCTTTACGTAAATATCCATAAGATGATTTAGTCCTCGTAAAGTGGGAAGGCATCTGTCAAGGCTTCGACTTGAGCACGCACTTCGTCTAATACTTCTTGATTGTCCGCATTCTTCAGCGCTTTGATCATGAGTTCAGCAACGGTGCGACTTTCTTTTTCACCAAAACCACGGGCAGTGATGGCAGCTGCACCAATCCGAATCCCACTGGTCTTAAATGGAGACAAGGTTTCATAAGGAATAGAGTTCTTGTTGAGGGTGATATTGACTTCATCCAACAAGTTTTGCGCCACTTTCCCATTTTCAACGACTTTAGTGACGTCGACAAGGAAAAGGTGGTTCTCTGTTCCGCCTGAGATGACGCGGAAATCAGGATCTTGCAAGAAGACATCAGCCATGGCCTGACTGTTCTTAATCACGTTAGCTGCATACTCTTTAAAGGCAGGATCCAACGCTTCTTTGAAAGCGACAGCTTTGGCTGCAACGACATGCTCCAACGGTCCTCCTTGAATACCAGGGAAAATAGCAGAGTTAATTTTCTTAGCTAACTCCTCATCATTAGTCAAGATCAGGCCTCCACGAGGGCCACGAAGGGTCTTGTGAGTAGTCGTAGTCGTGATATGGGCATAAGGAACTGGACTTGGATGGAGACCCGCTGCCACTAGACCAGCAATATGGGCCATGTCAACCATGAGCTTTGCTCCTACTGCATCCGCAATCTCACGGAATTTAGAGAAATCAATGATATGAGAGTAGGCTGAGGCACCAGCGACGATGAGTTTTGGCTTCACTTCTTGGGCTTGTTTTAGGATGGCATCAAAATCCAAGAGCTCTGTTTCAGGATCTACACTATAGGACACAAAGTTATAGGTTTGACCAGAGAAGCTCACAGAAGCTCCGTGCGTCAAATGCCCACCGGCAGCTAAATCCATCCCCATGACAGTATCACCAGGCTCAATCAAGGCCATATAGGCAGCACAGTTTGCCTGACTTCCTGAATGTGGTTGAACGTTGGCAAATTTAGCACCAAAGATTTCTTTGGCCCGTTCAATCGCGAGACTTTCGACCACATCGACCACATCTGTCCCGCCATAGTAACGACGGCCAGGATAGCCTTCGGCATACTTATTTGTCAGAATAGACCCTTGAGCAGCCATCACTGCCTTAGAGACAACATTTTCAGAAGCAATCAACTCAATATTGTTTTGTTGACGCTCTTCCTCTTTAGCGATCGCATTCCATAGGTCTGCATCATAAGCTTTGTAATCTTCTTTATCAAAAATCATCGGTCTACTCCTTTATAAAAAATTATTTATGTACATTATCACTGAGGAAGTTCATCTTCCTCAAAAGAAAGCTCTGGCACTTGTGCAAGCAAGTCAGCTTTCGTTATAGAACCTTGCCGCAAAATCCTGGCCTTGGAACCAGAGATATCCAAAATCGTTGAATCTTGTCCAGTCAAGAAGTCATCATCCTCTATACCAGGAACCACTTGATCAAACTCGCTTACAATAGCCTGATACTTTGTTCCACTTGCATGACCTGAAAGATTGGCTGAGGGACCAACCAAAGGACCGTATTTACGAATTAATTCCAATGTTTTTGGGTGAGCCGGAATACGGAAGCCAACCGT
>JAQCUL010000052.1:0-1857 GCA_027685415.1 Streptococcaceae bacterium AF13-5-6.0
GGACAGATTGAAGATGTTGATCAGATCCAACTCAATAACCCTACGTGTGGAGATGTGATTCAGTTGAGTGTGAAATTTGACGAGAATGACAGGGTCGAAGATATTGCCTTTGTGAATTCAGGTTGTACGATCTCAACAGCTTCAGCTAGTATGATGACAGATGCTGTAATGGGAAAAACAAAAGAGGAAGTCGAAGAATTGGCACAGGTCTTTTCAGAAATGGTCCAAGGGAAGTCAGATCCTCGCCAAGAGGAATTAGGAGACGCAGCCTTCTTATCTGGAGTCTCAAAATTCCCACAACGGATTAAATGTGCAACCCTCTCCTGGAATGCTCTTAAAAAAGCGATCGAACGTAGCAAATAATTAAAAGAAGAAACAGAGAAAGAAAGGAAATTATGGCTGAAGAAAGAGTCGAACCGAAACCAATTGATCTCGGTGAATATAAATTTGGATTTCACGATGACGTTCAACCCATTCTCTCTACCGGGAAGGGATTGAATGAAGCGGTTATTCGTGAATTGTCTGCAGCAAAAAATGAACCAGAATGGATGCTCGAATTCCGTTTGAAATCTTTTGAAACCTTCAAAAAGATGCCCATGCAAACCTGGGGAGCCGATCTATCAGAGATTGACTTTGATGATTTGATCTATTATCAAAAACCTTCGGATAAACCTGCCCGTTCATGGGACGAAGTTCCAGAGAAAATCAAGGAAACCTTTGAGCGTATCGGGATTCCTGAAGCGGAACGTGCTTACTTAGCGGGGGCTTCTGCTCAGTATGAATCAGAAGTGGTTTACCACAATATGAAAGAAGAGTTTGAAAAGTTGGGGATTATCTTTACCGATACGGATTCTGCCCTAAAAGAATATCCAGACCTTTTCAAACAGTACTTTGCGAAGTTGGTACCGCCAACGGATAACAAATTGGCTGCCCTCAACTCAGCAGTCTGGTCTGGTGGAACCTTCATTTATGTACCAAAAGGCGTAAAAGTCGACGTCCCCCTTCAAACTTACTTCCGTATCAACAATGAAAATACAGGTCAGTTTGAGCGCACGTTGATTATCGTGGATGAGGGAGCAAGTGTTCACTATGTAGAAGGCTGTACAGCGCCTACCTACTCAAGCAATAGCCTCCATGCAGCGATTGTTGAGATCTTTGCCTTGGATGGTGCTTACATGCGCTACACGACCATCCAAAACTGGTCAGACAATGTCTACAACTTAGTCACCAAGCGAGCCAAAGCTCAAAAAGATGCTACGGTTGAGTGGATCGACGGAAACTTAGGTGCCAAGACGACCATGAAGTACCCATCTGTTTATCTAGATGGAGAAGGAGCGCGCGGGACCATGTTGTCCATTGCCTTTGCGAATGCAGGTCAACACCAAGATACAGGTGCCAAGATGATCCACAATGCCCCTCACACTAGCTCGTCTATCGTATCTAAATCCATCGCGAAGGGTGGCGGAAAGGTAGACTACCGTGGACAAGTGACCTTCAACAAGAACTCTAAGAAATCAGTTTCTCACATTGAGTGTGACACCATTATCATGGATGATTTATCTGCATCAGACACGATTCCATTTAATGAAATCCACAACTCACAAGTTGCTTTGGAGCACGAAGCTAAGGTTTCAAAAATCTCAGAAGAACAACTGTATTATTTGATGAGTCGTGGTTTGTCTGAATCAGAAGCGACAGAAATGATTGTCATGGGATTTGTAGAGCCCTTTACAAAAGAACTTCCAATGGAATACGCCGTTGAGTTAAACCGACTCATTAGCTACGAAATGGAAGGATCTGTAGGATAATTCGTTTTAATAGCAAAATAAAATCACAATGGATTTGACTCCATTGTGA
>JAQCUL010000052.1:1867-9947 GCA_027685415.1 Streptococcaceae bacterium AF13-5-6.0
AAAATAAAATCACAATGGATTTGACTCCATTGTGATTTTTTTGCTTATAATTTTTCGTTGACATAACGGACGAATTCATTCCACCAAACCTTTAAGAAAAAGCTTTTCTCAATGGTTCTTCCTGCTACCATATCGACTGTTGGTTCTTGATCTTCTAAGTAGCCACGTCCGATTTTATCTGGATCAGTGTAGTGTAATTTTCCAAGACTTGTGCCTGATTTGACAGGTGCTCGGAATGATTCTTGGTTACTCTTGAATTGAATTTTTGGTTCCGCTTGACTGCCTTGCTTTTCGACGATATAGAAGTCTTTTTTTGCGACAGCTAAAACAGTCTCGGACTTCCCATCCATGACAGTTGCCTTACTTTTTCCGTAGGGATCTCCTTCTTTGACGACAATGGAAGAAACAAAGGTTCGTACCACGTAGTTCATCAGAGAAGAAGTAGCCACAAAGCGGGCATAAGGATCTCCGTCAACCGCATCCACCCCTAGAACGACCGTTATCATGTGGATCCCATTTTGCGTCGTTGATGCAGCAAAGGTGATACCACCTTTGTTAGAGTTGCTGACCCGAAGGCCGTCGACGCCTGAACGGTAATTCGGCATGCCTTCTAGCATCAGGTTGGGGTTTTCAATCTGCGTGTTTGAAAAAAGAGCAGTGGGCTTTGAAGTATATTTGGTCACTTCAGGAAAATCCTGGAGTAAGTGCTTGGCAATAACAGCAATATCATAAGCACTCAATTGATTTTCGTCTTCTTTCCCGTCAGGATCTCCGCTAATGGTTTGAGTATTTAATCCGGTAGCATTGATTAAATGAGGAGATTGAATGCCCCATTCAGTAAGTTTTTGCTTCATTTTTTCAACGAAGCTTTTCTCAGAGCCACCCACTTTCTCAGCTAAGGCCAAGGCAGCAGTGCTAGAATTTCCAACTAAAAGAGCAGTCAATAACTGTTCAACCGTATATTGGTTCGCTTCCATAGGAAGAGTGCCAGCACCTTCGATATAATTTAAGGCTAGAGCTTTCTCAGACAGTTTGATAGGATCTTTCAGAGAAAGTTTTTTTTCATGAATGGCTTCGAAAATCAGATAAGTAGTCAAGAGTGTAGATAGTCCCCCCACATCTCGCTTTTTCTCTGAATCCTTTTCATATAAGATTTTACCTGTATCAGCTTCAACAGCAATAGCACTTTGAGCAGGAAGTTCTAGCTCATCTGCTAGAACGACTTGATAAGGTAAACTGCATAACAGCAGGATGAAGGTTAAAAAAGAAAGAAAGAATTTTTTCACAGTTGTTTCCTCGTTGCTTAGTCCTCTCTATTGTATCATACAAATGATTAATGGAAAATCGTAAAATCATCAATTAGGCTAAAAAGTCAGTCATAGCAAGGTTTTTGAATAGTGATAAAGCAAATATTCAGAAAATTTAGTTTACTTTTTTTTCTACTTGTGATATAATCTTAAACAAATCTAAAAAAACTATTGGAGAATTCCTATGAAAAAAGGTAAAGTATTCGCAGTTGCCGGAGTAACACTCCTTGCAGCTGGATTGTTGGCTGCATGTTCTAGTTCAAATACTAGCAAAGAAAGCTCAGGCGAAGACAAAAACTATGGTTATGTCTACACAGATGATCCTCAAACTTTGGACTACACTGTATCTTCTAAAGCTGCTACACATGATATCACTACAAACGTCGTAGATGGTTTGATGGCAAATGACAAGTATGGGAATCTCGTACCATCACTTGCGGAAGATTGGTCTGTTTCAAAAGACGGTTTGACTTATACCTACAAAATTCGTAAAGGGGTTAAGTGGTATGATGCAGATGGTGAAGAACATGGCGAAGTGACTGCTAAAGACTTCGTGACTGGTTTGAAACACGCTGCTGATAAAAAATCTGAAACTCTTCCACTAGTTCAAGGATCTATCAAAGGCTTGGATGATTATGTGCAAGGGAAAATCACAGACTTCAGCCAGGTTGGTGTCAAAGCTGTTGACGATTACACACTTGAGTATACATTGAATAAACCAGAAACTTTCTGGAATTCTAAAACTACAAACGGAATCTTGTTCCCAATTAGCACAGATTTCTTGAAGAGTAAAGGCGATGATTTTGGTCAACCAAACGATGTGAAATCAATCCTTGCAAATGGACCATTCCTTCTTAAATCTATTACTTCAAAATCATCTGTTGTATTTGAAAAGAACGACAATTACTGGGATAAGAAAAACGTTCACCTTAAAGAAGTGAAACTTACTTACTACGATGGATCAGACCAAGATTCATTGGCACGTGGCTTCTCTGATGGGGCTTATACAGTTGCTCGTTTGTTCCCTGCAAGTTCAAACTTTGCAACTATTTCGAAAAAATACAAAGACAATATCTACAACACACCAGCTGGTTCAGGTGTAGCGGTCCTTGGTTTCAACATCGACCGTCAATCATACAAACACACTGCTAAAAAATCAGATGCTGAAAAGGCTGCGACTAAGAAAGCAATCTTGAACAAAGATTTCCGTCAAGCAATTACCTTTGCGTTAGACCGTGAAAGCTATTCTGCACAGTTAAATAGTAAAGAATTTGCTAAACCAGCTATCCGTAATACCTACACAGCTCCAGCCTTTGTGCAAGTAAATGGAAAAGATTTTGGAGATGTAGTTGCAGATAAGTTGACTACTTATGGAGACCAATGGAAGGGTATCAACCTTGAAGATGGTCAAGACGGTCTTTACAATAAAGACAAAGCCAAAGCTCAACTTGAAAAAGCGAAAGCTGAACTTCAAAAAGATGGTGTTCAATTCCCGATTCATATTGATGTACCAGTAGCACAAAACTCAAAAGGATTTGTTGCTCGGATGCAATCTTTGAAACAAACAGTGGAAGACACTCTTGGTAAAGACAATGTTGTTCTTGATCTTCAAATGATGGACCAAGATGAAGTATTGAACATTACTTTGAATGTACCATCAGCAGCAGATGCTGATTGGGACCTTCAAGGATTGGTTGGATGGAACCCAGACTATGATGATCCATCAACTTACCTCGATACACTTCAACCATCTTCAGAAGACCAAACAAAAGTCTACCTTGGTTTTGCAGGTGGTGTAGATAATGCTTCAGCTAAAGCGGTTGGCTTAGATGAGTATGCAAAACTTCTTGCAGATGCTAATAGTGAATCACAAGATGTAGCAAAACGATATGAAAAATACGCAGCTGCTCAAGCGTGGTTGAGCGATAGTGCTTTGGTGGTTCCAACAATGTCAAGTACAGGTGCAGCAACTGTCATCTCTAAAGTGGTCCCATTCTCTGGCCCATCAGCTCAAACAGGTAACAAAGGATCTTCATACTTCAAATATGTAGAAGTTCAAGATGAACCAGTTACTAAGAAACAATACGAACAAGCACGTGAAAAATGGCAAAAAGAAAAAGCTGAGTCAAACAAAAAAGCTCAACAAGATCTTGAAAAACACGTTAAATAATTTAATTATTGCTTTTCATTAGAACTTTCTCTTCTAGGGGAGAAAGTTCTTTTGGACATTAAAGGAATGAAATATGAAAAAATATGTTTTTATGCGTATTTTGCGTTCGTTAGTGTCGATCTTTCTCGTCACGACATTAACCTACATGATTATCTATACGCTAACACCGAGAAATCTCATCTTTAAGAATGACCCTAACTACAATAAAGTAGCGAAGACAAAAGATTCGAAGATCAACTACGAAAATACTGTCTACGATCGCATGGGTTATTTGGAATACATGGATTCAAAAAGCTTGCAACAAAAAGCAAGTAAAGAAGATTCTTCTGTAACAGTTGATGCGACTACTGCTAATGAAAAGATCTATAAGGAATACATTAAAAAATTAGGTCATGGTTGGCAGTTGAAACGTTTCCCAGAAAGCAAGTCTTTCTATGCGGTGCGTGAAATTCCGGTTTTTGAACGTGTCATTAGTTTCTATGCGAATTTGATTCAATTTGATCATCCAGGTTGGGTGAAAGATGCCTCAAATCCAAACCTCAAACGCTATATCCGTATTGAAAATGATCCATCTATTGGTTGGTCTGTTGTAGGTTCTGGTACGAAGCACAAATACCTCTTGTACTTTAATGGTCAATTCCCATATGTACACCAAAACTTTGTGACCTTAAACCTTGGAAATTCATATCCAACTTATTCAAATACCCCTGTTCTTCAAGTTATTACCCAAGGACAAGGAACAACTAAGAAGAGTGAAGTGAACTTCCCAACAGGTAAAAAGACATCTTCAATCGATATCTACTCACGTACCTACAAATCACCAAGTAAGGCAGACTCACAAGATATCAGTCGATTTGGTAAAGGGGACGCTTATACAGCAACGTTGAGCAACTATGAGAATCCATCCATGATTGCATCTTCTTCAATCATTGGTTTGATTGGTATTGCGATTGCTTACTTGATTGCGATCCCATTAGGATCTTACATGGCTCTGTTCAAGGACTCATGGTTTGATAGCATCTCAACAGCAACCTTGACATTTATGATGTCTCTTCCAACTATTGCCCTTGTTTACATTGTGCGTCTAGCAGGTTCATTCTTTGGACTTCCAGACTCATTCCCAGTACTTGGAGCACAGGATTGGCGTTCATATGTATTGCCTTCTCTGATTCTTGGCTTGTTGAGTGCTCCATTTATCGCAGTTTGGATTCGTCGTTACATGATCGATATCCACTCGCAAGATTTCGTCCGTTTTGCTCGTTCAAAAGGATTGTCAGAACGTGAGATCTCAAGAAAACACATCTTCAAAAATGCGATGGTTCCATTGGTATCTGGTATTCCAGGTTCTATTATTGGAGTTATCTCAGGTGCGACACTTACTGAAACGGTCTTCGCTTTCCCAGGTATGGGTAAAATGTTGATTGACTCTATTAAAGCATCAAACAACACCATGGTCATCGGACTTGTCTTCATCTTCACATCACTTGGTATCTTTGCTGCCATGTTAGGTGATATCTTGATGACAGTGCTTGATCCACGGATTAAATTAACGAATACGAAAGGAGGCAAATAATGGCTACAATCGATAAAAATAAATTTCAGTTTGTAAAACGCGATGACTTTGCCTCTGAAGTAATCGATGCTCCAGCGTATTCATACTGGAAATCTGTATTCAGACAATTCTTGAAAAAAAGAACCACTATCATTATGCTTGCTATTTTGATTGGGATTCTCTTGATGAGTTTTGTCTACCCGATGTTTTCAAATTTTGATTACAACGACGTAAGTAAGGTAAATGACTTTTCAGCACGTTTGAATCCACCAAGTGCCAAAGCTTTCTTTGGTACAGATAATAACGGTAAATCCCTCTTTGATGGAGTTTGGTTTGGTGCTCGGAATTCAATTATCATTTCCTTCATCGCCACTGTTATTAACGTGGTTGTCGGAGTTATCGTTGGTGGAATTTGGGGGATCTCAAAATCCATCGACCGTATCATGATGGAAGTTTATAACGTTATTTCAAACATTCCGTTTATGTTGATCGTTATCGTCTTGACTTACTCAATGGGATCTGGTTTCTGGAACTTGATTCTTGCCATGTCCTTAACTGGATGGATCGGAATTGCCTATACCATTCGTGTCCAAATCATGCGTTACCGTGATTTGGAGTACAACCTTGCCAGCCGAACATTAGGAACACCAACTTTGAAAATTGTTACGAAAAATATTTTGCCTCAATTGGTATCTGTTATCGTGACACAAACATCACAGTTACTTCCAAGCTTTATTTCTTATGAAGCTTTCCTTTCCTTCTTCGGACTTGGTCTTCCAATCACAGTTCCAAGTTTGGGACGCTTGATTTCTGACTATTCTCAAAACGTAACTACAAATGCCTACCTATTCTGGATTCCGCTTACTGTTTTGATTTTAGTATCCTTGTCATTCTTTATCGTCGGACAAAACTTGGCCGATGCCAGCGACCCACGTACACATAGATAGGAGGAGTAGATATGACATCAAATAACAATATTATTTTATCTGCTCAAGATATCGTAGTGGAATTTGACGTGCGCGATCGCGTATTGACAGCTATTCGTGGCGTATCGCTTGAGCTAGAAGAAGGTGAAGTTCTTGCCTTAGTTGGTGAGTCAGGTTCAGGGAAATCAGTTTTGACAAAAACGTTCACCGGAATGTTAGAAGATAATGGCCGTATTGCCCAAGGTTCGATTAAATACCGTGGTCAAGAATTGACAGATTTGAAATCGAATAAAGATTGGGAAAATATTCGTGGATCTAAGATCGCTACAATTTTCCAAGACCCAATGACAAGTTTGGACCCAATCAACACAATTGGATCACAAATTACAGAAGTCATTATCAAACACCAAGGGAAAACAGCTAAAGAAGCCAAAGAAATGGCTTTGGACTATATGGAGAAAGTTGGAATTCCAGATGCTGAACGTCGTTTTGATGAGTATCCATTCCAATATTCAGGTGGGATGCGTCAACGGATCGTTATTGCCATCGCCTTGGCCTGCCGTCCAGATATCTTGATCTGTGATGAACCAACAACAGCCCTTGACGTAACCATTCAAGCGCAAATCATTGATTTGTTGAAATCCCTTCAAAAAGAATACCAATTTACAGTTATCTTTATCACCCACGACTTAGGTGTGGTTGCAAGTATTGCAGATAAAGTAGCCGTTATGTATGCTGGAGAAATTGTTGAGTTTGGTAAAGTAGAAGAAATTTTCTACGATCCAAAACATCCATACACATGGAGCTTGCTTTCAAGCTTGCCTCAATTGTCAACCTCAGATGGTGATCTTTACTCTATTCCAGGAACTCCGCCATCATTGTATGCTCCAATCAAAGGAGATGCCTTCGCACTTCGTTCAGACTATGCAATGCAGATTGATTTTGAAGAAGAGGCACCTGCTTTCAAAGTAACCGATACTCACTGGGCTAAGACATGGTTGCTCCATCCAGATGCACCAACAGTTCATAAACCAGAAGTAATCGAAAACCTTCACGAAAAGATTGGCTCAAAAATGGGCTTCACTCACATTACAGAATAGGAGGAAGGAAATGACTGAAAAATTAGTTGAAATTAAAGATTTAGAAATTTCCTTCGGTGAAGGAAGTAAAAAATTCGTTGCTGTAAAGAACGCCAACTTTTTCATTAATAAGGGAGAAACGTTCTCTCTTGTTGGTGAATCAGGAAGTGGTAAGACAACAATTGGGCGTGCGATCATTGGTTTGAATGATACAAGTGCTGGAGAAATTATTTATGACGGTCGCAAGATCAACGGAAAAAACTCTCATAGTGAAAAATCAGAGTTGATCCGTAAAATTCAAATGATCTTCCAAGACCCAGCAGCAAGTTTGAATGAACGTGCAACAGTTGATTATATTATCTCTGAAGGTTTGATCAACCACCATTTGTTTAACAGCGAAGAAGAACGTCAGGAAAAAGTAAAAAATATTATGCATGAAGTTGGGCTTCTAGCAGAACATTTGACACGTTATCCTCACGAATTCTCAGGTGGTCAACGTCAACGGATCGGTATTGCCCGTGCACTTGTCATGGAACCAGAATTTGTCATTGCGGATGAACCAATCTCAGCCCTTGACGTTTCAGTACGTGCACAGGTCTTGAACCTTTTGAAAAAATTCCAAAGAGAATTAGGCTTGACCTATCTCTTTATCGCCCATGACTTGTCAGTTGTGCGCTTCATTTCTGACCGTATTGCAGTTATCTATAAAGGGGTTATTGTAGAAGTAGCAGAAACTGAAGAGCTATTTAACCACCCAATCCATCCATACACACAATCCCTACTTTCAGCTGTCCCAATTCCAGATCCAATTCTAGAACGTAAAAAAGTTCTAAAAATCTACGATCCAGAACAACATGATTACTCTGAAGATAAACCACAAATGGTTGAAATTAAACCAGGTCATTATGTATGGGCTAATAAAGCTGAAGAAAACAAATACAGACAAGAATATAAATAGAGAGGATTCCCTCTCTATTTTTTTATTTCAAAAAAACTTTCAAAAAAATAAAAAATTTTGGAAAAAAGTGTTGACAGTAAGGAGAGGT
>JAQCUL010000053.1:0-9355 GCA_027685415.1 Streptococcaceae bacterium AF13-5-6.0
GGATCCAGAAGTGGACAGCCAAGATGAGTTGGACATCCACTATGAGCTGGAGTCTGTCCAAGTAGATGAGATCAACTATGCCTATATCCTGATGCTGATCCAGAGTATGATCCAGCAGGAGGAAAATGACGAGCAGACCCTGAGTGACAAGGATATCGCAACCGTGGACAGCTATATCGAGAGCCTGAACCGGACCAATCCAAGCCTAGCCGAGATCATCCAAAACCTCTGGACCCAAGTCCAAGAAGAGCCCGAACACTACCGAGGACAGTCCATCACCGGGGTCTTGGACCAGATGATCGAATCCATCATCGATAGTCATGTCGTAAGCTTCGCTAAAAAGTGGTATATCGGAGCCGACGAACTTCGCTACTATATCCAACACTACCGCAAAGGGGCAAAAAAACAAGCCGGTGAAAGCCAGCTCACCAAGAGCCAACGCTACAAAGAATACAAGGCAGAAGTGGCAGATGCCCTCAACCCACTCAGCTACAAAAAACAAATCAAAGAAGCCTATACCCAACTGATCGAAGAAGTGATTGAGCCGTTGAGGGTTTGGAGGTAAAAAAGCACTATTTTTAAAAAAATAGTGCTTTTTTTGACTTTATTTTTAAAAAATGATACTATTAATGTGTGAATAAGGAGGAAACTAAATGATAATTAAACAGAAAGGTTAATACTTTTTAATGTATAGTAAATTAGAAATCCAGGATTTATTAGAAGAAATTAAAAGACTAATTCAGAATAAAAGCTACATAATTTCAACTGGAAAAAATCGTAAAAAGAACGAAGAATTCATGTTTGAATTTAATTTGAAGGGTGAAGAAATTCGTAAGTTATTAATGCAAATCGAGTATAGCGATTTTTGTGAGTGTTTACATCCGAATGATGTTTTAAGGAATCATGAAGATTATTATCTGTTTGCACCTGAATTTACTTTAACAGATTTATTTGGTGACGTGTTGCAAGTTATTGTTTACGTTAAAATAATAATTAAAAATGATAAGGAAAACCAACCTTTTTTAGTTGTTGTATCTTTTCATAGGCCGGATGAATCAAAAGCATTGAATTATCAATTTAAATAAATTTTCCCTCTTTAAGAGAAGACCTCTCTCTTGAAAGGAGACTAATAATGAATAATAAAAAAATATTATGCGAAAATTGCTTAGAGTCTGTAAATTATAAAGTAGTGGTTGAAGAATTAACAAGGTCATTAAAAGGAAAAAAATATACTTTTTCAGGTAAGACTGCTTATTGTGTTAATTGTAATAAGCCTGTTTATGTTGAAGAAATTAACGAATATAATAAACAAGCTATCTATGAAGCTTTTAGGAGTGAGAATGGTATTATCTCCAATGAAGATATAATAAATATTACGGAAAAATATAGTATTGGAGCTAAACCATTAGCTCAACTTTTGGGATGGGGAATTAATACTATTCAAAGATATTTAACTGGTGATATTCCAAAACCTGCTTATTCTGATAAATTGAAAGAAATATTAGAAAACCCCGATATTTTTAAAGAAATTTTGGTCACAAATAAAGATAATATTACAGATGTAGCATTTAATAAGAGTTTAGAAAAGGTTGATGA
Organism: Streptococcaceae bacterium AF13-5-6.0; assembly: GCA_027685415.1. Lineage (GTDB taxonomy): Bacteria > Bacillota > Bacilli > Lactobacillales > Streptococcaceae > Streptococcus. The sequence continues at coordinate 1,597 of JAQCUL010000053.1, forward strand.
AATTTTAAATAATGAAAATGATGATAAACTTACTCAAGTTATTCACTATTTGTTATCAAAAAATAATGAGATTACACCGTTAGCTTTACAAAAACTTTTATATTATGTACAAGGATTTTATTTCGCCTTTAAGAAGGATTATATTTTTTCTAGTGATTGTGAGGCATGGGTACATGGTCCTGTATATAGAGATGTTTATTTTAAATATAATAGTTTTGGATATAATCCAATCCAATTACCTTTAAATAGTGATCCTGGAGATGGTCTTACATTTTTTGAACGTAGTTTAATTGATAGTATATTAAAGAATTTTGCTATATTTAACGGAAAAGTATTAGAAGAATTTACTCATGAAGAAGAACCATGGTTAGCTATGCGAGGAGATTCAAAAGCAGAAGAACCATCTAACGAAATAATTCCAAAGGAATTAATCGGCTCTTACTTTGTGAAAGTAAAAGAAAAATATCAGATGCTTGGAGTTGAAGAAATTTCTCGGTATAGTTTTGAAAAGTATAGAACGATAAATACTTTGTAATTGTTTATTAGTTAGTTTTAGAGGTGTCTAATGGTTGCTGAAGAAGATTTTATTAAAATTAGTAAGGAAATAATTCCGAATATTTATGATGACGGAGGAAAACCAGCTATAAGGGAGGTAGGTCAATTTATCGCGAGGCCACTTAAACTGATTAATGCTCTTTTTCAGCCTTTAGATATGTGGTTACTGAATAAAGAATATAATATTGAAAAAACTAAATTACTTTTGGCAGAACGATTAAAGCATGTTAAGGAAGATGATTTGGTTAGCCCAGAGCCACATGTCGCTATACCTGCAATTATTGCGCTCTCGTATTCGATGGATAGTGAGGAACTTAGAGATTTATATGCAAATTTATTGTCAAAAGCAATGGTATTAGGAAAGAAGGACAAAGTTCATCCGTCCTTTGTTGAAATAATAAAACAGTTAAGTCCAATAGATGCGATTGTGTTTAAAGAAATTATGGAGACGTCTATCAAACCAATTATTGATTTATATATTTCTAATAGTGATGATGTGTCTGAAATTACTACAATTGAAAATATTACATGGCTAGATAGAGAGTATGAAGTGGTATTGGTTGCATTGGCAAATTTGGCTAGACTAGGTTTGATTGAAATTCCTGATGGCTATAACTATAATAATGATTCAAATTATGATTCAGTACGTTTGTCTTCAACGTATACTGAGATATACGAAAAACTAAATTATGAAATAAAAACATCCAATTTGCTTAACCATGAAGTCAAAGAAAGAAAAAAATATATAAAGTTAAATGCCCTTTCGGAAACTTTTTATAAAATATGTGTCTGTAAATTATGAAAAAAGAAAAAACTCCTAATATAAGATTTAAGAAATTCGAACATAATTGGTTTAAAGAATGTTTGAATAAAGTGTCAAATTCTATCGAATATGGTTTAAATGCTTCTGCAAAGGACTTTGATGGTATTCATAAATATCTTAGAATTACAGATATAGATGAGTCCTCTAGATTGTTTCTAACTGATAAGCTAAGTTCTCCAGATGTTAATTTTACTATAGAAGATTATGAAAACTATAAATTGCAGAAGAATGATCTTCTATTCGCACGTACTGGTGCAAGTGTTGGTAAAACATATCTTTACAGAGAATCAGATGGTGAAGTCTATTATGCTGGATTCTTAATTAGAGCAAGATTACGTAATTCATATGATGGGAATTTTATTTTTCAACAGACGCTTACTGAAAAGTATAAGCAATTTATTGAAATCATTTCTCAAAGGTCAGGTCAACCTGGCGTTAATGGGAAAGAATATGGAGAGTGGAATGTTGGTATGACAACCTACCACGAACAATCCGCTATCAGCTCTCTTTTCCGTACCCTTGACGACCTTCTTGCTAGCTACAAGGACAATCTTGCCAACTACCAATCTCTCAAGGCAACCATGCTCTCCAAGATGTTTCCCAAAGCTGGACAGACGGTTCCTGAGATTCGTTTGGATGGGTTTAAGGGGGATTGGAAAAAAGATACTTTAGAACCATATCTTACTGAAAGTAGAATTTCAGGCGACACAGGTCTAACTGCAAAAAAAATAACTGTTAAACTTTGGGGAAAGGGAGTTGTAGAAAAGGAAGAGAAGTATGCTGGCAGCTCGAATACTCAATACTTTATTAGAAAAGCTGGACAGTTTATATACAGTAAACTAGATTTTCAAAATCAAGCATTTGGAATTATTCCGAATGAACTTGATGGGTATCAGTCAACATTGGATTTACCTACTTTTGATATTCAAAACATTGATCCTAAATTTTTACTTGAATATGTAATGAGGAGAGAATTTTACGAATATCAAGGCTTAATTGCGAATGGTTCCCGAAAAGCAAAGCGTATTCATCCAGAGGATTTTTTAGTTATGCCAGTTAGGATTCCCTCCCTTGATGAACAACAAGCCATCGGTGCCTATTTCTCAAACCTCGATAACCTCATCGCTACTCATCAAGAAAAAATTTCTCAACTGGAAACTCTCAAAAAGAAACTCTTACAGGATATGTTTATATAAAAAGGAGAATAGCGTTATGTCAAAAATAAAATCTAATCGTCTCACTAAAGATGATAAACCAGTTGTAGCCATTTGTTATGATTTTGATAAAACTCTGTCTCCTGATGATATGCAAGCCCAAGGTTTTATTCAGAATCTAGGTTATGAAATTGGAGATTTTTGGAAAAAGTCAAATAGTTTTGCCTATAATAATGATATGGACCAAAATCTAGCCTATATGTATACTATGAAAACAGAATCTGCAGGAAAAGTTTTATTTACAAAAACGGAACTAGCTAGGTTTGGTTCAGAAGTAGCATTATTCGATGGGGTTGAAGGCTGGTTTGAACGAATCAGAAAGTATGGGGAAGAACGAGGTGTAACTGTTGAGCACTATATTATTTCATCGGGTTTGAAAGAAATGATAGAGGGGACTTCTATTGCTAAAAAAGGAGCCTTTAAGAAAATTTATGCGACTTCTTTTTATTGTGATGAAAATGGAGTTGCAGTCTGGCCAGCTCAAGTAGTGAATTACACGAATAAGACGCAATTTTTATTTCGAATTACCAAAGGTGTTTTAGATGTAAATGACTCCGCAGTCAATGAATTTTTCCCAGATAGTGATTTACGTGTTCCTTTCAGAAATATGATTTATCTGGGTGATAGTGATACTGATATCCCCTGTATGAAATTAGTTAAAACTCGAGGGGGTTATTCTATCGGTGTATTCAATCCAAAAACTAATGACAGAACTAAAGTTCACAAAATGACTCGTGATAGTCGTATTGATTATTTTGTGCCAGCAGATTATTCAGAAGGAACAGAACTTGATAATTTAATCAAGACAATTATTGATAAAACAGTATTTAATGAAAAATTAGAAACTAAGAAAAATGCTGATAAGGTTGAAGCAGGCACAAGAAAGCTTAAAAGAAAGAAAAAATAGACTTAAATTTCATTTTTAAATTTTTAAGTTATAAAATAAACTCTTACAAGATATGTTTATCTAACCTTCAAAAAATCCTTATCAGTATCCATAAGCACAGTCTTTTTCGAATAGTATAAGTGAGCCCCTTTGATCCTTTCAAAGGGTGCTCCCTAGTATTTAATAACTTAAAAGTATTTACTTTTAATAACTTTAGAGTTATAATTAATTCGAAAAGAGGTTGCTTTGTGCACACTATTTATTTTTATAAGGACAAACAGGGGAATCAACCGGTCTTGGACTACATGAGGGAGCTAGCTCGTCACGATAGCAAGGACAGCCGGATCAAACTCAACAAGCTCAACGACTATATCGAGCTTTTGAGCCAGCAGGGAATCCGTGCTGGCCAGCCCTACATCAAGCATCTGGATGCGGAGATTTGGGAGTTGAGACCCTTGAGGGATCGGATTTTATTCGTGGCTTGGCTGGATGGGAGCTTTGTCTTACTGCATCATTTTGTCAAAAAGACGCAAAAGACACCTAGACGAGAGATCGAGAAAGCCAAGCGGGAGTTGCAAGATTTGAAGGAAAGAGGGCTAAGAGATGAAGAATAGTGCCATCGGCAGCAATTGGAAAGATGTGAGAGCAGAGCTCTTCACCAAGGAAGAAATCCTGGAAAGCGATTTGCGGGTCGCGATTATGACTGAGCTGATCGAGGCTCGGCATGAAAAGGGCATTAGCCAAAAGAAACTAGAAGAACTCAGTGGGGTCAGTCAACCGGTCATCGCTCGGATGGAGACAGGAAAGACCAGTCCTCAATTGGACACGGTCTTGAAAGTCTTAGCCAGTCTGGGCAAGACCCTCGCTGTCGTTCCACTGGAACAAGAAAAGGTCTAAACGAAATCAGAAAGAATTACTATGGAAACAACACAAACCTCCCAGTCGCTCTACCAAGCCCTGTGGAACTCAGCGGACGTACTCCGCTCTAAGATGGATGCCAATGACTATAAGTCTTATCTATTGGGGATGATCTTTTACAAGTATCTCTCAGATAAGTTGCTCTTCTTCGTGGCGGAGACCATGGAGAAAGAGACAGAGAGTCTGGATGAAGCCTTGGCGCTTTACCGAACCTACTATGAGGATCCAGACTCTCAAGAGGATCTAATCACCGTCATCACCGATGAGCTTAACTATGTCATCAAGCCAGACTTGACCTTTACGGCCTTGGTGGACCGGGTCAATGAAGGAACCTTCCAGCTGGAAGATCTAGCTCAAGGCTTCCGAGACATCGAGCAAAGTGATGACCTCTATGAGAATCTCTTTGAGGACATTGATCTCTACTCCAAAAAGCTAGGGGCCACTCCTCAAAAGCAAAATCAGCTAGTGGCTGCTGTTATGAAAGAGCTGGCAGTGCTGGATGTGGCAGGTCATGCGGGTGATATGCTTGGGGATGCTTACGAGTACTTGATTGGTCAGTTTGCGACTGACTCGGGTAAGAAAGCTGGAGAGTTCTATACGCCCCAGCCTGTAGCCAAGCTCATGACCCAGATTGCCTTTTTAGGGCGTGAAGACGAGCAGGGCTTTACCCTCTACGATGCCACTATGGGATCGGGTTCCCTCTTGCTCAATGCTAAGAAGTATTCCCACCAGCCTCAAACCGTCCAGTACTTTGGTCAGGAGCTCAATACCTCTACCTATAACCTGGCTCGAATGAACATGATCCTACACGGGGTTCCGGTGGAAAACCAGTTCTTGCACAATGCCGATACGCTAGACGAAGACTGGCCGACCCAAGAGCCGACCAACTTTGATGGGGTCCTTATGAACCCTCCGTACTCAGCTAAGTGGTCTGCAAGCTCTGGCTTCCTCCAAGATCCTCGCTTCTCCCCATTTGGCAAGCTCGCGCCTCAGTCCAAGGCAGACTTTGCCTTCCTCTTGCACGGTTATTACCACCTCAAGCAGGACAAGGGAGTCATGGCCATCGTCCTTCCTCACGGGGTTCTTTTCCGTGGCAATGCTGAAGGAACCATTCGCAAGGCCCTGCTGGAAGAAGGGGCTATCGATACCGTGATCGGTCTTCCTGCCAATATCTTCTTCAATACCAGCATCCCAACGACGGTCATTATTCTCAAGAAGAACCGCACCAATCGAGACGTTTACTTTATCGATGCTTCTAAGGAATTTGACAAGGGCAAGAACCAGAACATCATGACGGATGCCCATATCGAGAAGATCCTGGAAGCTTACAAGTCACGTGAGGAGATTGATAAGTTTGCCCATCTGGCTAGCTTTGAGGAGATCGTCGAGAATGACTACAATCTCAATATCCCACGCTATGTGGACACCTTTGAGGAAGAAGAAGTGGAGCCACTGACAGAGATCGTGGCTAAGATTAACCAAACCAATGCGACGATTGAAACCCAGACAGCTTCTCTTCTAGACATGCTCAGCCAGCTTCATGGAACGACTCCAGAAGCAGATGCCGAACTCAAGAAATTTGTCCAAGAGTTTAAGGGCTAGGGTGAGAGGAGATAGGTGGTAGGTAAAGGATACTTTATTCGCTATTTCCCAAATTTTTTTCGAATGATAGAAGTAGAGGGATCTTCCCTCTATTTTTTATCGAAAAGGAGCAGGGATGCAAAAGAGACACGCGTATGTATCGCCGACCTTGGATATCATGGCCAAGAAGATTTTTAGTTTGCCAGAAGTGACGACGGCGTTTATTCGAGATATTTTGGAGCTGGATGTTGCGGATGCTCAGATTGTGGAAGGAAACCAGCCCCACAGCATGGCCTATGAGGAGGATGACTTGTTCTCCACTGCGGTGGATGTGAGAGCCAAGCTTCATGACGGGACCGAGGTGATCATCGAGATCCAGATTCGCTAGCAGCAGTATTTCTTGAATCGGTTCCACTATTATTTGGCCAATCAGCTGGTGGAGAATGTGCAAAAACTGCGCCAGCAAGGTCAGACGCATAAGATGTATGAGCAGATGGAGCCCGTCTATGGGATTGCGATTTTGGAGAAGTCGCTCTTGCTAGACGAAGAGGCCGCCATCAATAAATACTGGCTGACCAATAGCCGGTCCGGCAAGCAACTTAAGGCCTATTATAAGAATGGCAAGCACCAAAATCTTCTGCAGGTTGCCTTTTTAGAGCTAGACAAGTATAATAAAGATGAGAACCTGACAGATGCAGGCAGACAGTGGCTAGAGTTTTTTGGGAATCTTCCCTTCACAAAAGCTCCCAGTCAGGCCGTCGCCCACGCAGATTCATTATTAGATTCATCTAGCTGGACCAAGGAGGAGAAGACCATGATAGACGAGCGAATTCGTATTCAAGAAAATTATGATATGACCCTGGAGACGGCGATAGACGAAGCGCGCGAAGAAGGTTTGGAACAAGGCCTGGAACAAGGTCGTAAACAGTTGGTATGCGAGATGATCTCACGAGGAATGACACCTGATCTTATCTCAGAGATGACAGGTTTATCGCTTGAAGAGATTGAGACTCTTCTTTCTTGAGTCGTTAAAAGAGGCACTGCCTCTTTTCTTTTTGAAAAAACTTGAAAATTTTCCCATTTTTTCAATCCGCCTTTCTAGAATTGTGGTAGAATAGAGTCAACAAAGAGCTATCCTCACCAACAGTGTGATCGATACTAGAAAAGAGGATTCTGATGACAAGAAAAATTGGTATTATTGGTTTGGGGCATGTGGGTGCGACCTTGGCCCACAGCATGATTTTGAAACACACCTGTGATCACTTGGTCTTGATTGATACCAATGAGAAAAAGGTCAAGGCAGATGCCTTGGATTTCTGTGATACGGTTGCCAATACGGGGTATCCGGTTAATATCACGGTCAATGATTACGCGGCTTTAGAAGACGCGGATGTCGTGGTGTCGACTCTTGGAAATATCGAGTTGCAGGCTAATAACACAGATGACCGTTTTGCGGAGCTTCCCTTTTCCAGCAAGCAAGTGGTACAAGTAGCGCGTGATTTGAAGGCTTCTGGCTTTAGCGGGGTCTTATTGGTAGTGACCAATCCAGTCGATGCCGTCACTCAACTCTATCAACAATATACCGGCCTTCCAAAAGAGCAGGTGATTGGGACAGGGACCTTGCTGGATACAGCTCGGATGAAGCGTGCAGTCGCTGATCGTTTGCAGGTTTCACCTGCTAGTGTATCAGGTTACAACCTCGGTGAGCATGGAAATTCTCAATTTGTTGCTTGGAGTCAGGTCCGTGTTAAGGGACACGCCATTACCGATCTCTTCTCTCAA
>JAQCUL010000054.1:0-4101 GCA_027685415.1 Streptococcaceae bacterium AF13-5-6.0
TTTTCTATTAGTCTAGTTCTTTGTTAATGATGAGAAATTTTTCTTCTCCGTAACCTCTTTTCATTAAACCTGCTTCAGCTATGTCTAGAAGATCTTTTGAAAAGGATTGGATCGCTTCTTTTTCTTCTTTACTTAGAATTTTCTTTGAATATTTCTTTCTAAGTTTTCGATAATCCAGTTCTTCATTGTTAATGAATGAAGAATCTTCTAAATAGTCTTCTAGTTTTTCTAACTGTACAAATAAGCCCAACTCAAAGGCAATCGGGGCAAAGGTGGTTTCTAACGGTTGCGTACAAACACTTCTAAATTCCACAGTCCCACGAGCAGTTAAATCTTGAAATTGGTAACTTCGATGTTGTTTTAGATCTTCTTTTACAGGCTTAATGATCTTCTCATTTCCATCAGCCGTATAGGCTGTAATTTCTTTTTGATCTAGATAATCTTCCACTCGAATTGGTTTAAAATAATATGATTTGCCCCCTCTAGTTGCCGTAAAAATAGCCGTTTTAGCGAGATTATTAAAAAACTCTTCTTCGCTTTGGTAGTCCTTAGGATAAATCCCTACATTCTCCTTATAATAACCATGTAAGGATTCTTCCCAGAAAATATCTCTGGCAATTTTTGTATCCCAAGCTTCTGCAGAAAATTCTGAGTTGGAAAACAAATATGCTTTTGCTGCTTCAATTTTATTAAATGCATTAATGATGCGAAGATAGTTATCGCGCCTTACATCCAATTGAACCTGATTTCCGCATATAAATGCTCCGTATGAAGGATAGGAGTGTGTCCTCATCCCTGTACCATTCATTGCAAGGAAAGCCATTAACATCTTGTATCGTTCGATTTTCACTGGGCTATTATCATTTTCTTTCCACAAAGGATGGATTCCGTGCCCTTGAATTTCGTGATTATTTTCTTGTAAAATCGGTTGAATGATCTTCAAATAAGCCTCAAAACGTTTGGCTACCTCATTTATAGAATGAGCTCTCTCAAATGCAAATTCAATTGTATTGTAACTCAACTCGAATAGAATACGATCTTTAGAAGAACAGTGAATCAATTGAATGGGATTTTGATTGTCATCTATTTTTTCAACTTCAAAATCTGATAAGTTGGCTAAGGTTCGAAAAAGATTTTTCGTCACCTCTATATTAGTTTTGTTTCCATTTATTTCTACAATCGGAAACTCTAATTCAACACCGACAAAGAGTTCCGAATCCTCTTTCATATTACTAAGGTACTTCTCTTTTAGTAATTTAATTGCTTGTTGTTTTGTCATTGAATCCTTTTTCTTCTATTGGAGATTTGGGTTCCATTATATCATTTTTTGCTATTCTCGACTACTCATGAAAAGCAAGACAAAACGCCTGCTTACGAAATTGTTTTAAATTAAAGCAATTTCGTAAACAAGCGTCTACCATTCATTCAATATGATGAGTGTTCCCGCTGGGGAAAATCCCCAGCGGTAGACCAGAGCTAGACTAAGAATAACAGTGTATTCCATCATCATAACACTCAACAAAATTGATGAATGGTAGACGCTTGTTTACGAAATTGTTTTAAATTAAAGCAATTTCGTAAACAAGCGTCTACCATTCATTCAATATGATGAGTGTTCCCGCTGGGGAAAATCCCCAGCGGTAGACCAGAGCTAGACTAAGAATAACAGTGTATTCCATCATCATAACACTCAACAAAATTGATGAATGGTAGACGCTTGTTTACGAAATTGTTTTAAATTAAAGCAATTTCGTAAACAAGCGTCTACCATTCATTCAATATGATGAGTGTTCCCGCTGGGGAAAATCCCCAGCGGTAGACCAGAGCTAGACTAAGAATAACAGTGTATTCCATCATCATAACACTCAACAAAATTGATGATATTATACCAATTCGATGATAGCCATTGGCGCAGCATCACCACGACGTGGTTCAGTTTTAAGGATACGAGTATATCCACCATTGCGCTCAGCATAACGAGGTGCTAATTCAGAGAACAATTTTTGAAGTGCAGTTGTTTCTGAGTATTTACCTGTTTCTTCATCAAAGTTTTGTGATGCAACTTCGTTACGTACGAATGCAGCAGCTTGACGACGTGCATGCAAATCACCACGTTTACCCAAAGTAATCATTTTTTCAACTGATTTACGGATTTCTTTCGCACGTGCTTCAGTTGTTACAATTGCTTCATTGATGATAAGATCTGTAGTCAAATCGCGAAGCATCGCTTTACGTTGTGAGCTAGTGCGTCCTAGTTTACGGTAAGCCATGTATTCCTCCTCTATTTATCGTTTTTTAACCCAAGGCCTAAGTCGGCAAGTTTGATTTTAACTTCTTCAAGACTCTTACGTCCCAAGTTACGAACTTTCATCATTTCTGCTTCTGATTTTTCAGTCAAATCATAAACAGTATTAATGCCAGCACGTTTCAAACAGTTATATGAACGAACTGAAAGATCTAATTCTTCGATCGTACGTTCTAAAATGCGATCATCAGAAGTTGTATCTACTTCCTTCATAACATCTGTTGCAATAGCAATTTCAGTTAAGTTTGTGAATAGATTTAGGTGTTCTGTCAAAATACGAGCAGACAAACCTAAGGCATCTTCTGGAATGATTGTCCCATTTGTCAAAATTTCAAGGGTTAGCTTGTCAAAGCCATCGTTGCTACCAACGCGTGCTGGTTCAACTTGGTAATTGACTTTAGTCACTGGCGTATAGATTGAATCTACAGCAAGTGTTCCCACTGGTGCATCATCTTTTTTGTTTTGATCAGCTGGAACATAGCCACGTCCATCAACTGGTGAAGTTGTTGCTTACGGGTTGACCATACTCGGTGCCCTCTTAGCAATTTTTGCTTTGGCTTTGCTCTTGCGTGGTAAACGGAAAGAGAAATAAGCTTCATACCGATAAAGAGGCTGGGACAAAAGTCCTAGCCTCTCAATTATTTTTGGATTGTCGAGCAAGACGCAGTGGTTGAGTGGGCTCTACTACGCTGATTTCATCAGCTTTTACAGCCCTACTCAACTGTGCGGAGGTGGGACGACGAAATCAAATTCTAACGAATTACCGATTTCTGTCCTGGTTCAACTTGGTAATTGACTTTAGTCACTGGCGTATAGATTGAATCTACAGCAAGTGTTCCCACTGGTGCATCATCTTTTTTGTTTTGATCAGCTGGAACATAGCCACGTCCACTGTTTACAGTAAGCGTTGCTTTCAAAGATGCTCCTTCTCCGATTGTAAATAGATAATGATCAGGGTTTACAATTTCGATGTCACTATCAGTAAGAATATCTCCAGCAGTTACTTCTGCAGGTCCTTCTACATCAAGTTCAATAATCTTTTCGTCTTGGACGTAAGATTTAACGGCGATTCCTTTAACGTTAAGAATAATTTGCATAACGTCTTCACGGACTCCTGGAACGGTATCAAATTCGTGGAGTACACCTTCAATGTTGATTGAAGTGACAGCTGCACCTGGAAGTGAAGCCAGAAGTACACGACGAAGTGAGTTTCCAAGTGTTGTACCATAGCCACGTTCAAGTGGTTCTACGACAAACACGCCATAATCTTTGTTTTCATCAATTTTTGTTATATTTGGTTTTTCAAACTCAATCATTTGCTATACTCCCTCTTAAACGAAAAGCTGTGTAATTGTTGATGATTATACACGGCGACGTTTTGGAGGACGAGCACCATTGTGTGGTACAGGAGTTACATCGCGGATTGCAGTTACTTCAAGACCAGCAGCAGCAAGTGCACGAATAGCAGACTCACGACCTGAACCAGGACCTTTAACAGTTACTTCAACAGATTTAAGTCCGTGTTCTTGAGCAGCTTTTGCAGCAGCTTCTGATGCCATTTGAGCAGCAAATGGTGTAGATTTACGAGAACCTTTAAATCCAAGTGCACCTGCAGATGACCAAGCGATTGCGTTACCATGCACATCAGTAATCATAACAATTGTGTTGTTAAATGTAGCGTGAATATGAGCAATACCAGATTCGATATTCTTTTTCACACGACGTTTACGTGTTGGTTTAGCCAAGATTTTTACCTCCTTATTTTATTTTATTTTTTCTTACCTGCAATCGCAACA
>JAQCUL010000054.1:4111-6632 GCA_027685415.1 Streptococcaceae bacterium AF13-5-6.0
ATTTTATTTTATTTTTTCTTACCTGCAATCGCAACAGCTTTACCTTTACGAGTGCGAGCATTGTTTTTAGTGTTTTGTCCACGAACTGGAAGTCCACGACGGTGACGGATACCACGGTATGAACCGATTTCCATCAAGCGTTTGATGTTCAAGTTTACTTCACGACGAAGGTCACCTTCAACTTTGATTGCGTCAACTTCACGACGGATAGCATCTTCTTGATCTGGTGTAAGATCGCGAACACGAATATCTTCAGAAACGCCTGCAGCAGCAAGGATTTTCTTAGATGTTGGAAGTCCGATACCGTACACATAAGTCAATGAAATTACTACACGTTTGTCATTTGGAATGTCAACTCCAGCAATACGAGCCATGTTTTCTCCTTTCTATCTTATCCTTGACGTTGTTTGTGTTTTGGATTTGCTGGGCAAATTACCATAACACGACCATTACGACGAATTACTTTACAGTATTCGCAAATTGGTTTGACCGATGGTCTTACTTTCATTTTTATCCCTCCAAGTTTTTCGATTATTTAAAGCGGTATGTGATACGTCCACGTGTCAAATCGTACGGACTCATCTCCACTGTAACACGATCTCCCGCTAAAATACGAATATAGTTTTTACGAATTTTACCAGAAACTGTTGCTAAAATCTGATGTCCATTTTCAAGTTCAACCGTAAACATAGCATTCGGCATTGTATCGACTACTTTGCCTTCTACTTCAATCACATCGTCTTTTGCCACGCAAAAGTACCTCCATAAATTTCGATTCATTCCTCTGAGCACAGAGGTAACAATTATAAGTCAGACTAACTAATTGTAACACTAGTTGTCCAATATTGCAAGTGACTAAAACGTTTTTATTTCAAATTCTCCAAGACTTTTTGGATATCTTTGAAGACGTCGTTGATGTCTTGATTTCCTTCAATATCATGGACCAATCCTTTTGCACGGTAATGAGCAAGAATTGGCTCACCTTGAGCAATATTTACATCCAAACGGCGTTTCACTGTTTCTGGTTTGTCATCTTCACGTTGGTAATAGTCTTCTTCCTTGTAGTCAGCTGGTGGGTTAAATACTTTATGGAAGGTTTCACCTGTTTCACGATGGATGATACGACCACTTAAGCGCTCGAGGAGGCAGGATGGATCCACTTCAATATTGATCACTCCTTCAAGCTCCAAACCAAGGTCTACCAAGATTTGATCCAAGGCATGAGCTTGTTCAATCGTGCGAGGAAAACCGTCCAAAAGGAATCCTTTTTCCTTAATGTCGTCTTGAGCCAAACGTTCTTTTACAATTCCGTTTGTCACATCATCGGGCACCAATTCACCTTTGTCAATGAATGATTTTGCCAATACACCCATTTCAGTTTGGTTAGCCATCGCTGCGCGGAACATATCGCCGGTAGAGATATGCGCTACGTGAAACTCTTCCACGATTTTCGCTGCTTGGGTCCCCTTACCTGCTCCAGGCAACCCCATAATTAAAAGATTCATGATGAATTCTCCTTATTTTGTTTTTAAATGGAAGCAGGAGCGAATTCCTATTTCCATTTAAAAACAAAATAGAAGGCTGACAAAGTCAACCTTATTCTATTCTGTTGTTGTGTCCATAAATCCGACATACTTACGTTTTAATAAGTAGCCTTCTAATTGTTTCATTCCCTCAATACCTGTTGAAATAATGATTAACAAACTAGTTCCTCCAAGAGCAACTGCATCTGTCAAACCAAATAAATCTCGAGCCAGGATTGGAATGATGGTAATAAAGCCAAGGAATACTGATCCGACGCTTGCTAAACGACGTAGCAAACGAGACATAAACTCTTCTGTCCCTTTACCAGGGCGAACGCCTGGGATATAGGCACCACTCTTTTGAAGGTTTTCTGCCGTTTTTTCAGGATTGATCTGAACAAACGTGTAGAAGAAGGTGAAGAGAATGATCAATAAGGCATACATTGCCACACCAGTTGGTGTGTTTGTAGCCAACATGGCTTGGGCTGTTTTCACCCATCCTGCATTGTAACCCATAGCGCTAATCACTTGGAAAATTGCAGCAGGCGCTGCTGTAATCGAACTAGCGAAGATGACGGGAATAACTCCTGCTGGGTTCACTTTCAAAGGAAGGTAAGAACTTGATGGAGCTCCTTGTGCAATCTTTGTATATTGGATTGGAATCTTGTATTGTGCTTGCTCTACAAAGGTTGTAAAGTAAACAATAACCAAGACCGCAAGGATTAATACCCCAACAAAAATGAGGGAATTGGTCATTTGACCAGAACGAACGTTCACAAATGCATTTTCATAGATTTCTTTAATCATCTCAGGAATTGATGACACAATCCCTGCAAAGATAATCATTGAAACACCATTACCGTACCCTTTATCTGTGATTTGTTCTCCAAGCCAAGTCACAGATGACGGGAATAACTCCTGCTGGGTTCACTTTCAAAGGAAGGTAAGAACTTGATGGAGCTCCTTGTGCAATCTTTGTATATTGGATTGGAATCTTG
>JAQCUL010000054.1:6642-7583 GCA_027685415.1 Streptococcaceae bacterium AF13-5-6.0
CTAATTTCGCCTGAGACAAGGTATGGAAGGTCGCTGTAATCCCAATGGATTGAACAAAAGCTAGAACCAAAGAAATATAGCGTGTTGCTTGGTTGAGCTTTCTTCGACCAACTTCTCCTTGTTTGCCCCATTCAACAAACTTAGGTAACAGATCCATTTGCAAAAGTTGCACGACGATCGAAGCTGTGATGTATGGGCTAACCCCTAATGCGAAAACTGAGAAGTTCCTCATAGCATTCCCAGATACTAAACTGAGCATGTTCAAGAAGGACACATCTTGAAGGTTGTTCAGAATTTTCGCATTTACACCAGGTACTGTAATCGTGGTTCCAATGCGGAAGACAAGAATGATGAAGATCGTAAACAAAATCTTCGACCGAACTTGTTTTACCTTAAATGCATCTTTTAATAATTTAAAAAACATAGGTCACCTCACTTAGATGACTTCAACTGAACCACCTTTAGCAGTGATAGCTTCTTCAGCTGATTTAGAGAATTTAGCTGCTTTAACAGTCAACTTCTTAGTCAATTCTCCGTTACCAAGAATTTTGATACCTGATTTTTCAGCTTTTACAATTCCTGATTCTACAAGTACTACTGGAGTTACTTCAGCACCATCTTCAAAGGCGTTCAATTGATCAAGGTTCACAATAGCATATTCTTTAGCGTTGATGTTTGTAAATCCACGTTTTGGAAGACGACGGAACAATGGAGTTTGTCCACCTTCAAAACCAAGACGTACACCGCCACCGCTACGAGCTTTTTGACCTTTTTGACCACGGCCAGAAGTTTTACCATTACCAGATGAAGTACCACGACCAACACGGTTGCGGACTTTACGTGAACCTGTAGCAGGTTGTAATTCATGAAGTTTCATTATTTATTTTCTCCTCTTTTGTAAATTGCTAACGCATGTAATCAGGAAAAGGTGTCCTAACTAC
>JAQCUL010000055.1:0-2904 GCA_027685415.1 Streptococcaceae bacterium AF13-5-6.0
GTCGCCTTGCACTTAAATCTGTTTACTCAGAAAAAGTTGCTGAAAACAAATTTGTAGCCGTTGATTCTCTTGAATTTACAGCTCCAAAAACTGCTGAATTTGCAAAAGTTCTTGCAGCTTTGAGCATCGATTCTAAAGTCCTTGTTATTCTTGAAGAAGGAAATGAATTCGCAGCTCTTTCAGCTCGTAACCTTTCAAACGTGAAAGTTGCGACTGCTACAACTGCAAGTGTTCTTGACATCGCAAATAGTGACAAACTTCTTGTTACTCAAGCAGCTATCTCTAAAATCGAGGAGGTTCTTGCATAATGAATTTGTATGATGTTATCAAAAAACCTGTTATCACTGAAAAGTCAATGGCTCAACTTGAAGCAGGCAAATATGTATTCGAAGTTGACACTCGCGCTCACAAACTTTTGATCAAACAAGCTGTTGAAGCTGCGTTTGAAGGTGTAAAAGTTGCGAATGTGAACACTGTAAACGTAAAACCTAAAGCAAAACGCGTTGGACGTTATACTGGTTTTACATCAAAAACGAAAAAAGCTATCATCACGCTTGCAGCTGATTCTAAAGCAATCGAGTTGTTTGCTACCGAAGCTGAATAATCTAAGGAGGAAATATCGTGGGAATTCGTGTTTATAAACCAACAACAAACGGTCGCCGTAATATGACTTCTTTGGATTTCGTTGAAATCACAACAAACACACCTGAGAAAACTTTGCTTGTTTCTCTTAAAAACAAAGCAGGTCGTAATAACAACGGTCGTATCACTGTTCGTCACCAAGGTGGTGGACACAAACGTCATTACCGTTTGATCGATTTCAAACGTAACAAAGATGGAGTTGAAGCAGTCGTTAAAACGATCGAATACGATCCAAACCGCTCAGCTAACATCGCGCTTGTACACTACACTGACGGTGTGAAAGCTTACATCATCGCCCCTAAAGGTCTTGAAGTAGGTCAACGCATCGTATCAGGACCAGAAGCAGATATCAAAGTCGGAAATGCTCTTCCACTTGCTAACATCCCAGTCGGTACTTTGATCCACAACATCGAATTGAAACCTGGTAAAGGTGGAGAATTGGTACGTGCTGCTGGAGCTTCTGCTCAAGTATTGGGTTCTGAAGGTAAATATGTACTTGTTCGTCTTCAATCAGGCGAAGTTCGTATGATTCTTGGAACTTGCCGTGCTACAGTTGGTGTTGTCGGAAACGAACAACATGGACTTGTCAACCTTGGTAAAGCGGGACGTAACCGCTGGAAAGGTGTTCGCCCTACAGTTCGTGGTTCTGTAATGAACCCGAATGATCACCCACACGGTGGTGGTGAAGGTAAAGCACCAGTTGGACGTAAAGCGCCATCTACTCCTTGGGGTAAACCTGCGCTTGGTCTTAAAACTCGTAACAAGAAAGCGAAATCTGACAAACTTATCGTTCGTCGTCGCAACCAAAAATAATCATAAGCAACTAGCTTACACTTTCCGCCAGCTCGGTAGCGCTGCCTAGCAGCGCAAGCCGCTGTGGTACTAAATTTTAAAGGAGAAAATTACAAAATGGGACGTAGTCTTAAAAAAGGACCTTTCGTCGATGAGCATTTGATGAAAAAAGTTGAAGCTCAAGCAAACGACGAAAAGAAAAAAGTAATTAAAACTTGGTCACGTCGTTCAACGATCTTCCCAAGTTTCATCGGATACACTATCGCAGTTTATGATGGACGTAAACATGTGCCTGTTTACATCCAAGAAGACATGGTAGGTCACAAGCTTGGTGAATTTGCACCAACTCGTACTTACAAAGGTCACGCGGCAGACGACAAGAAGACACGTAGAAAATAAGGAGAACATAAATGGCAGAAATTACTTCAGCTAAAGCAATGGCTCGTACAGTGCGTGTTTCACCTCGTAAATCACGTCTTGTTCTTGACAACATCCGTGGTAAAAGCGTAGCCGATGCCATCGCTATTTTGACATTCACACCAAACAAAGCTGCAGGGATCATCCTTAAAGTGTTGAACTCAGCAGTAGCAAACGCTGAAAACAACTTTGGTTTGGAAAAAGCTAACTTGGTAGTATCTGAAGCATTCGCAAACGAAGGACCAACAATGAAACGTTTCCGTCCACGTGCGAAAGGTTCAGCTTCACCAATCAACAAACGTACAGCTCACATCACAGTAGCTGTTGCAGAAAAATAAGGAGGTAAACTCGTGGGTCAAAAAGTACATCCAATTGGTATGCGTGTTGGTATCATCCGTGATTGGGATGCCAAATGGTATGCTGAAAAAGAATACGCGGATTACCTTCATGAAGATCTTGCAATCCGTAAATTCATTCAAAAAGAATTGGCTGACGCAGCCGTTTCAACTATTGAAATCGAACGCGCAGTAAACAAAGTTAACGTTTCTCTTCACACTGCTAAACCAGGTATGGTTATTGGTAAAGGTGGAGCAAACGTTGATGCACTTCGTGCAGCTCTTAACAAATTGACTGGTAAACAAGTACACATCAACATCATTGAGATCAAACGTCCTGACTTGGATGCTCACCTTGTTGGTGAAGGAATCGCTCGTCAATTGGAACAACGTGTTGCTTTCCGTCGTGCACAAAAACAAGCAATCCAACGTGCTATGCGTGCTGGAGCTAAAGGAATCAAAACTCAAGTCAAAGGTAACGTACCAGGTGCTAAGAAATCTCTTATCACTATCAAGTCAGCAGTTAAAGCTGGTAAATAATAAGGAAAGGGGAATACAGTCAAAATGGCAAATGTAACATTATTCGACCAAACTGGTAAACAAGCGGGCGAAGTTGTTCTTAACGATGCGATCTTTGGTATCGAACCAAACCAAGCAGTTGTATTTGATGTGATCATCAGCCAACGTGCTAGCCTTCGTCAAGGAACTCACGCAGTTA
>JAQCUL010000055.1:2914-4710 GCA_027685415.1 Streptococcaceae bacterium AF13-5-6.0
TAAACGTGTAAAACACCGTCGCGAATTCCGTGGTAAAATGCGCGGTGAAGCAAAAGGTGGAAAAGAAGTAGCATTCGGTGAATACGGTCTTCAAGCTACAACTAGCCACTGGATCACAAACCGTCAAATCGAAGCTGCTCGTATCGCCATGACTCGTTACATGAAACGTGGTGGTAAAGTTTGGATTAAGATTTTCCCACACAAATCATACACCGCTAAAGCTATCGGGGTACGTATGGGATCTGGTAAAGGGGCTCCTGAAGGTTGGGTAGCACCAGTTAAACGTGGTAAAGTGATGTTCGAAATCGCTGGTGTATCTGAAGAGATTGCGCGCGAAGCACTTCGTCTTGCTAGCCACAAATTGCCAGTTAAAACTAAATTTGTGAAACGTGAAGCAGAATAAGGAGAGGTCATGAAACTTACAGAAGTAAAAGAATTTGTTAAAGAACTTCGTGGTCTTTCTCAAGAAGAACTCGCGAAGCGTGAAAATGAATTGAAGAAAGAATTGTTTGAACTTCGTTTCCAAGCGGCTGCTGGTCAATTGGAACAAACTGGACGTTTGAAAGAAGTGAAAAAACAAATCGCTCGTATCAAAACTGTTCAATCAGAAGCTAAATAATAGACTAGGGAAGGAGAATTTCAATGGAACGCAATAATCGTAAAGTTCTTGTTGGACGCGTTGTGTCTGACAAAATGGACAAAACAATCACAGTTGTAGTTGAAACTAAACGTAACCACCCAGTCTATGGTAAACGTATCAACTATTCTAAAAAATACAAAGCTCATGATGAAAACAATGTTGCTAAAGAAGGCGATATCGTTCGTATCATGGAAACTCGTCCGCTTTCAGCTACAAAACGCTTCCGTCTTGTATAAGTCGTTGAAGAAGCGGTCATCATCTAATCATACCTGAAAGGAGAAAACGTAAATGATTCAAACAGAAACTCGTTTGAAAGTCGCTGACAACAGTGGCGCACGCGAAATCTTGACAATCAAAGTTCTTGGTGGTTCAAAACGTAAATTCGCGAGCATCGGTGATGTAATCGTTGCATCTGTAAAACAAGCTACTCCTGGTGGTGCGGTTAAGAAAGGTGACGTTGTAAAAGCTGTTATCGTTCGTACTAAATCAGGTGCTCGTCGTAAAGATGGTTCATACATCAAGTTCGACGAAAATGCAGCAGTGATCATCCGTGATGACAAAACTCCTCGCGGAACTCGTATCTTTGGCCCAGTTGCACGTGAATTGCGTGACGGTGGTTTCATGAAGATCGTATCACTTGCTCCAGAAGTACTTTAATCAATAAAAAAAACAAACACAGTCCCCTGGCTCAGCCAGGGTGCCCGTCGGGCGTAAGAATAAAAGGAGAATAAAATGTTTGTAAAAAAAGGCGACAAAGTTCGCGTTATCGCTGGTAAAGACAAAGGCGTAGAAGCTGTTGTTCTTACTGCTCTTCCAAAAGTAAATAAAGTTGTTGTAGAAGGTGTAAACATCATCAAGAAACACCAACGTCCAAATAACGAAAACCCTCAAGGTGCAATCGTTGAAAAAGAAGCTCCAATTCATGCTTCTAACGTTCAAGTTTTGGACAAAAACGGTGTTGCTGGACGTGTTGGCTACAAATTTGTAGACGGCAAAAAAGTTCGCTACAACAAAAAATCAGGTAAAGACAAAGGCGTAGAAGCTGTTGTTCTTACTGCTCTTCCAAAAGTAAATAAAGTTGTTGTAGAAGGTGTAAACATCATCAAGAAACACCAACGTCCAAATAACGAAAACCCTCAAGGTGCAATCGTTGAAA
>JAQCUL010000055.1:4720-5750 GCA_027685415.1 Streptococcaceae bacterium AF13-5-6.0
ACTATTCATCAGTTATGGCTGTGCCAAAAGTTGATAAAATCGTTTTGAACATGGGTGTCGGTGATGCAGTATCAAATGCTAAAAACCTTGAAAAAGCTGCTGAAGAGCTTGCTTTGATCTCAGGTCAAAAACCATTGATCACTAAGGCTAAAAAATCAATCGCCGGCTTCCGTCTTCGTGAAGGTGTTGCGATCGGTGCAAAAGTTACCCTTCGTGGTGAACGTATGTACGAATTCTTGGATAAATTGGTAACAGTTTCACTTCCACGTGTACGTGACTTCCATGGTGTTCCAACAAAATCATTTGATGGACGCGGAAACTACACACTTGGTGTGAAAGAACAATTGATCTTCCCAGAAATCAACTTTGATGATGTTGATAAAACTCGTGGTTTGGATATCGTAATCGTAACTACAGCGAACACAGACGAAGAATCACGTGCATTGCTTACTGGCCTCGGTATGCCGTTTGCAAAATAATATAGGAGGTAAAACTAATGGCTAAAAAATCTATGATTGCTAAGAACAAACGCCCAGCGAAGTTCTCTACTCAAGCATACACTCGCTGTGAACGTTGTGGACGTCCACACTCAGTTTACCGCAAGTTTAAACTTTGCCGTGTTTGCTTCCGTGAATTGGCATACAAAGGTCAAATCCCAGGTGTCACAAAAGCATCTTGGTAATTTAAGATAGTTAGGGCGTCAAAACTCTAAGTGAAAATAGGAAACTTGACGAAGAAACTTTAGTTTCTAGGAAAGTTTATCTTTTTCACACAGAGTTTAGCCCGGGTTCAGTTGGGCTTGCCAATTTGAACACGAGCTACAGCTTTGGCAAAAAAGACCAATTTTCTTTGGAGCATCGCTCCTGCATCAAATTGCCTATTTTTGCTCTCGCTGTTACGCTCTCTGTATCATGTATTAACTAGCAAGTGCAACTTGCAAACTACTAGTAAGAGGAGAAATTATAATGGTTAATCGTTTAAAAGAAAAATACCTTAATGAAGTAGTACCATCATTGACTGAGCAGTTCAA
>JAQCUL010000055.1:5760-6828 GCA_027685415.1 Streptococcaceae bacterium AF13-5-6.0
TTACACGTATTCGTAACGCTAACCAAGCAAAACACGAAGTACTTGAAGTACCTGCATCAAACATCAAAAAAGGGATTGCTGAAATCCTTAAACGCGAAGGTTTTGTAAAAAACGTTGAATTCATCGAAGATGACAAACAAGGCATCATCCGTGTATTCTTGAAATACGGACAAAACGGTGAAAAAGTTATCACAAACTTGAAACGTGTATCTAAACCAGGTTTGCGTGTTTACAAAAAACGTGAAGATCTTCCAAAAGTTCTTAACGGACTTGGAATTGCTATCCTTTCAACTTCTGAAGGTTTGCTTACTGATAAAGAAGCACGCCAAAAGAACGTTGGCGGAGAAGTTATCGCTTACGTTTGGTAAAATCAAGATACAAAGCTCGTAAAGAACAAAGCAAAATCAGGAAGTTGGAGAAGTTTGTTTACAAACAAGCCAACTTATCTATTTTGCACAGTTCTTAGAGCGTGTTCAGTTCTTGAACTAAATAAGTATCTTAAACCCCGTGAAAACTGGCCCGTAAAGGCCTGACAATTTAACAGGAGAATAGAAAACATGTCACGTATTGGTAATAAAGTTATCGTGTTGCCTGCTGGTGTTGAAATCACTAACAATGACAACGTTGTAACTGTAAAAGGACCTAAAGGAGAACTTACTCGTACGTTCTCAAAAGATATTGAAATTCGTGTGGAAGGTACTGAAGTAACTCTTCACCGTCCAAACGATTCAAAAGAAATGAAAACAATCCACGGAACAACTCGTGCCCTTTTGAACAACATGGTTACTGGTGTATCAGAAGGATTCAAGAAAGAACTTGAAATGCGCGGGGTTGGATACCGTGCACAACTTCAAGGATCAAAACT
Source organism: Streptococcaceae bacterium AF13-5-6.0 (assembly GCA_027685415.1). Classification (GTDB taxonomy): domain Bacteria; phylum Bacillota; class Bacilli; order Lactobacillales; family Streptococcaceae; genus Streptococcus. The sequence continues at coordinate 6,626 of JAQCUL010000055.1, forward strand.
TGTTTTGGCTGTTGGTAAATCACACCCAGACGAAGTTGAAGCTCCAGAAGGAATTACTTTTGAACTTCCAAACCCAACAACAATCGTTGTTAGCGGAATTTCAAAAGAAGTAGTTGGTCAAACAGCTGCTTATGTACGTAGCCTTCGTTCACCTGAACCATACAAAGGTAAAGGGATCCGTTATGTTGGTGAATACGTTCGCC
>JAQCUL010000056.1:0-6634 GCA_027685415.1 Streptococcaceae bacterium AF13-5-6.0
GAACAAAGGTCAGGTTTTGACTTTGTTCTTCCAAAACAGCTTCACCGTCAGCAGCAATCAAGAGATCAACTGCTTCTGGATCAAATTCCAAGTGAGCTTGGAAAGCATAGTGTTTAGGACTGAAGCGAACAATCTGACGTGGACACCCTTGACTGGTTGCAAGAACGACAGCATCTTCTGTCAATCCTGGCATATCACCATGCCAGTGACCAGTTTCAAGAGTTTCTCCAAACTCACCGACATGCGGATCTGTGAGTCCTTCAGGCGTCAAAGTCACAGAATAAACCCCAATCTCGCGTTCCGGACTGTGCTCATACTTCGCTCCATAGGCAACAGACAGGAGCTGGGCACCAAGGCAGACGCCAACAATAAAACGATCTGCCTTCATGGCTTTTTGAATCAGTTCGATCTCTGCCTGAGGATCGTAGTATGGAAAAGCTTCTCGATCTTCATCTGGCGATTGAGGTCCTCCCATCACAATTAAGAAGTCAATCTCATCCACTGACTCTGGTAAGGTTTCATTCTCATAGACTTTGGTCGTGGTCACTTGATGGCCATTCTCCTGTGCCCATTTTAGATAAGCACCCGGTACTTCAAAGGTTTCATGCAGTACAAAATGTACCTTCATCGTTTCTTCTCCCATTTCTTTTGAATCACGTAAGACAAACCAGCCGCAAGTGCAAGCGGGATTGTCAAACTCCAAGTTTGGCCTGTAAATCCAAGGCTCAGGGCAATAGCTGTCAAAGGAGCTTCTAGGGTCGTCCCTAAAAAGACTGTCGCTCCTAGTAACATCCCTATAGCTGGATCCAGATGAATCCCAAGGACTGTCAAAAGCAAGGTCACTAGATAGCCAGAGCCAATCCCAAGGGCAAATGATGGTGTCAAGGTTCCCCCATAAGCACCATTGCGCAAGAGGAGATAAACCAGAAGCCCCTTCACTACAAGAGTCAGTGGAAGATAAGGAATCGACTGGCTAGACAAGAGGGCTTGCGCTAGTACCTGGCCATTTCCCATAAAGATAGGGAAAAAGGCTACTAGGCTCCCCAGCACTAGAAAGGCTAGAGGAAGAGCCCAAAGAATCGTCCCGTCCTTGCGCCGTTTGTGACTAGCCCGCTTTGCGAGGAAAGCAAAGACCAGAGCCAAGGGAGTGACCAAGAAAGCAATCACAATAGCCTGTAAGAAGCCGCTAGCCGACCATGAGACTGCGGACAGGTGATAAACAGCCTCCTGACCAACGATGGACTGAGCGACCCAGGTTGCCAGATAAGTACTGGTCAAAACCAGTAGAAAGTTCTGCCAACTGAAGGCGAGTCCTAAGGTCTCAAAGACGAACAAGCTACTGGCAAAGGGGACCTGATAGACCGCAGCCAAACCAGCTCCAGTCCCACAGGCGATCAAGACTTTTCGCTCTTTGAGGGCTAGTGAGAATCCCTTCGCCAAGCGACCAGCTAGAAGAGCCCCGACCTCACGTGGGGCTCCTTCTTTTCCGACCGATGCGCCTGCTCCGACAATTGCCACCTGCATCCCTGAATGAAGGAGGTGGGCTAAGGGCGCTGGTTCCCTGTCTCCAGCTAAGTCAATTTGCTGACGAATAGACAGGATCTGATAACGCTTTTGCAGGACATACCAGAAGCCAGCTGCCAAGCATCCTGTCACACATAAGACCAGAAATCTACGGAGACCTCCAGCTTCTTGAAATTGCTGGAGCAAATCGGAACTAGCTTTGCCAAAAGCCAGCTCTTGCACCCCTTCTAGTAGATAATGACAGGCAATTCCGACCAGGCCCGTCCCAATCCCTAATGATAAGGTGGCTAGAAGCAACCTCAGTCCGTAGGGCAGACTTTGGAGTCGTACTTTCATTGGATTAGAGTTCAGCAAGAATCGCTTTCAGCAATCCTTTGAAGTCGCCTTTGACGCGCTCTGTCACTTCTACCACTTCTTCGTGGTTGAGCTCTTCTTGGAAACCAGCCGCAAAGTTGGTAATACATGAAATACCAAGAACCTTCAAACCAGAGTGTGCTGCAATGATGACTTCCGGAACGGTTGACATTCCGACAGCATCTGCGCCAAGTGTCTTAAACGCACGGATTTCAGCTGGAGTTTCATAAGTTGGACCAGTCACACCGATATAAACCCCATCATCCAATTTGATACCCAATTTGTCTGCTACTTTATGAGCAGTCTCACGATATTCTGGAGTGTAGGCTTTTGACATATCTGGGAAACGTGGACCAAAGTCATCCAAGTTTTCACCGATCAATGGGTTTTGACCAGTCATGTTGATGTGGTCTGTGATAGCCATCAAAGTACCAGGACCAAAGCCGATACCACCGGCAGCGTTAGTGACAAGAACCCCTTCACAGCCCAAAACTTTCATAACACGAACTGGGAAAGTCACCACTTCTAGTGGGTTTCCTTCGTAGAAATGGAAACGTCCTTGAAGGGCCAAAACCTTACGTCCAGCCAGATCACCATAGACCAATTTACCCGCATGGCCGACAACCGTTGAACGACCCCAGTTTGGAATTTCAGAGTAGTCTACTACGACTGGATTTTCGATTTCTTCAGCCAGTTCTCCAAGACCTGATCCAAGGATCAAGCCAAACTCAGGTGCTTCCATTCCTTTGCCTTTCAAAAAAGCAGCTGTTTCATTGATTTTTGCTAATAATGTCATTGCATATCTCCTTTATGATTTCCTTAAAAATTGGCCAATTTTGTCAAATGTATTGGCATTGCGAATGGTCAACAGACGGTAATCCGGCATCTTGAGGACTTGTCTGTGGTAAGCGGTCTTTGTATAGGTTTCTTCTGAGTATTTGCCCCAGTAGATCCCTAGATTCCCACGATGGATGATTTCATCACCGAGCGAAAAAGAGGAGACCAGCTCCCAGACAGCATCCTGATTGAGGCCTTCTGTGTAAAAGAGAACATCCTTACGGGCCAGATCCTCCTGCCACCATCCTGGTAGAGCAGCGAGATCTTGCGCATAGTCCTCAGCTGAAAAGAGAGAAAAAGACTGGATAAAGGGATAGTGATCACGAAAGAAATGTCCCAGCAAATCTACCAATTCTGCTTTAGAACTAGCAGATTCAAAGAAGATATTGCCACTATTGATGTAGGTCTCTACCCCATCCAGCCCGATCGTTTGAAGCTCCTTTCGAAGCTCTGCCATCACGACCTTATTCTTCCCGCCAACATTGATCCCTCTTACGAGGAGAGCGAAGCGTGTCATCTTAGTTCAATTTGTCTAAGAAGCTTTCACCGATCATGGCTTTTTCAACACCAAAGTTCTCTGCAATCGTTGCAGAGATATCAGAGAAATGACCGACTGGAATCACACCATTGCCCTTGAAGGATGGGCTATAAGCCAAGAATGGGATGTATTCACGCGTATGGTCTGTACCAGCATAGGTTGGGTCATTCCCGTGGTCTGCAGTGATCATCAAGAGGTCATCTTCACGCATCGCTGCAATGATTTCTGGCAAGCGTTCGTCAAATTCGTGCAAGCAATCGCGGTAGCCGTGAGCATTGCGACGGTGACCGTAAAGAGCATCAAAGTCTACCAAGTTGGTAAATGAGAACCCTTCTTGGAATTCAGGAAGCCCCATGGTCTTAATCAAGGTATCCATACCATGGCTGTTTGATTTGTTGTGGCCCATATCGTGGTTGATACCAGCTCCGTTGAAGATATCGTTGATCTTACCAACTGCATAAGTATCGATACCTGCTTCGTTCAACTTGTCCAAAACAGTTGGCGCAAATGGTGAAACAGCCAAGTCACGACGGTTGGCTGTCCGTGTGAAGTTTCCAGGTTCCCCAACATAAGGGCGGGCAATGATACGTCCTAGAAGAGCTGGACGTTCCAAAGTGATGGAACGAGCATATTCACAGATACGGTAGAGTTCATCCAAAGGAATGATGTCTTCGTGAGCTGCGATTTGAAGGACTGGGTCAGCTGAGGTATAGATGATCAACTCGCCTGTTTCCATTTGACGTGGTCCAAAGTCATCGATGACCGCTGTACCAGAATAAGGTTTGTTGGCTTCACGGATGACCTTACGTCCTGAGAATTCTTCAATTTTAGTCAAAATTTCTTCAGGGAAACCATTCCAGAAGGTATCAAAAGGTTCTGTAATGTTGAGCCCCATGATTTCCCAGTGACCAGTCATGGTGTCTTTCCCAAGAGAAACTTCTTGCAATTTTGTCGCATAACCAGTTGGGTTGCTTTCAGCTGGCACAGTCTTCAATGGTACTTCACGAGGGATATTTCCAAGACCGATTTTTGCCATGTTTGGTACATTCAAACCGACAGTTTTAGAGATGTGACCCAATGTATCAGATGCTCCATCTGGAACTCCTGCATTGACAAAGTTATTGGCATCTGGTGCAGCACCGATCCCAACTGAATCCAGCACAACTAAGTGCATGCGTTTAAATTTTGACATATACTGCCTCTTTCCTTTATTAAACTAGCTATATTATACCATATCCCTATAAGAAGAGAGCCGTTGATAGATCCGGCCCCTCTTTAGAGAAACCTATTTTTCAATGATGACAGGGCCATCTGGTGTCCCTACAATCACTTTTGAAATCATGTTCAAGAATAAACCGTGCTCTACAACCCCGACGGTGTGATCCAGTTCATTGGCTAGAGCTTCTGCATCCTCGATCACCTTGAGATCCAAGTCAATGATGAAATTGCCTTGATCAGTTACAAAGCGTTGATCTTCCGAAAGACGGAAAGCAGGATGGTAGCCTTTTTGCTCAAAGTGACGGAAGAGATTTTCAGCACCGTATTGCACTACTTCCACTGGAAGTTTGAAAGCCCCAAGAGTTGCAACTTGTTTGGATTCATCCACGATCCAAATGCAGTCTTTAGAATTGGTTGCGACGATCTTTTCCATGAGGAGAGCACCACCGCCACCTTTGATCCCGTTCAATTGAGGATCCACTTCATCTGCGCCATCCACTGTCACATCGACCACTTCGACATCGTCGATAGCCTTGAGCGGGATGCCTAAACTTTCAGCCTGATCATAGGTCACACTCGACGTTGTGACAGCTGTGATCTGCAAGCCTTCTTCTTTGATGCGACGACCCAATTCAGCCACAAAATAATAAGCAGTTGACCCTGTACCGAGACCGACAATCATGCCGTCTTTGACAAACTCAGCCGCTTTAATTCCTACCTGTTCTTTTAGGTTTACCATCATAGACCTCCTTTTATATTCTCTTACAGTATAGCATATTCTGTAAGAGATTTCACTAATTAATTGAAAACCTTTCCAGCTTTTAGTTCTAAAAGCAAAACCTTGCCCGTCTGCGGACTTTACGATAGAATAGAGATGAATCTACAGGAAAAGAGAAATGACATGATTACTAAAGAATTTGATACCATTGCTGCCATCTCGACTCCTCTCGGTGAGGGAGCGATCGGGATTGTCCGCTTGAGCGGGACAGACAGCTTTAAAATTGCGCAAAAGATCTTTAAAGGAAAAGACTTAACTACCGTGGCTAGCCATACCCTCAACTACGGCCACATCGTGGATCCAGATAAGGACGAGGTTCTCGACGAAGTCATGGTTGGAGCCATGCGCTCGCCTAAGACCTTCACCCGTGAGGACATTATCGAGATCAATACCCACGGCGGGATTGCAGTGACCAATGAAATCCTTCAGCTGGTCATCCGTGAAGGGGCTCGATTAGCTGAGCCAGGTGAATTTACCAAGCGTGCCTTCCTCAACGGCCGGGTTGATTTGACCCAGGCTGAGGCCGTCATGGATATTATCCGGGCCAAGACCGATAAGGCTATGAATATTGCCGTCAAACAGTTGGACGGATCCCTATCTGATCTGATTAACAATACCCGTCAAGAGATCCTCAATACTCTGGCTCAAGTCGAAGTCAACATCGACTATCCTGAGTACGATGATGTCGAGGAAGCTACCACTGAGATCATTCGTGAAAAGACCACCGAGTTTGAAGCCCTCTTGACCAATCTCCTCAAGACAGCTCGCCGTGGCAAGATCCTCCGAGAGGGAATCTCTACGGCTATCATCGGTCGACCAAACGTCGGCAAGTCTAGCCTTCTGAACAACCTTCTGCGCGAAGAAAAAGCAATTGTGACCGATATCGAAGGAACCACCCGTGATGTCATCGAAGAATACGTCAACATTAACGGGGTTCCCCTCAAGTTAGTCGATACGGCTGGGATTCGCGAGACCGAAGATATCGTCGAGCAAATCGGTGTCGAACGTTCGAAAAAAGCCCTCAAGGAAGCCGATCTGGTTCTCCTGGTCCTCAATGCTAGCGAGCCTTTGACGGATCAAGATCGCCAGCTCCTTGAGATCTCTCAAGACAGCAACCGTATCATCCTCCTCAACAAGGTCGATCTCCCGCAACAAATCGAATTGGACGAGATCCCAGCTGATCATATCAAGATCTCTGTCCTAAAGAATCAAAACATTGACCAAATCGAAGATCGCATCAATGCCCTCTTCTTTGAAAATGCTGGACTGGTCGAGCAAGACGCGACTTATCTCTCCAATGCTCGCCACATCTCTCTGATCGAAAAAGCTGTTGAAAGTCTTCAAGCTGTCAACGAAGGTTTGGCTCTCGGTATGCCGGTAGACTT
>JAQCUL010000057.1:0-313 GCA_027685415.1 Streptococcaceae bacterium AF13-5-6.0
ATACCGTTCATCGGCTCGATGATTGGCAATTTCTTCATTAAGATTGACGACTGCTCGAGGCTCGATATAAACGGTATTCCCGCTAGCTGAGATATCGTGGACCACCCCTGCAATCCGGTTGCGATAGGTATTTTTTACGGGTAGAACATTGCGGCCATTCCGACTAGCAATCACAGCTAGCGGGAATACCGTTCATCGGCTCGATGATTGGCAATTTCTTCATTAAGATTGACGACTGCTCGAGGCTCGATATAAACGGTATTCCCGCTAGCTGAGATATCGTGGACCACCCCTGCAATCCGGTTGCGATAGG
>JAQCUL010000057.1:323-5979 GCA_027685415.1 Streptococcaceae bacterium AF13-5-6.0
CAATCAAGGGATGACGTAGTTGCAAGAGCTGAATAGAGCGATTGTTACTAACCTCTGGTACCACTGCCTTACAATCGCGCATAAACCGATACTTGGCCTTGATCAAGTCTAAGTGACCGATAATCCAAGCGTTGTTAGCAATCTCTGCTGCGTGAGGGCGCAGGGTGTCAGACAATTCCTCCAGAATCTGAATGATTTCATACCGTTCATCGGCTCGATGATTGGCAATTTCTTCATTAAGATTGACGACTGCTCGAGGCTCGATATAAACGGTATTCCCGCTAGCTGAGATATCGTGGACCACCCCTGCAATCCGGTTGCGATAGGTATTTTTTACGGGTAGAACATTGCGGCCATTCCGACTAGCAATCACAGCATCCGCCAACATATCGGCCTTGCTTTTCAGCAGGTCTTGTAGAATCTCTCTGACCTGATGTTCATTTTCCTGGATTCGGCGGCGGATTTTGGCCAATTTTTCGCTAGCAAAAGACTCGACAAAGCCTCCTTCGTTGATAGCTTGAAGCCCACCTTGTAGGCGAGGAAGATCCACCAAGTTGTCAAAGAGGCGATTGAGCCTTTCCAGACGGACATTTTCCAGGTTGTCGTAGAAATCCTTGAGCTCATGTGTCACCCGAAGGACAGCTTTTAGCGCTAGTAATTCATCGATATTGAGGGATGCCTCCATCTCCAAACGCTTGGCCACTGGACGGACATCTTGAATGGTCGACACGGCAAAGCGAGGCTCTTCCAAGAGGATCTGTTCCATATCTTCTAGCTCCATAAAGGCCGTTTCGATGCTTTCTTTTTTATCAGTTGGAGTAAGGGCTGCTAGCTCCATCTCCCCTTGTTCTGTCTGTAGATAGGGTTCAAAGAGTTGCTTGACCTTGTCAAACTCCAGAATATCTAAGATTTTTTTGTTCATATTTCTCCTACAAAAAAAGTGAGCGTCCTTCCTTGAATCGGACTTGTCTCACTCCTTTCTTCATTTTTGCTCCTTAAGCTCCGATAATCGCAGTCACCCACAAGTTGTGGAACAGACTGGAACTGATCGGGGTATGAAGGATGATAAAGCGGATCAATCCACTTGCATTGAGTCTATTTTGGATGGAAGCCATGGGAACCGTTGAGAGGACAGTCAAGCCCATTTGAATGACCAAAAGAGTTATCACGACGGCGATCGCACCCGCTCCAATTTGATACTTGCGATCCTCCAGTTTTTCTGGCTGGGGTACCAAGTGCATAAAGATCCCAATCACACGACCAATCAGGTAGATCATCGCAAAAATCAATACATATGCTAAACCTGCATAAAAGATGTCATCTAATTGAAATAGGTAGCGGTTGGCATAAAAATAATTCACCGATTGCTGGGTGGGACTCGAAAAAGGAACCCATAGAGACAACACCTTGGCCAGTCCCTTATAGCTACCACCTGCAATCAAGAGGGCCACTAAGGTCACTAGAAAATAATAGGACTGGAGGATAATCCCTCTTGCATAGCCAATATAAAAGCTCCATGCCAAAATCAATAAGATTAAGAAAGTTAACATGTATCTCCTCTTATTTGGATGATTTATCCTTTAAGTCGTCTAAAGCCTTGCGACGAAAATCATCTAATTCTTTTTCTTTGTCGTCAAACTCAATCTCGCGATTCAATTGCATGGACAAACTGTTTACTGCCAATAAGATCGCGATGGTTTCGTCATCTGCCTCTGGCATTTGTTCCTTAATTGCTTGGTATTTTTCTTTCGCAACACGTTCGACTTCTTCCATAAACAAATTATCATGGTTGGTTGTTAAAGTGAGCGCTTTGTTTCCAAATGTAAATTTATATCTATTTAAGCTCGCCATAAAAATCACCTCACGGTATTATACCAAAAAAGGCTAGCTTTGTCAGTAGCAAAGCCCCTCTTCACAGGGATTTTCCAGTGAATTCTTTCTTTCTTTTTGCTCCCTCTCTCCCTGAATTTGTGGTACAATAGTGGTTATGGAAAGTATGACACTCACTCCAACACAGGAGCAAATCCTTGATTTTGTCCATACCTATCGCAACTCTCTCTCTCAAAGCAAGAACCCTCATATGGATTATTTCTTTCGACTAGAGGGAGCGACCGTTTCGATCTACAAGTCTGGAAAAGTCTTGCTTCAGGGCAATGACCTTACTCCTTACCTGACCTTTTTCGGGCAAGATGCTGGGAACCCTAAAGGTTCTACTACTTCATCTGCAGGACAAGATCTAGCCATGATCGGAACCGATGAGGTCGGAAACGGCTCTTATTTTGGTGGACTCACCGTCGTTGCATCCTTTGTCACACCTGACCAGCACGACTGGCTCAAAAAGCTCGGTGTTGGGGATTCAAAGACCTTGGATGATCGAAAAATTCAGCAATTGGCCCCTCTCCTTGAGGAAAACATCCAGCACCAAGCACTCTTATTGTCTCCAAAGAAGTACAATGAAGTCATTGCTTCTGGCTACAATGCTGTTTCGGTCAAAGTGGCCCTGCACAATCAGGCTATCTATCTTCTATTGAATAAAGGAATCCAAGCAGAACGAATTGTGATCGATGCCTTTACGACGGCTAAAAACTACCAAAAATACGTGAAAGCTGAAAAAAATCAGGTCACCCAAGCCATTGAGTTGGAAGAAAAAGCAGAAAGCAAATATTTAGCGGTTGCAGTTAGTTCCATCATCGCCCGCAATCTCTTCCTTCAAAATCTGGAAGATCTGGGCAAGGAACTGGGCTTTAATCTCCCTAGTGGAGCAGGATCGAAGTCAGACCAAGTCGCTGCTAAATTGCTTCAGACCTACGGGATGAAGGCTCTGGATTATTGTGCCAAACTCCATTTTAAAAACACAGAAAAAGCAAAGAAATTACTAGAAAGATAAGTTATGTCAAAAAGAAGTTCAAAACAGTCATCTAGCTCGCCAGTGGTGAGATTCCTTAAAGAATGGGGCCTCTTCAGTATCATTGTTGGTCTCATCATCGCCTCTCGCATTTACCTCTGGGCTCCGGTCAAGGTGGACGGCCATTCGATGGATCCGACCCTGGCTGATAGCGAGTACCTCCTTGTGGTCAACCACCTCTCAATTGATCGTTTCGACATTGTCGTTGCCAATGAAAAAGACGACGACGGCAAAACCAAGGACATCGTCAAGCGGGTCATCGGTCTTCCTGGAGATACCATTCAGTACGACAACGATACCCTCTACATCAATGGGAAAAAGACCAATGAGCCCTATTTGAAAGACTACATCGCTCGTTTCAAAAAAGATAAATTGCAATCAACATACACTGGAAAAGGGTTCGAAGAAAACGGAGAACTCTTCCGCCAATTGGCCAATACAGCCCAAGCTTTTACAGTAGACAAGGATGGCAATCCTAAATTTACCTTGAAGTTGCTCGACGATGAATACCTCCTACTTGGAGATGACCGGATCGTTTCAAAAGATAGCCGTCAAGTCGGAGCTTTCAAGAAAGAACAAATCAAAGGACAAGCCGTCTTTAGACTATGGCCGATCTACCCTTTCAAAACTTATTAGTATAGATGAACAGACTGAGGCTGAGACAAGTATGTCCCAGCCTCGCTTTATAAAAAGGAAAGAAATGATGGAATATTATTTTTCTGGTACTATTGAGCGTATTATTTTTGAAAATCCTAGCAGTTTTTTTCGAATCCTCTTGCTCGACATCAGCGATACAGATGCCGAAGACTTTGATGATTTTGAGATTATTGTGACGGGCACTATGGCAGATATCATGGAAGGCGAAGACTACACCTTCTGGGGGGAGCTGGTCCATCATCCTAAATACGGAGAGCAGCTCAAAATCAGTCGCTATGAACGTGCCAAACCCTCTAGCAAGGGCTTGGTGAAATATTTTTCCAGCGATCACTTCAAAGGAATTGGTCTCAAAACAGCCCAAAAAATCGTGGACCTCTATGGGGACGATACCATTGACAAAATTTTGGAGGCCCCTGAAAAATTAGAAGAAATCACAGGTCTCTCCAAGAAAAACCGCCTGGCTTTTGTAGAAAAACTCCGTCAGAATTACGGAACGGAGCGCATTCTCGCCCAACTAGCCAACTATGGCATTCCCAATAAATTGGCCTTTCAGATCCAGGATTTCTACAAGGAAGAAACCCTCCAGATCGTGGAGCAACAGCCCTACCGATTGGTGGAAGATATCCAAGGCATGGGCTTTAAAATCGCGGACCAACTAGCCGAAGAATTGGGGATTGCAAGTGACGCCCCTGAGCGTTTCCGCGCGGGCCTGATCCACAGCCTTTTTAGCTACTCTATCGAGACTGGAAATACCTTTATCGAAGCCAAGGACCTCCTGCGCTATACCATTGACCTTCTAGAATCCGCTCGTCCAGTAGAATTGGCTCCTTCCACTGTCGCCCAAGAATTAGGACGCCTCATCGAGGAAGACAAGGTCCAAAACGTGGACACCAAGATCTTTGACAACAGCCTCTTCTTTGCGGAGGAAGGGATTCGCAGTCATATCGGTCGATTGTTGGAAAAAGGAAAGCAAGCTTCATTTGACCCTGAGAAAATCAACCAGGCGATTGAGGCGGTTGAAAAAGATCTGGGAATTCGCTACGATGCGATTCAAAAAGAGGCGATTCACCAAGCTATCCAAAATAAGGTCTTTATCCTCACCGGGGGACCGGGGACAGGAAAGACTACCGTTATCAATGGGATGATCAGTGTCTATGCCCAATTCCACCAGTTGGATCTTCGCAAGAAACAAGACCTCCCGATCCTCTTGGCTGCCCCAACAGGACGGGCAGCTAGACGCATGAATGAGCTGACAGGACTTCCGAGCGCCACCATTCACCGCCATTTGGGGATGACAGGAGATGATGACACCAGCCACTTAGAGGACTATCTGGACGCAGACTTTATCATTGTGGACGAGTTTTCTATGGTCGATACCTGGCTGGCTAATCAATTACTCAGCAATATTGCAACAGATACCAAACTCTTGATTGTGGGAGATGCTGATCAATTACCTTCCGTCAGCCCTGGTCAGGTCTTGGCTGATCTCTTGCAGATCCCAAGCATCCCTCAGACCAAACTGGAGCATATTTTCCGTCAGAGTGAGGACTCGACCATCGTCTCACTAGCAGGAGACATTCGCCAGGGCAAGCTTCCTCAAGATTTCACAGAACGAAAAGCTGACCGCTCTTATTTCGAAGCCGGAAGCGAACACATCCCTAAGATGATCGAACAAATCACTTCTGCTGCCCTTCGCAGTCAAATCCCTGCTCGAGATATCCAAGTATTGGCACCCATGTACAAGGGCCAGGCCGGCATTGACAATATCAATACGCTCATGCAAGACCTTCTCAATCCAGCTGTCAAAGACCAGGTCGTCTTTGACTCTCCAGACTGCCAATACCGCGATGGGGATAAGGTCATCCATCTGGTCAATGATGCAGAAAGCAATGTCTTTAACGGAGATATCGGCTACATCACCGATCTTCTCCCAGGAAAATATACAGAATCCAAGCAAGATGAATTGACCATCCAATTTGATGGCAATGAAATCGTCTACCCGCGCAATGATTGGTACAAAATTCGCTTAGCCTATGCGATGAGTATTCACAAATCGCAAGGAAGTGAGTTTCCGGTAGTGATTTTACCCATTAC
>JAQCUL010000058.1:0-5944 GCA_027685415.1 Streptococcaceae bacterium AF13-5-6.0
GCGTGATATCGCAACCGCTATCTACCGTGCACGGACTTACAACTTTGTGAAAAACATCTATGCTGTAGGTCAAGAACAATCTAACCACTTCCGTCAGTTGAAAGCTGTTTTGAAGAAAATGGGATTTGACTGGAGCGACGATATGGTTCACGTTGACTTTGGTTTGGTGACAAAAAACCGCCAAAAATTGTCAACTCGTAAAGGAAATATCATCCTTCTCGAACCAACTCTTCAAGAAGCCATCTCTCGTGCCAAAGCGCAGATCGAAGAAAAGAACCCTGAATTGGAAAACAAGGAAGAAGTGGCACATGCAGTCGGTGTTGGTGCGGTTAAATTCTACGACTTGAAGACAGACCGCCGCAATGGGTATGACTTCGACCTCGAAGCCATGGTATCCTTTGAAGGAGAAACTGGACCTTACGTTCAATACGCTTACGCTCGTATCCAATCCATCCTTCGCAAAGCCAACTTCACACCATCTACAGATGCGACATACAGCTTGAGCGATCCTGAAAGCTGGGAAATCATCAAGCTTCTCCAAGACTTCTCTCGTGTGGTGAAACGTGCTGCTGAAAACTATGATCCATCCTTGATCGCAAAATATGCTATCAACTTGGCTCAAGCCTTCAACAAATACTATGCGCACACTCGTATCTTGGATGAAAGTCCAGAACGCGAAAGCCGTCTTGCTCTTAGCTACTCAACAGCAGTAGTCTTAAAAGAAGCCCTTCGCTTACTTGGTGTCGATGCACCTGAGAAAATGTAATTTCTTATCTATGATGGATACGTAGAACATCTCTTATGGGAGTGAGAGGAGAAACTAAATGCGATTCAATTTAGTTCTTTCTCACTCCTTTTCTCATGTCCAATGCCTTTCATTCTCTACATTTTCAGATCCTTTATATACAGGAGAAATCTATGAATCAAACCGTTTACATCTTAATTTTCATCAGTTTAGTGGTCCTCTTTTTATTTAACAAGTACGAGAGAGAAAAACTACAACGGCTCTTACAAGAGCAACTCTTGAAAGATCAAGCTTTCAAAGATAGCATCAAGGAAAAAATCCAAGAGACCGACAATATCAACGATGTCATCCATGCCATCAACAAAGACTATCGATTGGGGCTCCTACTTGCTAAAGAAATCACAGAAAAATTAAAATAAGCCATAGAAGAGGAGTCATATAAAATGTGACTCCTCTTCTATTCAGTCGCAACAAATAAGAGGCTGGGACAAAAGTCCTAGCCTCTCAATTATTTTTGGATTGTCGAGCAAGACGCAGTGGTTGAGTGGCCTCTACTACGCTGATTTCATCAGCTTTTACAGCCCTACTCAACTGTGCGGAGGTGGGACGACGAAATCGAATTCTAACGAATTACCGATTTCTGTCCCACTCTCTTTATTTTAAAGATGATACAAATCTTCTACAATGGCGGCTACTTTTTTAATATCTCCCAACATCCCCCGCATTTCAAAATCGGCTAACATGGGGAAACCAAAGCGTTGGCTGTATTGCTTAGCGGTTAAACAATATTGATTGTTAAAATTCCGATTGCCTGATCCAACCACTCCTAAGCACTTGCTGGCATTGTCTCCATAAGCAATAAAATCCGCAACATCTGTCGTCAAAATTTCCACATCGCCATTGTCAACACCATTTCCACCCTCCAAATAGGTAGGCAAAAAAGTGATAAAAGGATTGGTCATTTCAAAGAAGGACTGGCCCTCTTTGACCATGTCTTTCACATGCACTTTCTCGATTTCAAGTCCGGGATGGGCTTCCAGCAAATAGTCACTTAAGCGGCGGACAAAACTCTCTGTATTCCCACTCAGACTAATATAAACAAAGGATACTTTCATCTTTTTTCTCCAATCAAGAAGCTCTCTTATCCTCTAAGAGAGCTCCATTCACACTCATCGATTATGCCGTAGCTTGAGCTTTTCTCAATCGCAAAGTCTTATACAAAATAATTCCAAAGAAAATAAGGGCCAAAGCAGTCAAGAGTAACAAAGCAAGGAATGAAGATACTAGATAGCGTTGACGAAGTGATGGGTTTGAAAAAGTAGCCAATAGGGAACGCCCTGTAAAATAATTATAACAAGAGAATGCTTGACTCAACGCAATCTGTCCCATATAAGTATAGTGGGCTGTTAACAGATCCTCTTTTATAAAGAGGAAATAGAAAGTTGCAAGTAAGGCAATCAGAATCAGAGAAACAAATAAAAAGGCTAGTGGAGACTGATTGGCTTGGGCTGATTTCTCATAATAGGCTAAATAGTCAGCCTTGTCTTGAGCTGTCGTTAAACCGAGTTGTTTTGCAAAATCCTCTGTCAATTCAAAACTCTTTGAAGCTCCGAAGGTAGAGACAGCTGCTGATAGGCTTCCCACCGTAGAGAAAAATAACAGGATGTACAGATAGATGGGTTTCTTTTTCATATAAACTCCTTTTCATTTCTTACACACTATTATAACGCGATACAGATAGAAAGGCAAGCGCCTCAAAACCGTGGAAACACTTGCCTGATCACTGATACGTTCAAATGAAATTCATTTGGAAAAATAATGTGTGCAAAAGATGAAAAAGACATCACAACTGTATGATGGGAATGATTAGAGATCTAACGGAGTCCTATAAACTTTCATTCGAACAGGACTAGTATAGCTGATTTTCCTCTATTGTAGTCATTTATTTCTATCCTGCTTGATTTCAACACCATTTGGTCCTTGAAAACCATTTCTGTCCCTTATCCAAAAACTATTCTGTCCTTTTTCGCAACTATTTGGTCACTACTCCATCAAAAAAAGCCAGAAGATTTGCCTTCTGACTTTCTTTATTTAGATGAATGAAGGAAAGGGATATGAATTAATCCTCTTTTTTCTTGCGAGCAAGACCCAATCCAAGCAATCCAGCCATCGCACCTGCAAGAACAGCTGCAATTGAGTTTTCTGTACCTGTATTTGGAAGCGCAGGTGTTTGTGGTTGCGCAGGTTGTACAGGCTGTTCCGGAACTTCAGGAGTTGGTTCGGTTGGAACCTCTGGAGTTGGTGGAACAATTGGTGTTGGTGGAACAATTGGTGTTGGGGGGTTGTATGGAGTTGGTGGAGTTGGTGGAACTGGTGTTGGTGGGGTTGGAATATCTGTTTCCGTTACCACTTTATTCTTATGCCATTTCACTTCAGCTTCCGGTTTCACCGGTTTTGTGTTTGGAACGACTTCAGGAGTCGGTGGGGTTGGTTTGGTCGGCGGAGTTGGAGCTTTTGGTCCCTCAGCATCAACGGTTACAACTGTATAGCTAGGCTCTGTTGGAGCTGTAGGAGCAGTTGGCGGAGTCGGTTCCGTCGGTACTGCTGGAAGACTTTCAATCGTAATCGTTGGTGGAGTTGGTGGAGTTGGTTCGGTTGGTTTTGTTGGCTCTTTTGGTTCTTCACCTGGCTCTTTCGGAAGACCTACATTTGAGTTGATCGCAAACCAGTAAACCGTTGGTTGACCAGCCGCATTGGCACCATTAGCCGTAAAGACTAAGTGTCCATCTGACATCTTCAAGCCTGCTCCACCATAATAGAGGTATGGAGAAGATGGATTATCCCAACCTTCAAGAGTTGTTGAAGATTCACCGTTAAAGACTGAACCATGTTCAATATATTGGTTATCTTTGAAGGAAGTTACTTCTTTAGTAGCCGCATCATAAGAAACACTTGAGTTTGGAATTGGAATAAATTTATTGTTTCCAACATTTACAGACTCTTGGTGGTCTACTGTTTCGAATTTCTTCTTAGGTGTGAACGTAATTTGACCTGTAGTTGCATCTACTTTGTATGATCCGATAACATCATCCTTACCTTCAAAGGTAAATTCTTCTGTACCAATAGAATGAACACTTCCTGAACCCGAAGCATTTACAGTTAACGCATCCGTTACTTCTTCCTTCTCAGGTGTCGTACCAGGAACCCATTTACCTGTGTCATCTTTAACATAACCATATTTCTGAGTCACAATTTTGAGAGGGTTGTCTGCTGAAATGGAAACAGTTGCAGTACCAAAGTCTGCTTTTCCTGTTTTAACCTTCACTTCATTGTTTTCAATGCTCATGGATGAACCATCTGCATATGGATCCCAAGTTCCACGAACAGTGTTGCCATTTTTATCTTTGGCTTCTACTGTAAGGGCACGAGGTTTGTCTCCACTATCGACATAGGAAGCACCTGTCCAGTGGTTGAGCGAGTTCAAAGCGACAATGGCATTGCGTTGAGTCAAATCAAATTTATTGCCATCACCATCATAGAATTCAACATCGACAGCAACCTTAACAGGTTTGTCTTGGTCTGTTGAAGCACCCACTGTCATGGTTACCGTTGGATCTGCGTTGACTGCTGCAATCCCTTTGCCATCATTTGATGGAAGACTTAAAATCTCATAACGGTAAATCACACGTTTGATTGGATGCATATCCGTATTTTCACGCATGCTGGACTGATTCAAGTTATCATAAGTAACGACAAATTTATCGCCTTCTTTCACTTGAATGTACTCAGTTTCATTATTGGCCCAAGGACTAGTTGCTACAATATCTGAAGCTTCCAATTTATTAGAATCATATTGATGGACATTGCTTGTATTTAAACGAGCTTGAGCATCACGAGTAAGATAAGTGCTGATGCCGTCAATGGTGTGAGTTGCACCACCTTCACGTTGGAAGGTCAAATCTTGAACAGTTGAAACATTTTTAAGGTCAGCATACGCATTGTCTGTCATATATTTGTCGTATGCTTGTTTCGCGTCCGTATATTGTTTTTTGGCAACTTCGTATTCAGCTAATTTCTTTTGATAAGCAATATAATCATTTTCGTACTGTACTTTTTCTACATTGTATTTTGCAAGATCAGCTTCGTATTGAGCCTTAGCAGCATCTTCTTCTGCCTTCTTCGCTACCAATTGATCATAAGCTGCTTTATCTTTATCGTATTGCGCTTTCTTAGTTTGGTATTCTTGTAAATCTTTATCGTATTGCGCTTTCGCTGTATTGTAAACAGCCATTTCTGCTTCATACTTAGCTTTTGCTTCTGCATTGGCCTTATCTGCTGCTGCTTTTTCTGCTACTTTAGCATCGTAGGCTGCCTTTTTAGCATTGTACTCTTCTAAAGCTTTATCATAAGCTGCTTGTTGGGTTTTGTAGTCTTCTACTTGTTTCTTGTAAGCCGCTTCTGCTTCTGCATTTCTCTTTTCAATCAATGTGATTTCTTGAGATTTTGCTTCATACTCCGCTTTTGCCTTTTTGTAGTTATCAACTACTGTGTTGATTTCAGCTGTTTGAGCTTTATTATCTGCTTCTGCTGCTGCGATAGATGGTTGGACTTTTTCAGCTTCTTCTGTAACGGTCACACCTTCTGTAGCCGCATCAGCTTTTGCTTTTTCAAGTTCTGGTGATTCTACATAAGTCGTCGTAACTGTTTTATTTCCTTCTGTCACAGTTGTAGATGTCAACTTAGAACTTGTTGAAACAGCTGCATCGCTTGTTGCTGTATCCGTAGTAGTCGCTTCAGTTGCAGGCGCTGTTGCTTCATCTGCTTTCACTTCTGCTCCGTAGGTATTAACAGTAGCCAATCCAGCGATGGCCAATGAAACAACACCGACTGATAACTTACGAATTGAAAATTTTTCCTGCTTCGAAACATGTTCACGATAGCTTTTCATTTTCAAAACTCTCCTTTTTTGTTTAAAAAAATCTCACTGTAGAGGCAAAAATATGCTACTTCCAGTTAACTTCATTGTATCACAATCAACCATTTTTATATATTTGTCAATTTAATTTTTTATTTTACTTTAAAGATATAACAACTTGAATCCCCAAACTTT
This sequence comes from Streptococcaceae bacterium AF13-5-6.0, assembly GCA_027685415.1. GTDB lineage: Bacteria > Bacillota > Bacilli > Lactobacillales > Streptococcaceae > Streptococcus. The sequence continues at coordinate 5,856 of JAQCUL010000058.1, forward strand.
CCTTGCCTTCCCCATCTTTAGTTGAAAATATATGCAAACGCCTGTGAAAAAATCCTTTATTTTCAAGGGTTTTTAAGACACTTTCTCTT
>JAQCUL010000059.1:0-5370 GCA_027685415.1 Streptococcaceae bacterium AF13-5-6.0
TTTAACTGCTGACTTGATAGTGATAAGAGATTTCTTAGCACCTGGTACGTTACCTTTGATAAGGATAACGTTCTTTTCTGGAACAACTTGTACAACTTCAAGGTTTTGAATTGTTACACGATCGCCACCCATGCGTCCTGCAAGGTTTTTACCTTTGAATACGCGGTTAGGTGCAACAGGTCCCATAGAACCTGGACGACGGTGGTAACGAGAACCGTGAGCCATAGGTCCACGTGATTGTCCGTGGCGTTTGATAACACCTTGGAAACCTTTACCTTTAGAAGTACCAGTTACATCAACAATGTCTCCAGCTTCGAAAGTGTCAACTGTGATTTCAGCACCAACTTCCAAGCCTTCAACGTTTTTGAATTCACGAATGAAGCGCTTAGGAGCCGTGTTAGCTTTTGCTACATGTCCTTTAGCAGGTTTGTTGCTCAATACTTCGCGTTTGTCATCGAAACCAACTTGGATAGCGTTGTAACCATCTGTTTCAACAGTTTTAACTTGAAGAACAACGTTTGGAGTTGCTTCGATAACTGTTACAGGGATCAATTCGCCAGCTTCAGTGAAGATTTGAGTCATTCCCACTTTTTTCCCTAAGATTCCTTTTGTCATGAGAAAATAGTTCCTTTTCTATAGTTTTTTTATTCAAAAAGTTTTTAACGAGCGTTTTTTATGCTCTGGATCAAGCTTTAGATTAAAGTTTGATTTCTACGTTTACACCACTTGGAAGATCCAATTTCATCAAAGCGTCAACTGTTTTTTGAGTTGGGTTGATGATATCGATCAAACGTTTGTGTGTACGCATTTCGAATTGTTCGCGAGAATCTTTGTATTTGTGAGTCGCACGAATGATTGTGTAGAGGCTACGTTCAGTTGGAAGTGGGATTGGACCCGCAACTTGTGCACCTGTACGAGTAGCTGATTCTACGATTTTTGCAGCCGCTGTGTCGAGTGTACGGTGTTCGTACGCTTTCAAACGGATGCGGATTTTTTTGTTTGCCATCTTTTTCTCCTTTTCGTCTATTTAAGATAATAGGCTAGCTCCACAAGAAAACCGACGCGCGTTGCGTGGCAATGCAACCGAGCGTGTCGCAACCTCTTGCATCAAAGCTAATAGCTGTTTTTCACAGCACCATAGTAGTTTAACACAAACAAAGGCCCAATGCAAGGGATTTGAGAAGATTTTTTTCGTTTTTTTGATGAAAGTGTTTTCGAAAGAAATTGAGTGCTAAAAAAGTTGCTATTATATAGGAAAAAGGGAGCGAGACAGAACAAATTTATATCCAATTTGTTCGTCGTCTCGCCCCCGCACAGTTGATTAGGTTATCTTTGGAGCTTAACAAGCGAACAAAGATACCAATCAACCACTGCGTCTAGCAGTTATTCCTATTATTCTCAGATGGCTGTAGTCTTTTTTCTTCCTATTTATCTATTTCTAGAAATTCCGTCCTGATTTGTTATAGCCATATTTTTCGACGAAATGCTCACGGAATTCTAAGAGATTGTCATCCATAATGGCTTGACGGACCTGCTTCATGAGGTTGATCAAGAAGTACAGGTTGTGGTAGCTTGTCAAGCGAATGCCGAAGGTCTCATCTGCCTTGAGGAGGTGGCGAAGGTAAGCTCGGGTATAGTTCTTACAAGTGTAGCAATCACATTCGGGATCCAGCGGTGTAAAGTCTTCTGCAAATTGCGCATTTTTCACTACTAGGCGTCCTTGGCTAGTCATACAGGTACCATTTCGCGCAATCCGCGTCGGCAAGACACAGTCAAACATATCCACTCCACGAATAACGCCATCGATCAGACTGTCTGGAGCTCCTACTCCCATGAGATAGCGTGGCTTGTTCTCTGGTAAGAGCGGCGTTGTGAAATCAAGCACGGCATTCATCTCTTCATGGCTTTCCCCAACAGCTAAGCCACCGATGGAATAGCCTGGAAAGTCCATGCTGACCAGATCTTGAGCAGATTGACGGCGCAAGTCTTCAAATCCAGCCCCTTGGACAATCCCGAAAAGACCTTGATCATGAGGGCGACGGTGAGCCTTAAGCCCACGTTCTGCCCAACGACTGGTCCGTTCGATTGATTTTTTCACATAATCATAGGGCTGATAGAACTGAGGACATTCATCAAAGGACATCATGATGTCACTCCCTAGATTGTTTTGGATGGAGATGGCCTTTTCTGGAGAGAGGAACATCTTCGAGCCGTTGAGGTGGTTTTTAAAGGTTACCCCTTCTTCAGTGATATTGCGGGTATCCGCTAATGAATAGACCTGGAAGCCTCCACTATCTGTCAAAATGGGCTGGTCCCAGTTCATGAACTGGTGCAGTCCTCCTGCTTTTGCGACTAGATCATCCCCGGGACGAAGCCAGAGATGGTAGGTGTTGGCCAAGATAATTCCGGAGCCCATTTCCTTGAGTTCTTCTGGCGATTGGGTCTTAACGGTTGCCTGAGTCCCTACAGGCATAAACATTGGGGTCGGGAAGGTCCCGTGAGGGGTGATAATTTCTCCCAGACGAGCACCTGTATGCTTTTCTTTTTTGATTAATCGATATTGAATCGGTGAATCTGTCATGGTTACCTCCGTACTGGGAAAAACAGTCCCAGCCTTCTTATTCCTGTCACAGTTTTCCTGTGAGCACCTGTACGATTGTACCAAATTTTACCGGCTCTGTCACGGACTTATGTTATAATAAAAAGTACTACTATGAAGAGAGTGTCATCTATGAACCTTAAACTGATTCGCCTCCGGGCACGTACCATGCAAGTCCAGCAACCGGGCTTAGCTATCCTTTTTGCTCTTCCGGTCCTGTTGACCATTCTTGCTAACTTTCTCTTAAGTGGGCAAGATCTGGTCGATCTACTACCGGATATGACCTTGCAGCAAGCAAGTATCTACATGATCCAGCGGCAGCTCTTTCCTTCTGTCGTCTCCTTTGTCATCTCCATTTTAGTGGTTGGTGCGACTTTTAGCTATTTAGATACGATTAATCCCAAGATCGAACACCGAACACGCGTCTTAGATATCTTTAAACAAGATCGCTTTACCTCTGTATTTGCCACCTTGATTTTGAAGCAAGCCGTCCTCTTTTTATGGGGACTCATCCTCTATGTGGGGAGTCTCATCAGCACCTACGCCAGCATTCGATTTTTAGCGATTTACGACAAGGTGAGCAACCCTAGCACTTTGAGTGCTTCCAGTCCTGAATTTCAATCTCTCATGCAACAAATGCCTCTGATGACTGCTGGTGTCGTGCTGGGCCTACTTGGCCTCCTCTTTTACCTGCCACAATACTACAGTCTCAGCCTGGTCGAATTGATCCTCTACGAGCAATTACGAGACGGCGACTACAAGGGAGCCTTTGGAGTCCTTCGCCAAAGTCGTGAAACCATGAAAGGGTTCCGCAGCAATCGCTTGGTGCTCGATCTAACCTTGATTGGTTGGTACTTCTTGAATTACTTCACGCGCGATGTCATCGGCTTTTACACCATGCCTTACTTTATCAACTGCCAAATTGCCTTTTATGATCAAATCAAGCAGATCAAACAAGGGCCTCGCCATTTTACAGGCCATCCAAGCCATGAAACTGAATAAGAGTAAGAAGAAAACCCCAGCAAGCTGGGGTTTTCTTCTATATCAATTGTTTATCATTTATAAACCGTATAGGGAGTCTCCTAAGATCAGTCGGGTGTGTTCCCGTTTGATACAGCGGTTCATGACAATATCTTCTCGTCCAGCTCCACGAAGGATTTCTTCTGCTTCTTGATTTTCCAGCTCCAATTGTGCCCAGAAAATTTTCGCATCCGTCTCAATAAAATCACGTGCCACATCTGGTAAAAACTCACTGCGACGGTATACATCGACGATATCTACTGGGAAAGGAATCTCCTGCAAGCTAGCGTACACCGTTTCTCCAAGGATTTGGCCACCGGCTACGCGAGGGTTGACAGGAATAATCCGATAGCCCCGCTCTTGCATCTCCTTGCTGACACGATGACTGGTCGTATCTTCACGGTCAGATAATCCAACTACAGCGATGATCTTGCTTGTTTCTAGGTAATGTTTGATAATGCCATCACTAGGATTGCGAAATGAATAAGCCATAAGAATCTCCTTTTGTATGCGTTTCCTTTCTTTAAATAGTATAACAATACGGAGGGCATTGCAAGTGTTTGTCATTAAAAGAGGTAGGAAACTGAAAAGTTTCCTACCGCTTTCTGTTTTGAACAAACTTAATCTTATTTGGCTTCATACCATGTTTTGCCTTCGTTCTCATCAGCTTCCAGTGGTACTGCAAGTTCGATAGCGGATTCCATGGTCTCTTTGACGAGTTCTTTGATCGCTACCAGTTCATCACTTGGTACTTGCAGAACGATTTCATCATGCACCTGAAGAAGCATCTTGGTCTTGTATGCTCCTCTTTCTAGCGCTTGGTCTAAGTGGATCATAGCAATTTTCAAGATGTCTGCTGCCGATCCTTGGATTGGTGAGTTGATAGCCGTCCGCTCCGCAAAGCCTCGAACATTGAAGTTGCGAGAATTGATATCTGGAATCTCCCGACGACGCTTGAAGAGGGTTTCTACATATCCTTTGTCACGCGCTTCCCGTACCACTCTCTCCATATAGTCCTTGATGCCAGGGTAGCGTTCGAAATAGGTCTCAATATAGGCCTTGGCTTCTTTTCGACTGATCCCTAGGTTGTTAGACAGGCCAAAGTCGGAAATTCCATAAACCACACCGAAGTTTACTGCTTTTGCATTGCGACGGTCGTTCGGCGTCACATCTTCTGGTTTTTCAATATTGAAAACTCGCATAGCAGTCGATGTATGGATATCTGCCCCATGTTTAAAGGCGTCAATCAAATGCTCATCTCCCGAAATATGGGCCAAGACGCGCAATTCGATCTGTGAATAGTCCGAACTCAGCAAGACACTGTTTTCCTCTTCTGGGACAAAGGCCTTGCGGATGAGACGACCTTGTTCCAAACGGACAGGAATATTTTGCAGGTTGGGATCCACGCTGGACAAACGGCCTGTCTGCGTCAAATCCTGTACATAGCGGGTATGGATCTTCCCATCTTCCAAAATCCAATCTTGAAGACCGATGACATAGGTCGACTGGATCTTAGCAATTTGGCGGTATTCAAGAATCTTAGACACGATCGGTGCGATAGGAGCTAGGCGTTCCAAGACATCAACGGCTGTGGAATAGCCGGTTTTGGTCTTCTTAGTATATTCAAGAGGGAGTCCCAATTTTTCAAAGAGAATAACCCCCAATTGTTTTGGAGAATTGATGTTGAACTCTTCTCCTGCCAGCTCGTAAATTTCTTGAGTCAAGCGTTCCAAGACCACTTCGTTTTCCAC
>JAQCUL010000059.1:5380-5728 GCA_027685415.1 Streptococcaceae bacterium AF13-5-6.0
GCGTTCCAAGACCACTTCGTTTTCCACCTGCATGTCTTCTAGGGTCTGACGCTCTACCTTGATCCCCGCGATTTCCATCTTGGCCAAAACAGCTGCTAGCGGTTGCTCCATATCATAGAGCAAATCTAGTTGGCCATGGGCCTGCAACTGCTCTACCATGGGCTCTTCCGTGTCTAGTAAAACAGCGACTTTCCGTGCCAAATGCTCTAATAGGACCGCCTTTTCTGGGATAGCTTTTTTGGCTCCCTTGCCATAAACGACTTCGTCCAGCGGCAGCGCAATCTGACTATAGAGACTCGCAATGGTTGAAATCTCATTGTCCTCTACGGTCGACAAGAGATACTTGGC
>JAQCUL010000006.1:0-1487 GCA_027685415.1 Streptococcaceae bacterium AF13-5-6.0
ACTGTGTTGTTATCATGTGTTCCTGTATACATCACAGAATTGTTTGGTGCCAAGTGAGGGCTATCGATACTTTCATCGTCCGGATTGAAGGCAAATTGAAGAATCTTCATTCCTGGGAAGCCAGTGCTTTCACGAAGTTCGATGACTTCATCTGTCATAAAGCCAAGGTCCTCAGCGATGATGTTCAAATCACCGAGCTCTTCCTTCACAGCTGCAAAGAGTTTGTAGCCAGGACCTTTAACCCATTTACCTGGTGCTGCTGTATCTGATCCAGCAGGGATTTCCCAGTAAGACTCAAAACCACGGAAGTGGTCGATCCGCACGATGTCGTAGATCTTGAAGCTTTCACGCAAGCGTTCAATCCACCATTGGTAGCCATCTTTGTCCATTGCTTCCCAGTCATAGATTGGGTTCCCCCAAAGTTGACCAGTTGCTGAGAATTCATCTGGCGGGCATCCTGCGATGCAAGTCGCTTTCCCGTTTTTATCTGTTTTGAAGAGATGAGGGTTCGCCCACATGTCACTTGAATCTTCCGCTACATAGATTGGCATGTCTCCGACGATTTCAATGTGATGGTCATTGGCATAAGCTTTCAAGGCCAACCATTGTTGGAAGAAGAAGAATTGAGTCACACGATGGTAAGTCAATTGATCCGCCAATTCTTCACGGTATTGAGCCAAAGCTTTTGGTTCACGTGCACGAATAGCTGCATCTGGCCATTCTGTCCAGGCTTTTAAATCAAAGTGTTCTTTGATAGCCATGTATTCTGCAAATAGTTCCAACCAAGAAGCATTGGCTTCGCAAAAGGCTTGGAATTCTTTTTGATCACCTGATTTCAAGAAGTTCGCAACTGCTTTTTCAAGCAAGGGACGACGTTGTTCGAAAACCTTTGCATAATCCACTTGAGTAGGATCTTGACCAAAGTCCACTCCTTTAAGATCTGCTTCTGTCAACAAACCTCGTTCAATCAAAAGATCGAAATCAATAAAATGAGTGTTCCCAGCAAAAGCTGAGAAAGATTGGTATGGAGAATCTCCATAACTAGTTGTACCAAGCGGCAAGATTTGCCAGTAACGTTGCTTGGTCCGAACGAGGAAATCAACAAAATCATATGCTGATTGACCGAATGATCCGATCCCGTATTGTCCAGGAAGGGAAGAAATGTGCATCAAAACACCACTTTGACGTTTTTTCATGGGTTACCACCTTTTTTTATTTCTTTGAAGCCTGCGATTCGGTGCACGGTATGGGTATCGTTGCAGAGTCGTATCCAGCTCTCAAGCGGCTCTACTCTTTGTTAAAAATCGAACAGGCGCAACTCAGTTTACGCAATTTTTGCGAAAACGTTTGCGTACCATGTTATTATAAACTTTTTCCCTATTTTCTGCAAGGGATTTCTTAAAAACTTTTTTAACTTTTTTCAGAATGTCCTCACCCCCTTAGTGTATTCTTTCCTTTGGCTAATGTCAACAAATTTGATGCATTTT
>JAQCUL010000006.1:1497-78132 GCA_027685415.1 Streptococcaceae bacterium AF13-5-6.0
ATTCTTTCCTTTGGCTAATGTCAACAAATTTGATGCATTTTATAGAAGAAAGTTCGGAATTAAAATATTTTTAAAAAAATTGTTTAAAACTACTTGCAAACGTTTTCGCCTTGTGATATACTTAAGACGTTTTAGGAAAACGTTTGTCTAAAACGGTTTCTAATTATTATCTTTTTTTATTCTTTAGGAGGAATAAATCATGAAACGTACAATTTTACGTAGTGCTGCTGTACTTGGTACAGTTGGTTTTGCCGGCTTCTTACTTGCTGCTTGTAGCAATAGCTCATCAGGTTCTTCTGAGGCAAGTAAAGAAATCAACGTCTATGTAGACAAAGGCTACAAATCTTATGTTGAAGAAGCTGCAAAAGCTTTTGAAAAAGAAAATGGCGTAAAAGTTAACATCAAGACTGGTGATGCTCTTGGTGGATTGGATAACCTTTCTCTTGATAACCAATCTAAAAAAGCTCCAGACGTAATGATGGCTCCATACGACCGTGTAGGTGGTCTTGGTAGCGATGGTCAATTGGCTGAAGTGACATTAAACAAAGATAGCCATACAGATAAAACAACTGAAGCTCTTGTAACAAACGGTGGTAAAGTTTACGGTGCACCTGCTGTCATCGAAACATTGGTTCTCTACTATAACAAAGATCTTTTAAGCGAAGCTCCAAAAACATTTGGTGATCTTGACAATCTTGCAAAAGATAGCAAGTACGACTTCGCTAGCGAACCTGGTAAAACAACTGCCTTCTTAGCTGACTGGACAAACTTCTACTACACTTACGGTTTACTTTCAGGTAACGGCGGTTATGTGTTTGGTAAAGACGGTACAGATCCTAAAGATATTGGATTGAACAACCAAGGTTCTATCGATGGTATCGAATATGCAAAAACTTGGTATGCTAAATGGCCAAAAGGTTTGCAAGATACAAAAGGTGCTGCTAACTTCATCCAAACACAATTCCAAGAAGGTAAAACAGCTGCTATCATCGATGGTCCTTGGAAAGCTGCTTCATTGAAAGAAGCTAAAGTAAACTACGGTGTCGCAACGATTCCAACTCTTCCAAACGGAAAACAATACTCTGCCTTTGGTGGTGGTAAAGCTTGGGTTATCCCTGCAGGTGCGAAAAACCTTGATGGCGCTCAAAAATTCATTGACTTCTTGACAAGTACTGATCAACAAAAAGCTTTGTTTGACAAGACCAATGAAGTTCCTGCCAACACCGAAGCTCGTAAATATGCGGTTAGCAAAAACGATGAATTGACAACTGCCGTTGTTGATCAATTCAAGAATGCTCAACCAATGCCAAATATCTCAGAAATGAGTGCTGTTTGGGATCCAGCTGCTACTATGCTTTTCGATGCTGTAAGTGGTAAAAAATCTGCAAAAGCATCTGCTGACGATGCAGTGAAATTGATTAAAGAAACCATCGAACAAAAATTCGGTAGCAAATAAGACAGTTTTTAGGTGTGAGTAAGAGGTTGGAGACAAGGTCCCAACCTCTTATGTTCAATTTTCAAGCACAACTGACTGTCTGACTTGTCTTCTTGCTCTCTAGCAAGGACATTATAAGGAGATTTGAATGACTACAGAACAAAACCCTAAAAAGGCTATGTGGCTCTCTTTGATCCCGGGTCTTGGGCAAATTTATAACAAACAAAAAACCAAAGGCTATATTTTTCTTGCCGTAACTGTTCTCTTTCTCGCCTATTTCCTAGGAATCGGAGCTGGAGAATTAGCGAAATTGGTTACACTTGGAACCGTCCGTGGACAAGATAATTCTCTCTTTATCTTGATTCGTGGCGCCTTCCACTTGATCATTACCATTGTTTACTTCCTATTTTATGCCTTAAATATTAAGGATGCTGGAACCGTTGCAAAACGTATCAACAATGGCATTGCTGTTCCAAAAACTGGAAAAGAAATGGTTCAAGCCATCTATGAAAATGGCTTCCCATATTTATTGATCATTCCTTCATACATTGCTATGACATTTGCGATTATCTTCCCAGTTTTAGTAACTTTGATGATCGCCTTTACCAACTACGACTTCAAACATACCGCTCCAACAACCTTGCTTGATTGGATCGGGTTCCAAAACTTCACTAATATGTGGACCTTGAGCACCTTCCGCTCAGCCTTTACATCTGTTCTTGGCTGGACCTTGATTTGGGCACTCGCAGCTTCTACTCTTCAAATCGTACTCGGTATCTTGACCGCTATTGTTGCAAACCAACCATTCGTAAAAGGAAAACGAATCTTTGGGGTTATCTTCTTGCTCCCATGGGCTGTTCCAGCCTTCATCACTATCTTAACTTTCTCAAATATGTTTAACGATAGTGTCGGTGCCATCAATGCACAAGTTATCCCATTGTTTGCGAAGATCTTCCCATTCTTAGATGGCATTTTGATTCCTTGGAAAACAGATCCTACTTGGACAAAAATTGCTTTGATTATGATGCAAGGTTGGCTCGGCTTCCCTTACATTTACGTCTTGACTTTAGGGATTCTTCAATCTATTCCAAACGATCTTTACGAAGCTGCTTATATTGATGGTGCCAACGGTTGGCAAAAATTCCGCAGCATCACTTTCCCAATGATTATGGCTGTTGCAGCTCCAACTTTGATCAGTCAATATACTTTCAACTTTAATAACTTCTCCATCATTTACTTGTTTAACGATGGGGGACCTGGTTCTGTCGGAGGAAACGCCGGATCTACAGATATCTTGATCTCATGGATCTACAAGTTGACAACCAATTCTTCTCCTCAATATTCAATGGCCGCAGCGGTAACCTTGATTATCTCTGTGATTGTGATCTCAATCTCTATGATTGCCTTCAAGAAACTACATGCATTTGATATGGAGGATGTATAAAATGAAAAATTCAGTTCAATTTAAACGCCGCCTCAATCATTTCTTGACTTACCTGTACATGGTGGTTCTTTCAATCGTTATCATTTATCCATTGTTGATTACGGTTCTATCAGCCTTCAAATCAGGGAATGTCAGTGCCTTTACACTTGATTTTAGTGGCAATCTTAGTTTTGATAACTTCTCAAAACTTTTCTCTGAAACTCATTATGGCACTTGGTATATGAACACCTTGGTTATCGCCATTATCACCATGATTGTACAAACAAGTATCGTTACCTTCGCAGGTTACGCATACAGCCGTTACAATTTCTTGGCGCGTAAACAAAGTTTGGTCTTCTTCTTGATTATTCAAATGGTCCCAACCATGGCAGCCCTCACAGCCTTCTTCGTTATGGCTTTGATGCTGAATGCCTTGAACCAACCTTGGTTCTTGATCTTCCTTTATGTTGGTGGTGGTATTCCAATGAATGCCTGGTTGATGAAGGGATACTTCGATACTGTTCCAATTTCTCTCGATGAATCTGCGAAATTGGATGGAGCTGGACACTTCCGTCGCTTCTGGCAAATCGTCCTTCCTCTTGTTCGTCCAATGATTGCCGTTCAAGCACTTTGGGCTTTCATGGGGCCTTTCGGAGACTATATCTTGTCTAAATTCTTGCTTCGTGACGAAGTGAACTATACGGTAGCCGTTGGTCTTCAAACCTTTATCAGTGACCAAAAAAATCAAAAAATCGCCTTCTTTGCAGCCGGTGCTATTTTGATCGCGGTTCCAATCTGTATCTTATTCTTCTTCCTACAAAAGAACTTTGTTTCAGGCTTGACAGCTGGTGGAGATAAAGGATAAAATAGAATCTTATTTCAAGCACATTTTATTTTTAAGTTAAGGGTAGTATGGTGGATGCTTTACTACCCTTCGTTAAGAATAAAATCAATGCAAAGAGATTTCTCTTTGCATTTCTGATACTCTTATGTTTAGAAAGGTCATCTTATGCCCTATCCTTTTAATTATTTCGCAAGTATCTTCAATTTCCGCTCTTCTTTTGCAAACCGCAAAAAACTGAGCTGGTTCCAAATGATTTTTACTTCTTTCTTTCTAATCTCTATCACACTATTACCTGTGGCTCTGCAAAATGCTCAACTCAAAACCTATCCTTTGACAACCTTTGTCAGCGATGTGTTTGATCCTTTATCAACAGACGTTATGAAAGATATCCAAGAACACGTCGTGATCAAAGACCAAGAGCTCACCTATACAGGGACTAACCCTGTACACAAGACTTCAAAAGGACAGGTTATCTTAGGCCAAGAGGCAAAGGCTAGTGAAGGCAAGGAGTTAACACTCCATTTTGATCGCAAACAATTGATTATCTCAAAAGAGAATAAAGAACTCGCTACAGTCTCATACCAGGCTATTAATCAAGAGAGCCTTCGGGATAAAAAAAGCTTCACTCAAGCTATCTCTAGCGATTGGTTTCGCGACAATCGACTCCCTGTCAGTCTCTTTCTCGTGATTTTCTCTGGCTTCTTATCGACAGTCAATTATTTGATTCTCATCCTAGGGGCATCTTTCTTCCTCTACTTGACACGAAAATCTCGACTCTTTTCACTACAAACTTTCAAGGAATGTTTCAATTGTATTCTGAATTGCTTGGGACTCCCTATTTTACTGAGTGTCTTCATCAGTTTACTATTCCATCAAGTATTTACTACGACGATCATGATCCAAAATGTCTTATTTGTACTCTATCTTGCTATGGTATTTTATAAGACCCACTTCCGTGATCCAGACTATCACCGCTAGGAGGTTTTCTCATGCGTGTTACCATCAAAGATGTGGCGAAACTCGCTGGCGTCGCGCCTTCAACTGTCACGCGCGTCATCCAAAACAAATCCACGATTAGTGATGAAACAAAAAAACGTGTCCGTGAGGCCATGGTCGAATTGGACTACCATCCCAATCTTAATGCTCGCAGCCTTGTCAGCCAATCTAGTCAAGTCATTGCTTTGGTCCTACCAATCGACAGTGACGTCTTCTACCAGAATCCTTTCTTCCCAACTGTTTTAAGAGGGATTACCCAGATCGCGTCAGACAATGATTATGCCATCCAAATCTGTACGGGGCAAAATGAAGAACGGCGGCTCGACAACCTCAAACAACTCATCTACGGAAATCGTGTAGATGGTTTGATTTTCCTTTATTCCAACCCGAATGATCCCCTCGTTGAATTTGCGATCAAAGACAAGTTCCCCTTCCTCATTCTCGGAAAGGCAGCTTCACCTTTTGTATCGCTAGTGGATAATGATAATATCAAGGCTGCATTTGATGCGACGGATTATTTCATTCAACAAAACTACCGAAAAATTGCTTTTATCGGGGGAAACAAAGAACTGTTCGTATCTCAAGACCGCTACGAAGGTTATAAAGAAGCCCTCCAAAAAGCAGGGATTCCTCTCGATGAAAAACTGGTTCATTTCTCATTTGGTTTTATGTTGGAAGACAATTCTTATCAAATGATGGAGAGCCTTCCCCTAGCAGAGTTAGATGCCATCATGACAACCGATATTCTCGTTGCTGAAGGGGTGCGCCAATACCTATTAGAACACCAGCTGACAATCCCGATTATTTCCTTTGATTCGATTAAGCCACGACTCGATATTGAAGCCTATATTGACATCAATGCAGTGGAACTCGGACGTGAGTCTGTTCGGACAATTCTACAAATTATCAAGGATCACAAAGAAGGAAAAACCGTCTGCTACCGTCAATTGATTGACCATACCATTACGAAACTCTAGGAGTCTTTATGTCTACATTTACTGCTTATTTAGATGACCAAGACCTCATTCGTATCCAAAAGGGAGAGGAGCATATCCTTCCTTTTTATTTGAAAACGAACCAAGGTCATCTTGCCTTAATCCCTGTCAAAACGTCAAGTGCAGCGACTGACACAGGAGACTATTTCTTAAGCCCTATTCCACTTGAACTCGGAGAAGAGTACACCATCTACGATGCTGCTGGAAATTCTTCTATTCTCCACTATCGTCAAATTGTTCGAAAACCCATTTTTGATCAAACCTTCACCTATACTGGAGAGGATCTAGGAAGTTTCTACACACTACGTCAGACGCAATTTAAATTCTGGGCACCCATTTCGCAAGATGTGACCCTCCATATCGAAGATCAGGTCTATCCAATGCATCGTACAGAAAATGGGGTCTGGGAACTCGTACTCAAAGGGGATTGGGAAGGAGCTGCCTACCACTATGAGTTCCGTGTCAATGGCCTAGAACGTCGGATCCACGATCCCTATGCTCTATCCTCTTTAGCAAACTCTGGAGATAGCCTCGTCGTCGACCGCAAGAAGATCACACGTCCTATCACACGTGCTGCTCGTCAACTCGACCCGACAGAAGCGCTCATCTATGAGATGAGCGTTCGGGACTTCTCTGTCCAAAAAGAGGCCGGCTTTAAACACCCTGGTAAGTTTAAAGGGTTGACAGAATCGCCTCAACTCAATGGTCAAATCCTTGGATTTGATTACCTTCAAAAACTGGGCATTACCCATGTACAGTTACTTCCTGTCTACGATTTCGGTAGTGTAGACGAAGAGGATCAATGGAAAGCCTACAACTGGGGTTATGATCCTGTCCAATACAATGTTCCAGAAGGAAGCTATGCGAGTGACCCTAACGATCCTTATGCGCGAATCCTAGAGCTCCAAGACACCATTGACACCTATCACCAGGCTAATCTGAGTGTCATCATGGATGTAGTCTACAATCACGTCTACCAGGCAGATGAGTATGCTTTTGAACAGATCGTTCCTGGTTATTTCTACCGTTATAATGCAGAGGGAGAGCGGACCAATGGAACCTTCTGTGGAAATGACGTGGCAAGTGAGCGTTCCATGGTGAGACACTATATCAAGCAATCCCTCAAACAATGGGTTTCCCTCTACGGCTTTGATGGTTTCCGCTTTGACTTGATGGGAATCCTAGACATTCAAACCATGACAGAGATTGCAGAAGAACTCCGTGAAATCTATCCTAACATCTATCTCTATGGGGAAGGGTGGAAGATGGATACCGGCCTCTCTGAAGATCAGCTCGCTCACCAGTATAACGCGAAACGATTACCAGCCTTTGGCTTTTTCAGTGATAACTTCCGGGATACGATCAAGAGAACACTTGTAGCCGGTCACCGTCGTGAGAGTCAACATCCCGCAAATGATTTTGCGAATATTCTAACGGCGAATGTCGGGAAGCTAGGGCCTGCTCATTTCACCCAACCTCAACAAGCCATTCAGTACGTCGAATGCCACGACAATGCAACTGTTTTTGATTATTTCCAACTTGAAAAGGAAGAGATTCGTCTAGAAGATCGAAAATCTCTCTCACGATTAGCTCTTCATTTAGTGTTACTAGCTCAAGGAGTGCCGTTTATCCATGCTGGTCAAGAATTTTATCGCACAAAAGGGCTCGAAGACAACACCTATAACTTGCCAGATAGTCTCAACCAATTGGACTGGACATCCCTTCCAAAATGCCAAGAAGAACTTGCTTTTCTTGAAGAATTGATTGCTTATCGGAAATCACAGCCACTCCTTCGTTTGAAAAAAGGGCAAGAGATTCGCGACTACTGTGATGTCAAATGGTTGTCTGATCATCATTTAATCTACACGATTGAGAAAGATCGTGAAAAAATAACGATTCTTGTCAATATCGGTGATCAAGAACAGACCTATCAACATCTGAGTGATAGTCAGCTGTTATTTGCCTATCCTCATGCCAACCTAAAAACCCCTATTCCTAAAGGAAAGGAACTTTCTATTCCTGCCCATAGTTGGCTCCTTCTCCATGAAACTGAATCAACAAAATAAAGGTCACCACAATGTGGTGACCTTTATTTTTATTCTTCTGTTTCCACAAAGCGTCCAATGATATGAACGTTTTCTGAAATGGTGATAAAAGCCTGAGGATCAGCTTTTTTCATAATATATTTGAATTCATTAAACTCTGCACGCGTAATAACTGTCAACAGAACCGCTTTTTCCTGATGGTTATAGGTTCCTTCTGCATTGTGGATAATGGTTGCCCCACGATGCAATTTTTTATGAATCTTTTCAATAATGGCATCTGGCTGACTCGTTACGATCATTGCCTGCATCCGTTTTTGCTTGGTAAAGACAGCATCCGTTACTCGACTCGATACGAAGATGGTAATCATAGAGTAAAGAGCATACTTCCAACCAAAGGTCAGACCAGCGATCAACATAATGGTCCCATTGACCAAAAAGGAGATGCTGCCGACATTCTTTCCTGTCCGTTTTCGAATCGTCAAACTGACAATATCCGTTCCTCCACTGGAAATGTTGTTCCGAAGAGCAAAACCAATCCCTGTTCCCATGACAACCCCACCAAATAGGGCATTCATGATCGGATCGTTGGTCAACGTAATCACTGGCACGAACTGAATAAAGAGGGAACTCATCGAAACCGTAATAAAGGTAAAGATGGTAAATTTATGGCCAATTTGATACCAAGCCACAATCATCAAAGGGATATTGATGGCATAAAAGGTTAAGGAAACGGGAATCGTAAAGCCAATAAAGCGTTGGCTCAGAACAGATAAAATCTGAGCTAGACCTGTTGCACCGCTGGAGTATACATGTCCTGGTTGAAAGAAGAAGTTGACGGCAATCGCTGATAGAAAACCATACAGCAAGGAAGCTGACACTTTTTCATCGTATTTCTCACGGGAGATGCTCTTCAGCACGCGCAATAATTTAATGTTATAAGCTAGTCGCCGCACATGATAGCGAAATAGCTTATGAAAGCGAATTTTTTTCATTTTCAATCCATCGATTAGAAGAAAAGGAAAATCTTAGAGCAACTGATTCCTAGACTCTCCCTTTTCTCTCTTGTCCTATTCTTGCTCTGCTACTTCTACTTGAAGATTTAACTCATCCAATTGCTTTTCAGAAACGACAGAAGGAGCTTGTGTCATTGGATCTGTCGCCTTGTTATTCTTAGGAAAGGCAATGACTTCCCGAATATTATCTTCACCTGCAAGAAGCATCACGAAGCGGTCCAAACCAATCGCCAATCCTCCATGTGGTGGGAAACCATAATCCATTGCTTCCAACAAGAAACCAAATTGTTCATTGGCAGCTTCTTTTGTAAATCCAAGTGCCTTAAACATCCGTTCTTGTAAATCTTTATGATTAATCCGTAGGCTTCCTCCACCTAATTCATAGCCATTTAAGACGATATCATAGGCAATTGCTCGAACTTTTGAAAGATCTCCTTCCAATTCATGCTCTGTTTCAGCTTGTGGGAGTGTAAATGGATGGTGAGCAGACATATAACGGCCTTCTTCTTCAGACCATTCAAACATTGGCCAATCCACTACCCAAAGGAAGTTGTATTGATTGTTGTCAATCAAGTCAAGCTCTTTCGCAAGACGAACACGCAAAGCACCAAGCGTTGCATTGGCTACTTCAAGAGTATCTGCTACAAAAAGAACTAGATCTTTGTCTTCTAACTGTAAAGCAGCTGTCAAGTCACTTGTCAAGTCTGTCAAGAACTTCGCAACAGGACCGTTCAAAGTACCCTCAGCATTTTTCACCCAAGCAAGACCTTTTGCACCGTATTGCTTCGCAACTTCTGTCAATTTATCGATGTCTTTACGAGAGTAATGATCCGCTGCACCTTTGACGACCATCGCCTTAACTGCTGGAGCTTCTGAGAAGACTTTGAAGTCTACACCCTTGACAAGCTCTGTCAAGTCTTGGAGCAACATTTCAAAACGTGTATCTGGTTTATCTGAACCATACAAGGCCATAGCGTCATCATAATTCATCCGTGGGAATGGGAGTGTTACTTCAATTCCCTTGGTTTCTTTCATGACACGTGAAATCAAGCCTTCTGTGATATCCTGGATTTCTTGATCACTCAAGAAAGAAGTTTCCAAGTCGACTTGTGTAAACTCAGGTTGACGGTCTCCCCGTAAATCCTCATCACGGAAACACTTCACGATTTGATAATAGCGATCAAATCCAGCATTCATCAACAATTGTTTTGTAATTTGAGGACTTTGAGGAAGGGCATAGAAATGACCCTTATTGACACGGGAAGGAACCAAATAGTCACGTGCTCCTTCTGGAGTTGACTTAGAAAGAAACGGTGTTTCCACATCAATAAATTCTAATTCATCTAAGTAATTGCGAATCGAATGGGTTACTTTTGCACGGAGTTTGAGGTTTTCCAACATCTCAGGACGACGAAGGTCTAAGTAGCGGTAACGAAGACGAGTATCATCATTGGCTTCAATACCGTCCTTGATTTCAAATGGTGTTGTTTTGGCAGTATTGAGAACCGTAATAGCTTCTACCTTGAGTTCTACTGCTCCTGTAGGCAAGTTTGGATTAGCTTGTTCACGAGCTTCCACAAGACCTGTCACTTCTACAACATATTCACTACGGATGCTTTCAGCTGTAGCCATTACTTCTGCACTAACTGTTTCTGGATTGATCACCAATTGCATGATCCCTTCGCGGTCGCGTAGATCGATAAAGATCAAACCACCCAAGTCACGACGACGGCTAACCCATCCTTTCAAGGTAATACGAGTTCCAATGTGTTCTTCACGAACACGTCCAGCATACATTGAACGTTTCATTTCTAATTAATCTCCAAACTAATATTCTTCCTTCTATTTTACCATAAAGACCAGCAGAAAGTGGCCTTTAGCTTAACTTTTTCAGTCACCAACTTCTTTAATTATCGTGGCTCTCTTCTTTCTTTTTGGGATCATCGTAGAGAGTGGGTGCTAGCACCTTCATTAAAGTCGCCGTCCCAAATCGCAAGACAGCTGCTGCTAGTCCAAAAATAGGGGATAGGTAGCGGAAAAAGAAATCTCCCCTAAGCACATAGGTCATACCACCAACAATAAAAAAGATCACAATTCCCTGAACGATTGCGTAAAACCAAATTTTTTTCACACTATTCTCCTTTTCACAAACCAGCTGACTTATCCACTGTTTTTTATCACTTATCCACAAAAATGTGGATAACTTTCACTTTTTGCCCCCTCAAAAGAGGAAGCGTCAGAAGCATCAGGACTTGCTTTCATCCATTTACAAGCAAGTTTCCCACAGCCTGTGGATAACTCTCTTGCTTATTTGTGACTTTCTCGTCACTTTCCTCACAAATCAAGGAGCCAGGATTTGATCCTGCCCCCTTTGATCAAGCATTATTTAAATTCGTCTGGTGTCCCTTTATATTGGGCCCAGTCTTTGCTGAAGAAGCGATCATTTAGATGGTAAGTTGGTGCTTTTTCAGCCTTTGTGACAAAGGGATTGACCGCTTTATCAAAGGCTAGCCAACCATTCCATCCCATATGAATCGTATCTTCCATAAAGTAGGGCTGATCACCATCTTTAGAAAAGTCTGCAATATTGGTGAATCCTTGGCTTTCCAATTGGTAACGAATCTTTTGAACAGCCTGTTCATACTTTTCTTGGCTCAAGCCTGTGTATTTCATCCATTTGGCATTAACTGGAGGAATGACAAAGATAACATTGATCCGAGATTTAGCAAACTGGTCTAGAACCAACTGCAAGTCATTGTACTCAGGAGATTGAACATAGGATTCGTTTTTTTGGAAACCTTTTAGTTTCTTCAACTTCATTTTTAAACGAGTATTGTAAAAATGATTGCTGATTCCAAGGTCGTTGTTATTGGTTTTGACTTTTGCTTCAGCCGTTGCAATTTCTTCCAATTTCTCATATGAGAATTGATCTGGTAAATCTTGTAGACGTTTTTTGACTTTCTTATCGTAATTCCCATTTGTACGCGTTGCAAGATTACTAAACAAAGCATCTTCGCGTTGAACAAGGTGGGAAACAAACTGGTTCAAAGACTGATCAAATCTGGAAATTTTCTTTCCTTGAGAAATTTTCGTTACAACACTTTGAAAGGCGACATTTGGATACTGTTGTAACAGACGCTTTGCAGCATACTGGGATGCAGCATCCTGTTGGTGATTGGCAATAAAGCTATTCAACTGATCGCTATTAAAGAATTGTTGAAAGGCAGAGGAATCATAGCCCTTCTTGGTGAACCATTGCGGAGAAACTACATAAACAGCTGTATTGTCCTTGAGTTCTGGCAAAATCTGTTGCATTCCAAAATACTGGTTCAAAGAAGCCGCACCGCGTTCTCCTAAAAAGTAGGGTCTGTAATTGCGGTCATATTTCTCAGCCAAAACTGCTGGATGCACCACATCAAAGCGCAACCATTCACTGGAGCCGAAATAAGGGACAAAGCGATGCTGTGGATCAGAAAGTGCTTCTTGTTTCTTTGTACGACTCTTGAATCCTTCTGCATTCAGACTAACCGCAGCTTTTTTCTCTTCGGTATAGTTGTGCTTATGATTGATTGGATAAAAGAATAATAAAGCTGTTACCATGAGGAGCGCGCAAAATACGGGCCCTAAAATCAGCCACAAACGCTTAAGCATTCTGAAGCTCCGTTACACCTTCTACGATCTTGTTCGCAGTATTCCAATCATCACGTCCAAATTCAGATACAGGAACACGGATGCCAAAGCGATTTTCCAGTTCTACAATCAATTCGACTGTTCCCATACTATCAAGGACACCCGCATCAAAGAGATCCTCATCCATCATGTCTGAGACATCTTCCATAAACAATTCGTCAATAATTTCAATTACTTGTGATTTTACATCCATTTTTCTATTCTCCTTTTATTTCAATTTTGGAAACCATTGTTGATCCAAGAATCCTGAGAAAATCAGGAAGGACAGCATCACTGTGTTAAAGGTGATAAAGATCCCTAAAGCTTTGGTCCAACGATTGTCCGGTATAGGATCCAATCCTTTTGCTTTTCTTTCTTTATTGATGGTCTTTTTCTTACGAATCCAAGCATCATTGATGACCAGTCCAAGCCCATGGAAGAGCCCATAAGCGATGTAGTACCAGGTCACCCCGTGCCAGAAGCCCATGACCAACATATTGATAATGTAGGCAACATTTGAGGTGGTAATCCTGCTCTTGAACACTTTATTGCGCATCAGTACCATTACGAGACGCATAAAGACGAAATCACGGAACCAGAAAGATAAACTCATATGCCAGCGATTCCAGAATTCCTTTAAATCACGTGATTTAAAAGGACGGTCAAAGTTGATGGGACTTTTAATCCCCATCAAATTGGAAGCTGCTAAAGCAAACATGGAATACCCTGCAAAGTCAAAGAAGAGGTCAAAGCCATAAACATACATGACTCCCAGCGTTCCGATATTGAAGAATCCACCTTGAGACAAGGCATAGGTCTGCACATGACCTAACAATAAGTGGCCAAAAATATGAGCTAGGATAAATTTGTAAAGGAAGCCATACATGATATACTTAACAGCTTGCTCCAACATATCCAATAATTCTTCACGCTCAGGAATAGTTTTATAATCCTCATTAAAACGTTTGAAACGATCAATCGGCCCACTTGAGAAGGTCGGCATAAAGAGCATAAAGCGTAAGAATTCCCAGAGTGTGAATTCTTTCAAGACACCATCTCGCATTTCGATGATCATTCCGACAGCTCGGAAGGTTAAATACGAAATCCCTAAAAATCCAAACAAGGATTGGTGCCCATTCTTGATTGCTGGCTCTACCTTCACAAAGATCAGGGGCAAGACAGACAAGAAGGAATGAAGATAGAAAATCCACTTGTTGTCCGCTTTCTGACGATAGATCTTGTAGGAATACACAATCAAGATTTGCCAGACTACGTAAAAGAGCAGGGCATAAATTTGCTTGAGATTCGAACCTGTCAGCATCAAAATGATAAAGATCAGACTCACCAGTCCTTCATAGATCGGAAATCTCTTTTTGAAAAAGAGGCCCACAAAGATCGGCAAAAAAGCTAGAATGAGGTAGATAAAATAGATCGGTGTTCCATAGTGTTCTAAATGAGGGAGCTGTTTCAAAAACTCGATCATCGGTTGTTAACCTCGCTAATCAACCCTTTGATGTCGATTTTCCCGTTTGGTGTTAATGGCAGGCTGTCACGATAGAGGAATTTTGAAGGCATCATATAAGACATCATGATGTTTTCTAAATCTTCCTTAATGGCTTTCGTGATATCAATTTCGCGCTCAAATTGTTCTTTGACGCCCTCTTTTAAGATGACATAGGCCAAGAGATTTTGGACCTTGTGATCTTTATTATAACGCGGTACAGCGACTGCTGAGTCAATATACTTCGATTTGTTCAAGTTTTGAGAGACATCCTCTAGCTCGATACGATAACCGTTAAATTTGATTTGGAAGTCCATCCGTCCACCATAGAGAAGGAGACCTTCATCCGTCATGGTTCCGACATCTCCCGTATGGTAGGCTGGAAGGCCTTCAAATTCGAAGAAGGCTTCTGCTGTTTTCTCTGGATTATTCATATAACCTTTTGAAACGGCTGGGCCAGATACGATGATCTCCCCTTGCTCACCATTTGGCAATTTGTTGCCTTCCTCATCAATAATGAAGGTTGGAGAATCTTCTTTGGTGTAACCAATTGGCAGACGTTTCAAAGTCGCTAACATCTCATCTGTTACGGCTACAGCCGAAAGAGCTACAGTTGCTTCCGTTGGACCGTAGGCATTGATGATGCGTGCATTTGGGAAACGCTCGCGCAATTTCTGAGCCGTTTTAACGGTCAACTCTTCCCCATCAAAGTAGAAATGGGTGATCCCTGGCATCTTTTCAGCATTGAAATCTTCAGACAACATGGCCATATCTGCAAAAGATGGCGTCGAAGTCCAGATCGCAATCGGAAGAGAAAAGATCGTCGCAAAGAGTTGTTTGAAGTCTTGAGTGATAGCTGATGGAAGAGCAAAAAGGGTTCCTCCAAGAGCCAAGGTCGGTGCCCAGTACATGACAGACAGGTCAAAGGAATAGGGCGGTTGCGCCAACATTTGCGGACGCTCTGGCGTTGCAAATTCCTTGTCCGTAATCATCCAGTTGGTAAAGCTGAGCAAGTTATCGTGCGAAATTTGCACCCCTTTTGGTTTCCCAGTTGTCCCTGAGGTAAAGATGATGTAGTAGTTATCATCCCCTTTGACCGGATGTTGCAAGTCATAGGCATGCTGAGCCGCATAAGCTTCACGCACTTGCTCCAAGGACATGATTGGAGCAGCTGGGTTTTCCAATGGAAATTCATTGATAGCAATAATCAAGCTTGGCTCTGCTACTTCAACAATGGCAGACACGCGCTCCAAGGCAGAGTGGCTATCAATTGGGATATAGGCATGGCCAGATTTGGTCAAGGCCACAAAGGTTGCTAACATTTCATATTCTTGTCCACCAAAGACCACTACAGGTGACTTTTCGGGAAGTCCCATTTGGTCAATATGAGCAGCCAAGCTATCTGAATCAGCCTTCAATTGGCCATAGGTATGCTCCTCACCAAGGACATTGTAAACCGGATAGTCTGGTTGTAGTTGCGCATAACGTTCAATTGTCTCGATCATATCAGTAATTGGTTGGTTTGACACGGCTAGGAGTCTCCTTTTCTAAAATTCGTTATAGATAAAGCCACCCTGACCTTGACCAAGGTAACTAAAGAAATAAAGTAGGGCTAGGAAAATGGCGAAATACAAGATCGTCTGCCCGATAAATTTATAAAGTGTTTTATGTTTCATAAGTTTCACTCTTCATTTTGATTGTTACTCACTATTTTACCATTTTTTATACCAAGTAAGCAATTTTAAACATAGTGAGAATGTCGTAGAAAACGTTATCATTTCAGATCATTCAAGTCGTTTAACGATAGCATTTTTCTTTAATCAGTTTTCTGGTTGAAATCCTATTCTATTTCACAGTCCCCTGATGAATCAACTCCAGACACTTGTCCAGATCCACATCTCTCTCGAAATGGCTAGGTGTCCAAGGAATCTCTATATCGGGTAGAACACCCTGATCCGTCATTCCTTTCCCTTGATCCACGCTTAAACAGCGAGAAGTGGGAAACATTAAACAAAAATTATCATAATCAACCGTACAACAATTAGAGTAGTCTAGAATTCCGAGAGTTGGTCGACCCACCACCGTTACCTTCTTAAACTGCTTCATCATCTGAACAAAGTTATCCCCAGATGAAGCACAATAAATATCTGATAAGATAAAGATCTGTTCAGGATAGTGGCCACCTCTAACCTCTGGGAAGAATTCCTCACTTTCTTGCTGATACGGTACATAGCCTTTCCCCCGATGGTGGATCAAATTCTCTTTCATATCTTCAAGTAGCTTAACTGTTTCGGGACTAATTTCTTCCTGTTGCATCCAGTCCTCAAAGTCTTTCAAGCGCAGGTCAACATTGCGCTCTGTGTAGAGAATTTCCATGCCATCATCATCCCAGTCAAGCGAATCATAGCCCTGATCCTTCTCTAAGCCTAGATGTAACAGAGGAAGATATAGAGAGTCCGTCCCTCCGCCGTTCTGTCGGACATCAATGATAAGAAACTTGACTTCCGTCATCATCGGTAAACACTCTTGATATAAGCGACCCAAAGATCCTTCATCCATAAAGTTATCTAGACGAAGATAAAGAATCTCATCGTCTAATCGTTTCCAAAAAATATGATCCTGGATCGGTTCTCGGCTAGGGACTACTTCAATGGTCTTTTCTATCCCTTCTCGAATCAAAGTGACACTAGTTGACTGACAGACCAAATCTGCCCATTCTCTATAGTGTCTTTCGGGGGTCTTGCTAATAAAATAGTCTTTATGAAGAGAAGCTATCTGATCCAAGTCACTTTCATCCAGAGCTAGGATTTGATCTCCTACTTGAAGACCCGTATCTTCATTAGCTTCCTCAACATACAGTTTCTGTCCATTTATTCTCAAAAGAAACCCTTTTTGACTGGCCTTTTTATCTCGAAAGGAAACATGCCCGATCACCCCAAAACTAGCTAGGTAAGTCTTAACTTGATAGAGAAAGGCATCATCTGTCATATCATCTGTAATGTTTTCTCGAAAAGGCTCTGGATCGCATCCTTTTCGATCCTTGATGGTAGATGAATCATGGGTCATAATAGAGACGACATCTTCAAAAATAGCAGTCTTTTTCATAAAGGATTCCTTCAATTTTTTAGAAACAGTATACCACTTTTTCTTAAAAAGTTCTTAAAACCCTAAAAAACTATCCTAAAGTAGGATAGCCGTTATAGATTCTTTCTTTTCTTCGCTTTCTTTGTCAGAGCGACATCACATTTTTCAATCTCGCTAATCAATAGATTGGCAAGGACAAAATCATCGATGTTCGATTTCATATTTACCTCGTAGTTCAAGGTCAGTTGTTCTCCAGCTTGGGCCGTTGTGACAGAAATAAAGTCAATCTCTGAACAACTTTGGTCCAACAACTGGCTGATTTGTTCTGCAACAGAATCTTGTTTTGAGACGGTAATGGTCAAATGACGGCGCCGTTGATGGTCTGCCTTACTCTGTTTGTTCTCTAATACCAGCCACACCCCTAGTAAAGAGAGAGTTGATAAAATGGCCAATAAAAGATAGCCCGAACCTGCAGCCAATCCTATAATCATAGCTAAGAAAATGGCAATCAACTCTCTCGAACCACTCGTAGCCGAACGAAAACGGATCAAACTAAAGGTCCCTGCCACTGCAATCGAGGTTCCCAAACTTCCATTGACCAAAAAGATCACTAAGGTCATCATACAAGGAAGCAAGGTCAAACTAATGACAAACTCTCGAGTGTAAAGTGTTCGGTATTTATAGGTCCAAGATAGGGCCAACCCTAGAAAGAGGCTGACCAAAAGGGCCAGCAGTAAGCGCAAGGGATCCACCGCTGCTGTGGCATTATTAAAAATAGAATCAAATAGATTAGACATAGGCAGCACCTACCGTTTCTTGAACTGGTCTTGGGGCATAATCCAAGCCTTGTGATTTATGATAAGCACAGCTATATTTTGAAAATTTCTGTTTCACCAAACCATACTTCTCTAAAATATCCTTTAGCCATTTAGGTTCTTGGCCAGGAGCCTTAATTTCCATGATCACGAAGTCATCCTCTAGTAGAGGTTCTCCTTTCTTCCCACCAAAAAGGCTAACAGCCTGGTCTCGAAAGACTAAGTTTTGATCGATTGTCACGCGAATCTTCTGATAAGGATAACCCTGAATGGATTTCTTTTCTTTGAGAGACAAACGATCATAATAAATGAACATCCGTGGTTCCAATCGATGACCATAACGTTTGCGCAATCTCTGAATCTCTTGCACTAAGTCTGGATCTTGTATCTGATGATCTACTGTCCCATCTGTCATCAAGTTGATAATGGCTTGCGAAGTAGCGACTAGGCGGAATTTATGGCCAATTCCTTCTTCATCTTTTGACTTCACCTCTAGAAATACCGGACTGTCTGCTTGAGGTGTTTCTATATAAGTCCGCATCCGAATTTTTTCACGGCGGTGTTGTTTCGCAAGAGCATCTTGAATGACCTCAAAGTTTTCCGTATCAAAATAAATGTTTGAAATAGTTGAAGTTGGATAATCATCTTCTACGACGTATTCTTTTAAGTCTTTGATCAAGTCTTTTACGTCATCTTTTGCGACGATATATTTTGTTTCGATTCGTTTAAAACTTGTCTCAATTGTTTTTTTCATGTTTCTACTCCTTTAAGGGGGGATATTGCTTCTAATCTTCAGTAAGTATGGATACGACTTACGTGTTTTCTAGTTTAATGGGACTTTCTTAACTGGTCATTAAGCCAAACTTAAAGAAAACTAAAGTTAAGATTCTTTTCAGAAAAACTTTAGGAAACTTTCAGCTAGCAACTTTAGACTAGGAGCATATCAATTGAACGAGAGGAAAAGCTCATGAAATCAAACAAATGGAAATTTTTATTAACGGGGGCCACAACCCTCACCTTACTGACAGCTTGTGCCCAGGCGTCATCACAATCAGCTACAAAAAGCAATACTGCACAAACAACCACTACTTCTACTTCAAAAAATAAAACAAACAATTCCAACTATTTTACAGATAAGGACAAGGACAGCTCTTATGATGAAAGCAAAGCATCTACTGTAAAACTATCTGCTTCGTCTGCAAGTGTATCAGGTGACGGCGTAGCTGTATCTGGATCAACTGTGACCATCTCAAAGGCCGGAACCTATGTCATCTCTGGTGAATCCAATGGAGTTCAAATCAAGGTCGAAGCAGGTGACTCAGATGATGTTCACATCGTCTTGAAAGGCGTTACCATGACCAACACCAACGCGCCAATTTCTGCTACGAAAGCAGGTCATGTCTACCTCACTCTAGCAGACGGCACGACCAATACCTTATCTGATTCAAGTTCAAACAATGATGAAGATGCCGATGCGGTGATCTTCTCTAAAGGCGACCTCACCATCAATGGTTCAGGTACGCTCAACATTGACGCCAAGAAGAACAACGGTATCAAGGCAAATGACACTCTCCATATCACAGGTGGAACCTATAAGATCACGGCTGTAGGAGATGCCTTCAACGTCAATGACGAACTCAATATCACTGGTACGACCATGACCATCGATGCAGATGAAGATGCAGTCAAGGTGGATAATGATGACGATACTTCGGTCGGAACCATGTATCTTTCAGATAACAAAATGACCATCACTGCAGGAGACGACGGAATCCATGCTTCTGGTGATCTGATCAT
The DNA here is from genome assembly GCA_027685415.1 of Streptococcaceae bacterium AF13-5-6.0. GTDB lineage: Bacteria > Bacillota > Bacilli > Lactobacillales > Streptococcaceae > Streptococcus. Next base: position 21,115 of record JAQCUL010000006.1, read on the forward strand.
CGATAGCGGAACCTACAAGGTAACCGATTCTGTCGAAGGTCTAGAAGGAAAATCGATCACCATCAACGGTGGAGATATCACCATCTATGCAACCGATGACGGTGTCAATGCGGCCAATGCTAATGCTAACCAAGATGAAATTTTCTTCACTATGAATGGTGGAACCCTCAACGTTGAAGTTGGCCAAGGCGATACCGATCCAATTGATTCGAATGGAAATATCACCGTTACCGGAGGAACCATTAAATTAACGGGACAATCTGGATTCGACTTTGATGGTACTGCTACCTACACTGGCGGAGACATCTATATCAACGGTGAAAAACAAACGGAAATTGTCAACTCCATGCCTGGAGGCGGTGGGGCTCCAGGTGGTGGCGGACCTCAAGGCGGTGGACCTGGAGGGGGGCATCCATAATAACAAATAAAGGCAGGATTTCTTCCTGACCTTTTTTTGTTACCCTTTTTATGATAGAATAGAAAATCAATCAGCTTATCGAAAGGAACATGATGAAAAAACAAACACTCCCTCTTTTCTTCACACTCTTGCTGTCTCTTCTTTTTCTATCAGCCTGTGTGCCGGACCTTAAGATCAACTTTAAAAAAGAACCAACTACTACCAGCTCAAAAAAGAAAAACACTAAAAAAAGTAGCTCGAGTCGTTCTAGCCACCCGAGTCGCTCAACTAGCTCAGGTAATTCCTCTAGCTCTCCATCAACTACCACGGAGACCACTTCTGACACCATCACAACAGAAGGACTCCCTAGAAATGCTCAAGAAGCTCCAAAAGATAAGATTTATGCGACAGGGAACTTAAAAGCGGCCTACTCTAGAAATGACGATAAGATTTTTGCCCAGACGCCGGACTATGAAGGATATACCACTGCCCTTGTCCAAACAATTCTTGGAAGTCCTGAAAAACAAATTACAGATCCTGCTTATATTGCCAAATCTTTTGAAAATACTGAATTAGAAAACATTAAAAAACTCTACCACGAGGGAAAAATCACAGAAGAACAAGCGCATGCCTTTTTAATGGGGGCTGTTGATCTCAAACAAGCTTCTAAATTCGGAGCAAACTACACCATTTACACCTATAAAAACAACACCATTCAACTGGTCTTTGAAAATGACCAACTTCTCTATATTACACCGAATCCTGATGTTGTCTTCTTTAAATAATTTACATTCTCGCTTAAACAAGCGAGAATTTTTGTTTCACATGAAACAAAAAACTCCCAACACATTCTGTTGGGAGTTCCTGAAGATTAGTCCTCTTCATATTTTTTTGGATTATAGAACCACATTCCGAGGCCTGCAAAAAGAACAATAGTCATCAGAAGGAAGGCCACTTGATTTCCAATTTCTCCTGTCATCGAAATCGTTTGACGAAGACCAGAAACGGTATAACTCATTGGCAAGAATGGATGAATGGCTTGGAAAAATCCATTTGTCAAAGCAAGAGGATAGGTTCCTGCACTAGAAGCCAATTGCAAGAGCAAGAGGATCAAGGAAAGGAAAGCACCGATCTTTCTTTGCCATGTTGTCAAAGCAGTCACGATAGACATGAAGGCCACACTACCAATCACACAAAGGAAGAGCGTAGCCATCTCATGATTAGCTGATAAACCAATCAAGTGAACGGCACCATAGACCAAGATTCCTGCAATCACCGCAATCGTTCCGTTGACCTCAAAGCGAGATTTAAACCATGCCCAGCGACTTTCAGGATGACGACCGGATGGTAATTTTGCAAAGATCATGTTGGTTGACAAGGCACAAACAAAGAGAGCTACCGAGATCATATATGGAGCCATTCCGACACCATTCACAGGGGTATTGTCATGGTCTGTTTTAGACAAAGTGACAGGATCTGCTAAGATTTTAGCGTTTTCTTTTTCAGTTGTAGCTACATTCAATTGTCCCTTAGCATCGTTTAATCCTTGACTCAAGGTTTGGCTTCCTGTTGCTAATTCACCTAAACCATTTGTCAATGTTTGGCCACCTGCTGCTAATTTGCTAGACCCATCTGAGATTTGATTTGCACCGTCGGCTAGTTTATCAGCCCCAGTCACCAGTTGACCTGATTTTTCTGTCAACTGATTGACACCAGTGACAAGTTTGTTGACACCACCTGCCAACTCTGGAGTTTTGCTGTTCAATTGTCCTACACCGTCTGCTAATTTTCCAGCACCGGCAACCAATTCACCTGACTTACCTGTTAATTGGGTCGCTCCTGAAGCCAGTTGATTCATGCCTGATGTCAAGGCAGGCATCTTCCCATTTAACTCACCTAGACCAGAAGCTAATTGATTGCTTCCTGCAAGTAATTCTGATGATTTACTATCTAGTTGACCAACACCTGCTGCTAACTGACTAGCCCCATTTGTTAAAGTACTGCTATTGGTCTGAAGTTGGGTTGCTCCATTAGCGATTTTATCGACACCAGCTGTATAAGCGCCGATCCCTTGACTGATGGTTTGACTAGCTGGCAACAATTGTCCACTAACTGCGGATTGGATCTTAGACAAACCACTTGACAAGTCTGTCAAGGTAGAAGAAGCTGTCGGTAAAACTTGATTGGCTGCTGTTTGTAGTTGTGTCAAGCTATTTCCTGTATTCAAACTACCTTGGATCGTTTGAATCGTAGTTAAGATTCCTTGAGCCGCCGTTTCACTCGAGCTTGGGCTCGATGAGATCGCCGCATTGATTTCCGCTTGTTGGTCAGCTGTCATTGCTTGATAGGCTGCTGTCCCTTGTACACTTGCAAGGGCATTTGCACGATCCGCTTGGGCTGAAGCAAGGATTGATTGAGCTGAATTCGCAATACTCGTCAATCCAGACGAAAGTTGACTGGTATCTACTGAAGCATTTTGAATCGCTGCATTTAATTGGTTTAAACCAGCTGCCAATTGATCAATCTGAGCAGATTGACTTGTAGAAGCTTGTAGCTGGCTTGATAATGTTTGAATACCTGATTCTAATTGTGAAACCCCATTTCGAAGGGTAGCAGATTGACTACTTAATTGACCCGCTCCTTCTGATAAAGTAGCGACTCCATTTGTATAGGTTGCTAAACCATTTGAAAAGTTAGATAGGCCTGAATTCAATTGACGCACGCCATTGGTATAATTCCCAAGACCATCATTGAGGGTCCCCATACCACTGGTTAATTGACCAACTCCTGAAGCTAACTGAGGGGTTTGACTCGCCATTTGATTGAGACCATTTCCTAATCGATCCACTCCGGTAGCGTAAGCCATCAAGCCTGTATTAAAAGTACCAAACCCATTATTTAATTGATTGACGCCAGATACCAAGTTTGGAAGTTGACCAGCCATTTGATTGAGACCATTTCCTAATTGACCAACACCATCTGTATAGGCTGCTAGACCCGTACGAAGAGTAGTCGCACCATCTGAAAATGCTAAGCTTGAACGAGCCAATGTATTCAAATTAGTAGACAGTGTTTGACCACCATCTTCCAATTTACTTGCACCATCTGCTAATTTAGCACTTCCATCTGCCGCTGTCCCCATACCAGATTTAAGCGATCCCATTTTGGAAAATAAAGCTGTTGTATACGTATTGGTCACTTTTTCGGCCACTGACTGCTTCATCTTTGTCATCGCAGTGTCGCTCATTTTCCCTGCGATAAAACTATGACCACTGGATGTTTGGTAATCAATGGTCATCTGTTCCGGATGATTGGTTAAGATGGAGCTAGCTTTCTTTGAAAGATCCTCAGGCAGGGTTACAATCATATAATAATCGCCATTTTTAAGACCATCTTTCGCAGCTTTCTCATCTACAAAATGAAAATCAAGCGAGTCATTGTCCTTCAAATTGGACACCATGTCTTTTCCTATTTCCATCTTTTGTCCATTATATGTAGCAGATTGATCCTTATTGACAACCGCTACAGGAAGATCCGAAACTTGACCATATGGATCCCACATGGAAGATAGAAAAATAATATTATAAAGAGCTGGAATCAAAGCAACTCCAATCATGACAATGATAAATGTTGGCTTTTTAAGAATAGCCTTCCATTCTTTCATCATATTTTTTGTCTCCTTTTTATACACATTGTCTAAATTTCTGATATAATAGATTATACAGTTTCTAGAAATTTTCACAAGTAGGAAATCTTTATTTTTAGACACTGTGTATAATTTTGTGCAAAAAGGATTAACAGATGACTGAGAGCAATAAACGATTAAAAACAAAACGAAATATCGAGGAGGCGATGGTTCGACTACTAGAAAAGGAATCATTCGACCAAATCACAACGGTTGAGTTAGCACAAGAATCCGGCATTAGTCGCTCTAGCTTTTATACCCACTATCGAGACAAGTACGATATGATCGAGCGCTACCAACAAGCACTCTTTCACAAGCTTGAATATATCTTTGACAAACACCAAGACGACAAGCGCCAAGCGATTACAGAAGTGTTCGAATTCCTAACCAAGGAGCCACTCTTTGCAGTTCTTCTGACAGAGAATGGAACCAAAGAGATCCAAACCTTCTTACGACATAAATTACAGATTCTTCTGGTTGATAGTTTGCAAGAGCGCTATAGTCATAAATCATTAACAGATATTGAAAGAGTCTACAGTTCTGTCTATCTGACCAATGCCTTCTTCGGAGTCTGTCAGATGTGGGTTTCGCGCGGAAAAAAAGAAAGTCCTCAACAAATGGCTGAATTTTTAATGAAAATGTTACGGTAACAGTCTCTCCTGATCGATCTAGATCAGGAGTTTTTTTATTATCAGGTTTAGGTTTTAAGAAAACAAAAAGGAGAGCAAACCCAGAAATCAACCCTTTAAGACAAAACAAAAAGCCCACTGTAGTAGGCTTTCTGCAAAGTATATCTTAAAATTAAAGCATTTTGTTGTAGAATTCAACGACAAGTGCTTCGTTGATTTCTGGGTTGATTTCATCGCGTTCTGGAAGGCGAGTCAATGAACCTTCAAGTTTGTCAGCATCGAATGATACGAATGCTGGACGTCCAACTGTAGCTTCAACAGCTTCAAGGATAGCTGGAACTTTAGCTGATTTTTCGCGAACTGAGATCACTTGACCTGGAGTTACACGGTATGAAGGGATATCAACACGTTTTCCGTCAACAAGGATGTGACCGTGGTTAACGAATTGACGAGCTTGACGACGAGTAGTCGCAAGTCCAAGACGGTAAACAACGTTATCCAAACGACGTTCCAAAAGAAGCATGAAGTTGAAACCGACAGTTCCTTCTTTAACTTTAGTAGCTTGTACGAACAAGTTACGGAATTGTTTTTCACCAAGTCCGTAAGAGAAACGAAGTTTTTGTTTCTCAGCTAATTGCAAACCGTATTCTGACAATTTTGAACGGTTGTTTGGTCCGTGTTGACCTGGTACGTAGTTACGACGTGCCAATTCTTTACCTGTACCTGTAAGTGACAAGCCAAGACGGCGAGATTGTTTCCAAGATGGTCCTGTATAACGTGACATTTGAAATGTCCTCCTATAAAAATAATTTTTGCAGGAAATAACGTTTTAGACAAACCTGATTCGTTCAGAAAGCCTTCGCCCAAACAGCAAAGGTTACTTTTCTAGCTGACTTCCTGTTGACGAGCTTCATTTTGTCCTGCTGTCATTTCGCACAAACTTTATTCTATCACGGAATAGAAACTTTGTAAAGTCCTTCAAAACATTTTCAATGAAATTCAGCTAATAATTCTATGATTCGTTTTTTATATTGCAATTGTTGCCAGTCCCTATCCGTTGCTGGATCCCATTTTAAAGGAAGATCTGCAATAATTTCACCGGGATTATGATTCAAGATATAGACCCGGTCACTCAATGTCAAAGCTTCTTCGATACTATGAGTGATCACCAGAGTGGTGAGACCAAGACGTTCCTTACTGTCTAGATACCAGTGATAAAGATCCTGCCTTGTCAATTCATCTAAGGCACTAAAAGCTTCATCTAATAGGAAGACAGAATGACCCAGAAGGTAGGTTCTTAATAGCGCCACCCGTTGCCGCATCCCCCCACTCAGCGCATTAGGATAAAGGTTGGCAATACTTCCCAATTTAAATTCATCTAACAATTTTAGAGCTGTAGATGTTGCCTCTTCCTTAGGAATCTTTTTTAATTGAAGGGGAAGAATGATATTTCCCAATACTGTCTTATGTTCCAACAAAAGATCCTTTTGTAGCATATAGCTGACTTTCCCAAAGGAGATAGGGGCATTATCTACTTCTATAGCGCCCTTTTGTAAGGGAAGGATCCCTGCAATTAAATTAAACAAGGTTGATTTCCCTACCCCACTTGGACCTAGAATAGAGACGATTTCTCCTTTTTGCACTTCTAGTGATACATTGTTTAAAACTGCTTTATCTCCAAAAGAGAAACTTACATCTTTTACGGTTAAAATATCAGTCACCTACCAATTCATTTGTGAAACCTTTGTCTTCTAAGTCATTTGAAACCAATCCTTGCTCTTTTGCCCAAGCATAAAAAGCATTCCATCGCTTAGGAGCAAACTGCCCCCACTTGTCCTTGTCTGAAGCATATTGACTGGAAAGATATTTTTGGGAAGCTAGTACAAAATCACGCTGGTTAGCTAAGGCAGGGGCCTGTTTGATCAAGATATCCGCAGCTTCTTCTGGATGCTCTATAGCATATTGGTAGCCTTTTTTCACCGCTTGAATGAATTTTTTTGCTTCCTCTTTATGAGACTTCAAATAGTCATTGTTAGCAATAATAACAGGTGAATAGTAGTCAAATGCAGGAACAAAATCTTTCATATAGAAGAAATTGGTCTTCATTCCCTTTTGCTCAGCTAAAATTCCATCCCAACCGTGATAAATCCAAGCAGCATCAAAGACCTTATTTTCAATCGGAGTAATAGAATTTGAATCACTATTTGGAACCAATTTTACTTGATTAAAATCAGCTCCTTCTTTTTTCATCATCGATTTGATCATTTCCAACTCAATCGGATCATTCCAGGTACCATACTTCTTACCAACCAAATCTTTTGGACTTGTGATCGCTGCATCTTTTCTTGAAATAATCCCTGACGTATTGTGTTCGACGATAGCTGCAACAGCGGTAATACCCGCACCTTTATCTAATTTCTTAGCCATAGAATCTTGGAAATAAATACCAAATGGAGCTTTCCCATTGATAATCAAATCAGAACTACTGTCTTCCGGAGGAAGTTTTATATCTACATCCAGTCCTGCTTCTTTAAAGTACCCTTTTTCCTTTGCTACATAGAGACCCGTGTGATTAGTATTCGGGGTCCAATCTAGAATAAAATCAATCTTTTTCAAACCACTTGACGATTGCTTGACAGAATTTTGACAAGCACTCAATACAACAAATCCCAATATTATTGAGAAAAATAAACCTATTGACTTTTTCATTAGCTATACCTCTTTTACATTTTTGTCAATTTAATTTTTACACCATTTACAAGTTTGTCAATCCTTTTTCCATTTTAGAATGGTTCGTTCTAATTGGTCAACGAGAAACATACCGAGTAAACTAATAACAGAAATCAATACAATGATCGCAAACATCGTATCATACTGAAATAACTTCTTCGATTGGATCATATAGACCCCCAATCCATCAAAACCTCCTAGCCATTCTGAAACGACCGTACTGATAAAAGCATAGGAAACGCTCACACGTAAACCTGCAAAAAAATAAGGAAGCGCTGCAGGAATTTTATAATGAGCTAAGGTCTGAAAGCGATTGGCTTGCATAATCTGAAACAATCTCAGAATATCTTGATCGCAATGCCGAAAACCATCTAACAGACTGACTACGATGGGAAATACCACCGTAATAATGATCAAAACCAGTTTTGGAAGCATACCATAACCAAACCAAAGAACCAGGATAGGGGCCAAGGCAATCGTCGGAATGGTTTGAATAACAACCAAAAAAGGATAGACCAGATCATTCACCCATTGAAAACTATCCATGAGAATCGCAAATCCAGCAGCAAGAAGAACTCCTATAACAAGTCCAATCAAGGCCACTTGAAGGGTAGACAAACTGTGATGAATCAGGAGAGCTCGATCTCGTACAAAGGCATTCCCAATTTCAAGTGGCGTTGGTAATACAAATTTGGGGAGGATATTTAAAAATCCTGCTAACTGCCATAAGACAAGAAGGCTGCTAAAACCTGCAAATCCTATCAATTGTTTTGAATATCTTTTTACAAGAGACATCGTAACCTCCTTTCTCACAAATAAAAAACGCCTCCAAAATAGGAGACGGATTGCACAAGGTCACTCATAACGAAAAATACATTTCATTTGTTTCCTACGCTGGCATTACCCAGATCAGGTGCGGTCGAAGCTTACACTTCCTCTCAGACTGTACACAGACTCCCATATGTATTTATTATAATAACTGATTTAGACGATAAAAGCAAGGAATTAATCCAAATAACGAATTAAATTCTTCTCTGTCAAAATATCTGAATAGGTGTAAGACTCCACGTAGGTATTAGCTGGTTCACCTGGTAAACTATTGTCGTTCGTATACTCGATAATAAATAAAGAAGGATAGACCTCAATCAAGCGTCCAAATTTATTTTTTTGACGTTTCCGTCCATTTTCAAGTGTCATTTCAACCACTTGTCCTTCATGAGCCTTGATCTCTTCCTTAATTTTTTTCATTTTTGCAACATCTGTAAATGCATCACTCATCTTATTGATCCTCTCTCTTTGAAATACTTGAGAATTTATTGTATTCCTTTTGGAATATTAATTCGACTGTCCCACGCGCACCTGAACGGTTTTTCTCGATAATCACTTCAACCGTATTATTAGGCATTCCATCTTCGTCCTCTTCACCAGCTCGATCATAATAATCATCACGGTACAAGAAAGCAACAATATCCGCATCCTGCTCAATCGATCCAGATTCACGAATATCAGAAAGAACCGGACGTTTATCTTGGCGCTGTTCCACGCCACGTGACAGCTGACTCAAAGCAATGACGGGAACTTTTAGTTCCTTAGCCAAAATTTTTAACTGACGAGAAATTTCTGAAACTTCCTGTTGACGGTTTTCTCTTCCAGTCCCTGTAATCAGCTGCAGGTAGTCAATCAGAATAAGACCGAGATTCCCTGTTTCCTGCGCTAATTTTCTTGCTCTCGAACGAATCTCAGTGATCCGAATTCCCGGGGTATCATCGATGTAAATACTCGCATTGGCCAAATTTCCTTGAGCAATGGCATATTTCCGCCACTCTTCATCCGTCAATTGACCTGTACGAATCGAATGGGATTCAATCAAACCTTCAGCTGCTAACATCCGGTCAACCAAACTCTCAGCACCCATTTCTAATGAGAAAATAGCCACTGTCTTATCCAACTTTGTCCCGATATTTTGAGCAATATTTAGAGCAAAGGCTGTTTTCCCTACTGCAGGACGAGCCGCTAAAATAATCAACTCTTCCTCATGTAGCCCTGTCGTCATATGGTCCAAATCGCGATAGCCTGTCGCAATACCCGTAATATCAGAGGTTTGAAGAGAGCGGGCTTCCAAGCTACCAAAATTTATATTCAAGATGTCTCGAATATTTTTAAATCCACTACGATTTGCGTTTTCACTAACATCAATCAGAGCTTTTTCAGCACCCGCAATGATTTCATCTGAAGGACTTGCACCATCATAAGCTTGATTAATACTTTCCGTTAATCGAGAGATCAATCGACGTAAAACAGCTTTTTCGGCAACAATCTTCGCGTAATACTCTGCGTTAGCTGAAGTTGGTACCGAATTAATGACTTCTACCAAATAGGAGAGACCGCCAATATTTTGGAGATCCCCCTGACTATCTAAAATATTTCGAACAGTCGTCGCATCAATCGCATCCCCGCGGTCAGCTAGATCGATCATGGCTTTAAAAATCAAACGGTGCGAGTACTTAAAGAAATCGCCAGGCTCGATATATTCACGAACAAAGACCAATTTCCCCTCATCAATAAAGATGGCTCCCAACACTGATTGCTCCGCTTGGATATCCTGAGGTTGTGTTCGTAATTCCTCTATCTCAGCCATAAAAAAACCTTTCTATCGATCGTGTTTACCCTTCGTTTACACGAATATTAATCACACCTGTAACATCTTGATAAATTTTTACAGGGACGTCAATCAATCCTGTTGAACGAATTGGAGAGGAAACTTGGATATGACGTTTATCAATTTTAATGCCAAATTGTTTCTCAAGCTCTTCTGCAATCTTTTTATTGGTAATAGAGCCGAAAGTACGGCCATCTGGCCCAATTTTTTCCGTGAATTGAACAACAGTTGCTTCTTCTTCTAATTTTGCTTTAATCTTTTGCGCTTCTGCTAACAATTCAGCATGCGCTTTTTCTTCTGACTTTTGCTTTCCACGAAGTTCACCGATTGCTTGGGCATTGGCTTCTTTCGCAAGATTTTTCTTGATCAAAAAGTTTTGTGCATAACCAGTAGGCACTTCTTTAATTTCGCCTTTTTTACCTTTACCTTTTACATCCGCTAAGAAAATAACTTTCATTCTACATTCTCCTTTTCAATAGTTACTTCGTTTTCAATAGTCTCAATCAATTGTTGACGAATACTCATCAAATCTTGACCCTCAATTTGAGAAGCCGCCGAATTGAAATGACCTCCTCCGCCAAGCTGTTCCATGATACGCTGTACATTGACTTTGCTTCGACTACGTGCAGAAATCGAGACAGTTCCACTTTGATTACAAGCAATGACAAAGGTTGCTTCCACCTCAGACATGGCCAGCATACTATCAGCAGCCTTACTAATGGTTACTGAATCATAGGCTTTAGTCGTATTGGCACAAGCTACGATGATATGCGGCAAAATCTTTTCACCAGTCAAGATCAGTTCGTTCACTTCGCGGTACTCGTCAAACTGAATTGCAGAGATCTCCTGGATGGCTACACTATCACTACCTCTTGAACGAAGGTAACTCGCCACATCAAAGGTCCGACTCGTAACCCGTGTGGAGAAGTTCTTAGTATCCAGCATGATCCCAGCCATCAAGACACTAGCTTGAATCTTCGTTAACCGATTTTTCTTCGACTTCTGGAACTGAATAAGCTCACTAACCAATTCGCTCGCACTACTTGCTCCACTTTCAATATAGGTGATCAGAACATTTTCAGGGAAATCATCGTCCCGACGGTGATGGTCAATGACAATAATCTGTTGAAATTCCTGATAAAATTCTTTAGAAAGGGTCAAAGCTGTCTTAGAATGGTCAACCATAATTAACAAAGAGCGATCCGTCACCATTTGCATGGCTTCCTCTAGGGTAAGGATTTTCGTTACCTGCTCTTCTTCTAGTTTCGCAATCGCTCTTGAAATATCACTAGCCATTGCATGCGGGTCATAGACCACATAAGAGGAGGCCAAAATATTGCTAGAGAAAAACTGCATTCCCACAGACGCTCCTAAAGCATCCATATCCAAGTTTCTATGTCCAACAATGAAGACTTGATCAACGGATTTAATCTTATCTGAAATAGCTGTCATCATAGCGCGTGTGCGAGTCCGAGTCCGCTTCACAGCCGAAGCTGTTCCCCCACCAAAGAAAATAGGGTTTTTCTGTTCATCATTTTCCTTGACAACCGCTTGATCCCCACCACGAACTTCTGCAAGGTTTAGGTTCAAGAGAGCCCCTTTACCAATCTCATCATGCTTCCCGTCACCGTACGAGAATCCCATACTTAAGGTAATAGGTAGCTCACGATTTTTAGCTTCTTCACGGAATTGATCGATGACTGAAAATTTTGATTCCATCAATTGTTCTAAGACCGTGTAGTCTGTAAACAAATAGAAACGATCCATCCCCACACGTCTGTAAAACATATGGTAATGAGCTGTAAACTCTTCTACAAAGTTGGCAATAAAACTATTGATATTGCTAATATCAGAGTCTGAAATGACATCTTCTAGATCATCATAGTTATCAACAGAAATAATACCGATAACGGGACGAGTTGTCACCAATCCCACAGTTGCTTCATACTCACTTGAAACATCAAAAAAGTAAACAACACTAGACGTCTGATCAAAGTAAACAGAATATTTCTTATCGGCTACAGTGACATAATGTCCTTTATCCTCAAACAAAGTATTGAGTAACTTTTTCAATGATTCAACATCAAAGTCCCCATCATCTGTTGAAAAAATCAATTCAGCATAAGGGTTGAACCACTCTACTTCATTTGACTCTTCATTAATTTTGATAACTCCAACAGGCATTTTATCAAGGAGGGATGCTAATCCGCTTTCTGCCTGATGGTTAACATATTGTATTTGTTCTAATTCATCTAACTCTGAAATTTGTAACTGGTATTCAAATAAAGCAATCAATCCAGCTAAGACTAAAAAAATTGCAATGAGAGTTACATAGCCTTTGCCAAAGATTCTTAAAAAAATTGCTAAAATTGCAAATGAAATAAAACCAATTAACACATAATGGATGAACGATAAACGAAATTTTTTCATCATAAACCTCTTCTCGGAATTATACCATAAATAGAGGTAAAAAGCGAGGTTTCTCTCTATATTACAGAGAAGATCGACCAGTAAAAAGCTCTTCCTCCGCTTCACTACTTTGTAAACAAGATTTACAACTGTGTAAATAGTAACAACAAATTTCAATCCATAAAATTGAGGCTGAAACATCATCTCAGCCCCATTTTATTAGTGGTTTGCTTTGTTTTTGGAGATGCTCCGAGATTTACCTTCCAAGTAAACCATTAAAATAGAGATATCCGCTGGATTGACACCTGAGATACGACTTGCTTGACCAATCGTTTCTGGATTAATTAATTTAAATTTTTGACGCGCTTCGGTTGCAATAGAGTCAATATCATCCCAGTCAATATTCGCAGGGATTCGTTTTTCTTCCATACGCTTCATTTTTTCAACTTGGTCCATTGCTTTTGAAATATAGCCTTCATATTTAATTTCAGTTTCAATCAATTCAATGATTTTATCATCCAGTTCTTCAGCTGCAGGACCGATAAATTCTACCACATCTTGATAAGAGACTTCTGGTCTTCGCAAGAATTCTTTAGCAGTGACAGCATCTGTCAATGGTTTAAAGCCCATTGCAGCAACCTTCTCATTGGTTTCCTTTACAGGCTTTAACTTAATGCTATCCAAACGCTTCATCTCGTTTTCAAACTGATACTTCTTAGTTTCGAAACGTTGCCAACGTTCATCATCTACCAATCCAATTGCTCGTCCCATTTCTGTCAAGCGCATATCGGCATTATCATGACGCAAAATCAGACGGTATTCTGCACGGCTTGTTAACAAGCGATACGGTTCGATCGTTCCCTTTGTTACCAAATCATCGATCATGACCCCAATATAACCATCACTGCGTTTCAAAATGAGTTCTGGTTTTCCTTGGATTTTTAGAGCCGCATTGATCCCTGCAATAATCCCTTGACCAGCAGCCTCCTCATAGCCAGACGTTCCATTGGTTTGGCCAGCTGTAAAGAGACCTGAAATTTTCTTAGTTTCCAAATTTGCGCGCAATTGATGAGGCAAAACCATATCATACTCAATTGCATAACCCGTTCGCATCATTTCTGCCTTCTCAAGTCCCTTAATAGAATGGACGAGATCCCGTTGAACATCCTCTGGTAAACTCGTTGACAGCCCTTGAACATAGACTTCTTCTGTATTTCGTCCCTCAGGTTCTAAAAATAGTTGATGACGCTCTTTGTCAGCAAAACGGACAATTTTATCCTCAATGGACGGACAATAGCGAGGACCTACTCCCTTTACAACCCCTGTAAACATAGGTGCCCGGTGTAAATTATTTTGGATAATCTCATGGCTATGCCCATTCGTATAAGTTAACCAACAAGGAACCTGATCCTTTACATAATCTTCATCACGCGATGTATAAGAAAAATGATTTGGAGCTTCATCTCCGGGTTGAATTTCCGTTTCGTCATAATTAATTGACGACGCCTTTACACGAGGTGGCGTCCCTGTTTTGAAACGTCCAATTTCTAATCCTAGCTGTTTGAGATTATCGGCCAAATTGATAGAAGCTAGACTATGATTAGGTCCTGACGAATACTTGAGATCTCCAATGATAATTTCTCCGCGTAAAGCTGTCCCAGTAGTGACAATAACAGCCTTTGCCCCATACTCTTGGTGAGTCGCAGTCCTTACACCAACAACCTCACCATTCTCCACCAAAATCTCATCAATCATGGTTTGGCGAAGAGTTAAATTTTCTTGGTTTTCAACCGTTTTCCGCATTTCTTTTGAGTAAAGTTCTTTGTCTGCTTGAGCCCGAAGTGCACGAACTGCAGGACCTTTACCAGTATTGAGCATTTTCATTTGGATGTAGGTCTTGTCGATATTCTTTGCCATTTCTCCACCGAGGGCATCGACTTCACGCACGACAATCCCCTTAGCAGAACCACCAATAGAGGGATTACAAGGCATAAAAGCCAGCATTTCAATATTAATAGTCGCAAGTAAGACCTTACAACCCATACGGCTAGCAGCTAGAGAAGCTTCTACTCCCGCATGCCCCGCACCGATTACAATGATATCGTATTCTTCAATAAAATTATATGTCATTTTTTCTCCTATTTCTCAAGATGGATGTGTCGTAATTTTCCGTCCCATTCTGGTAGGGCTGATTTTAAAAAGGCCGGTTTCAGGTCAACAGTATGTAAATCATCTAAAGCAATCCAACGACAAGGTAATTGCTTTGTATCTTCCTGCATGACCAAAGGTGCATCTTCCAGCAAGTCCACAAAATAATGAAATTCAATGTTATGGTAGTGGATTCCAGCTTGTTCAAAGTGATTTTCAACCACGAAAGCTAACGGACCTGCTGTAGATGTGACACCAAGTTCCTCTTTGACTTCCCGAACTACAGCATCTTCTGTAGTTTCATTGACTTGAATAGCACCTCCGATTGTATAACAGCCGTCCTCATCTTCTATGACGAACAAGCGGTTATCCTTTACAATCAAAGCAGTCGCCCTCACACCAAAAACAGTAGAACCTATTTTCGTTCGAAAATCCTGTTGCCTCATTTTACTTCCTTTCGAAATCACACAAAAATAGTCAAAACTCTGAGAAGTGCAGGACAAAAAAGCCTGCAACATCCATGAGCTTTGACCATCATTTCTATTGCTTTTATTATTGTAGCAAATTGAGAAAATTTGTCAATTTAAATATACTAAGATTGACGGATTGCTTCAAAAACTCCTTTGTCAATCTCAACTGGATCAGAAAATGCATCTAGAACAATCCCTCTCACTGGAAACTTTCCTATCCTTTCTGCAGTAAATAAACAGTCCGTAAAAGGTATTTGTAGCCAAGAAAAACGATCGTAATAATCTTTAGGAATATCCTGTTCCGTCAAGAAACAAGGATAAAAGTAGTCGTCTCCCTTTCGTAGAATATCCGGTTTTAGACGAACACCTTCTTGTTCGTCACTCCCATCCATTAAAGAGACATTAAAGGGAACCCAAACTTTAGATTGCTTCAATTCCTTGAACAAAGCTTCAATTGACTCCGTCGTTTTCTCCCTCAAATACTGTTTCTTATAGTCAGAGATAGTCTTTGTGTTCTCTATTTTTTTCTTAAAGAACTGAAACACTTTCGTTCCTCCTAGAAAATCTAAATATACTGACAAACTTTTCCATCCCGATAAGCATTGTCAATCAAGCCACCGCCTAGACACTCTTCACCTTCGTAAAAGACAACAGCTTGTCCTGGTGTAATGGCTCGTTGAGGTTCTGCGAAAATCACTTCTGCCTTGTCACCTTTAACGTGTACAGTCACCTTGGAGTCAGGCTGACGATAGCGGAATTTAGCTGTACACTCTAATGTAAACTCTTCTGGCATATCTCGTGTAAAATGAACTTGACTAGCCTGTAAACTTGTTGACATCAATGCTTCATGGTAGAAGCCTTGACCGACATAAAGAATATTTTGACTGAGGTCTTTCCCAACTACAAACCATGGAGCATTGTCTCCACCTTGTTGGCCACCAATTCCAAGCCCACCCCGTTGACCGATTGTGTAATACATCAAACCAGCATGTTCACCCATATCTCGTCCATCGATGGTCATCATTCGACCTGGTTGGGCAGGAAGGTAGTTCCCTAGAAATTCTTTGAAATTCTTTTCTCCGATAAAGCAAATCCCAGTTGAGTCTTTCTTTTTAGCTGTTGCTAATCCAGCTTCTTCAGCTAGACGACGAACCTCTGGCTTTTCCAAATGTCCCAATGGGAACATGGTTTTTTGAAGTTGTTCTTGTGACAGCTGGCTTAAGAAATAAGTTTGGTCCTTCCCGTTGTCAACGCCGCGTAACATATGAACAATGCCATCTTCATCACGCGCCACACGCGCATAGTGCCCTGTCGCTACATAATCTGCACCGAGTGTCATAGCATAATCTAAAAAGGCCTTAAATTTGATTTCCTTATTACACATGACATCCGGATTTGGTGTTCGACCAGCTCGGTATTCAGCAAGGAAATATTCAAAGACACGATCCCAGTATTCTTTCTCAAAGTTGACAGAATAGTAAGGAATGCCAATTTGGTCTGCAACCGCTGCTACATCTTTGTAATCTTCTGTAGCCGTACAGACGCCATTTTCGTTTGTGTCGTCCCAGTTTTTCATGAAGATGCCGATGACATCGTAACCCTGTTGCTTTAATAATAAAGCTGTTACAGATGAATCCACACCACCACTCATACCAACAACAACACGTATTTTCGAGTTATCACTCATAGATTTCTCCCATCTTTTCGTTTCTCACGATTGAAGGTCGTGGTTTGCTTTAACGATTGAAGGTCGTTTTGAGCAGTTACCATTTTAACACGCTTTATATTAGAAAACAAGCATCTTACTATTCTTTTTGTTGATCAGGATCGATGGGTTTACAAGTCTGTAAATTTAAAAAGAGTCCTATTCAAGAACTCTTTTCAAACGAATTTAATACCAGCCATTTGCCAACCAGAAATTTTTAGCTGCTGACCATGATCCATAACGGTTGACAACATATTGATTGGCTACTTTTTCTTGGTTTGCAGGTGATAAATCACCATTCAAATAAGTGATAGTTAATTGGTAACGGCCATAATATTGGCCATTTTGTGCTGTATAGCTACCACTTGACTCTTTCTGAGCAATCCATTCCTTAGCAGCCGCGTCTTCCGCACTCAAGCCATCTGAAGCAGAGACAGTAGTTGTTGCTTGTGTAGTATCAGTTTTACTAGCAGGAGCTTGCTCCGTAGTTTTCTGCGTTGTATTTGCATCTTCAATCTCAAGAACTTGACCAACTGAGATGAGATTCACGTTACTAATCTTATTTTTCTTAGCAATTGCATCAACCGTTGTGTTCTTCTCTTTAGCAATAGCTGATAAAGTATCACCTGATTTTACAGTATAAGAATCTGCATTCGCTACAATTGGAAGGAAAAGTCCTGCAAGTAAACTAAGTCCAATCATTCGTTTCATCATTTGTTTTTTATTCATTATTATTTACTCCTTTATTGGTATACTTCTATACTACACAAGAAATATTTCATATTTATTGAAATAATGTGTCAAATATTTCAGTCAGATGTTAGAAATACTAAAAATCCAGGATAATATAAATGCTTTAAGCCCCCTTTAAGATTTCTCAGATATTTCGGGAAAAATAGAAGAAATCATCAGCCATATCTGATATAATGAAGTAAAGTGATCACAAAGGAGCAGAGCATGAACTCTTTAAAATTCCAATCAGTTTTTGATATTATTGGACCTGTGATGATCGGCCCATCCAGTAGTCACACTGCAGGTGCTGTTCGAATTGGTAAAATTGTTTCTTCTATTTTTGGAGAGGAGCCAAAAGAAGTTGAGTTCCAATTATTTAATTCCTTCGCAAAAACCTATCGTGGTCATGGAACAGATTTAGCCTTAGTGGCAGGCATCTTAGGAATGGATACAGATGATCCTAGAATACCAGATAGTCTAAAAATTGCACATGAACGAGGCATTCGGATTGTTTGGTCTATTCAAAAAGAAAGCAATGCTCCTCACCCAAACACAACGACTATTACTGTTAAAAATGATCATAAAACGATTTCTGTCACTGGAATCTCAATTGGTGGTGGGAACATACAGGTTACTGAGTTAAATGGCTTTGCTATCTCGCTAAATATGAATACTCCAACCATTATCATTGTTCACCAGGACGTCCCTGGAATGATCGCTCATGTGACAGAAGCTCTTTCTCGCTATGATATTAACATTGCACAAATGAATGTGACGCGGGAAAAAGCTGGAGAAAAAGCGATTATGATTATAGAAGTTGACTCAAGGAGTTGTGAAGCAGCGATCGAAGATATCCGTAAAATTCCTCATCTTCATAATGTCAACTTTTTCAAATAAGGAGTTCATATGTTTTATTCAATTGTAGACCTCGTAGAACAAGCAAGCACGCAATACCAAGGAAATGTCGCAGAGTTAATGATTGCAACTGAATTTGAACTAACTGGTCGTGAACGAGAAGAAGTCCTACGATTAATGACCCGTAATTTAGAAGTGATGATTGATTCTGTAAAGTTAGGATTAAATGAAAACCACTCTCGTAGTGGGTTAACCGGTGGGGATGCCGCAAAATTAGATCGCTATATCAAATCAGGAAAAACGTTATCTGACTTGACCGTCCTAACCGCAGCGAAGAATGCTATTGCTGTCAACGAACACAATGCTAAGATGGGACTGGTCTGCGCAACACCCACTGCAGGATCTGCTGGCTGCCTTCCCGCAGTTCTCACTGCAGCAACTCAAAAATTAGGGTTAAACCGTCAGCAACAATTAGATTTTCTACTGACAGCTGGAGCTTTTGGTTTAGTCATCGCCAATAATGCTTCTATTTCAGGTGCAGAAGGTGGTTGTCAAGCAGAAGTTGGTTCTGCTTCAGCTATGAGTGCGGCAGCATTGACACTAGCTGCTGGAGGAACTCCTTATCAAGCGAGTCAGGCAGTCTGTTTTGTCATCAAAAACATGCTTGGTCTCATTTGTGATCCAGTAGCAGGACTCGTGGAAGTTCCATGTGTCAAACGAAACGCAATGGGAGCCAGCTATGCCTTCATTGCTGCTGATATGGCCTTAGCAGGTATTGAATCAAAAATACCTGTTGATGAAGTGATTGACGCCATGTACCAAGTTGGTTCTAGTCTTCCGACTGCCTTTAGAGAAACAGCTGAAGGAGGATTGGCAGCAACACCAACCGGACGTAGATTACAAAAAGAGATATTTGGAGAATAACATGCAAGCCTTGTTTTTTGATTTAGATGGAACATTAGTTGACAGTTCCAAGGGAATTACAGAGAGCTTTCAACATACATTCGATACTTTGAAGGTTCCTCAACCCGATCTCAAAACCATCCGTAGTTTTATGGGACCACCTTTGATTTCTAGTTTTGAAGCTACCCTTCCTGAAACTTTGGTAGATCAAGCAGTGATGATCTATCGCCAGTATTATCATGAAAAAGGTCAATACAAATCAACTCTGTTTCCTCAGATAGTAGAAGCTTTGAAAGCATTACAAGACGAAAACATTCCTCTTTATGTAACCACTTCAAAACATGAACCAGTGGCTTTACAGATGTGTCAAGATTTAGGTATCGCTAAATACTTTAAAGGAATTTATGGATCAAATTCAGATCGTATCCACAAAGCCGATGTCATTCGATACGCCTTGTCAATCAATGACCTTCCAAAAGAGGAGACAGTGATTATTGGAGACACAAAATTTGACCTCATTGGAGGTCAAACAGTGGGCATAAAAACCATGGCCGTCACTTGGGGTTTTGGAGATCTTGACGAGCTACTTCTTTACTCACCAGATTTTATTTGTCACTCTCCACTTGACATTCTTGAGACATTAAAAAAATAGGTTTACAAATTGTAAACCTATTTTTTTAATAACCCCAAGCTGATAAACCTTGTGAGCTATATGCATTGTATGCAGCCTGGATTTGATCATCAACTGTTGCAGTTGAACCCCAACCTGGCATTGTTTGGAACAAACCACTGGCACCAGAAGCATTTGCTGCATTTACTTGACCATTTGATTCACGGGCAATGATTGCTTCCCAAGTAGAAGCAGGTACGCCAGTCATTTCAGCCATACGAGCAGCCGCATAAGATCCTTGTTCTCCAGCAGTATTCCCATTTGATAGAACAATTCCACCATTTGTTGATTGTGCAGAAGTCACTGCAGCATTTGCTGCATAAGTTGTTTGTTTTTGAGCAGCTTGTGCTGTTGCAGTTGCTGTAGGTGCACTTTCAGCAGTTTTTGCTTGCTCTTGTGGAGCAACTTTATCAATCATAGATTTTGAACGCTCACCTAACTCAATAATTTGTCCTGCATAGATCAAATCTTCATTGGTCAGATTGTTAGATGCAATAATATTTTCTACTGAAGTGTTATTTTCTAGTGCAATTTTTGATAGAGTATCTCCAGACTTCACTTCGTAAGTTTCAGCATTCACTGTAGCAATACCTGAAATGAAAAGTGATGCTGCTGAAAGTAGGGAAGTGACTGTCCATTGGAACTTTTTACTGTTCATGAATTCTATTCTCCTTTCGAACATAATTCTATCATACACACAAAATGTTACAGTTTATTGTAGAATATATTACAAATGTTACAAGAATATGTGAATTTAATGTAAAAAGCGCTTTGTATAGCGCTTTTTCCTTATTTTTGAACCAATACAACTAGCTCTATCCATTTTTTAGATAAAAAACTATCAACATGAGGCACAGAATAACGAGCAATGCCAGGGTATCTTTTACTCCCCACTGCAGAGTCCGATAGCGTGTTCGTCCCTCACCGCCTTTGTACCCTCTCGCTTCCATCGCAATTGCTAATGCATCTGCGCGTTTAAAACTTGAGGCAAACAAAGGAATGAGAATCGGAATGAAGGAACGGATCCTTTTTAATAGATTTCCTTCACCAAAATCAACACCACGCGCCCTTTGCGCATTCATGATTCGATTCGTATCATCCACTAAAGTTGGAACAAAGCGCAAACTCATAGATAGCATTAACCCAATCTCATGTGCTGGAACTTTAATAATTTTTAGTGGTGTGAGGATCTTTTCAACAGCATCTGCTAAACTCAATGGTGTCGTCGTCACGGTTAAAATCGTCGAATAAAAAATGATTAAAATAAATCTACAAAATATGATGGCGGCTTGCATCAATCCTTGGTCGGTTAATTTAAAAAACCACCATTGATACAAAATAGTTCCTTGAGAGGTCGCAAATAATTGAAAAATGGTTGTAAAAGCAATGATAAAAATCATTGATTTTAAACCTTTAATATAAAAACTAACCGAAATCCTCGTTAGATACATTAAAATAAAAATAAAACCAAAGAGAAGAACATTTGTCTGGATATTATTTGCCCAAAACAGAAGAAATATGAATAAAAACATTGAGAGCAACTTCCCACGAGGATCTAGTTGGTGGATAATGGAGTTTCCAGGAATATACCTTCCTAAAATCATATTATTCATGAAGTAACAGCTCCTTTAGTTCCTCAATTTTGATTGGTAGTCTGTCCAAAGGAAGTCCTCTTCGTTTCAATTGAAGAGCAAAATTCGTAATTTGTGGGACTCCTAATTGAAGTTTTTGTAAAAACTCAACCTGTTGAAACACTTCCCTTGGGGATCCGTTCAGGACAAGTTTTCCCGCTTCTAAAGCAAATACGGTATCAGCAAAATTTGCTACATCATCCATCGTATGAGTTACCAGAACTAGGGTCATCCCATTTTTATGTAATGTCTCAAACAGCGCCATCAATTCCTTTCTTCCAGCAGGATCTAGCCCTGCTGTCGGCTCGTCCAATACTAAAATATCTGGTTCGATAGCTAAAATACCCGCGATCGCAACCCGTCTCATCTGTCCACCAGATAGTTCAAATGGACTTTTATCATAGATAGACTCTTCTAAACCAACGATCGCTAATTTTTCTTTGGCTATTTCCTCCGCTTTATCCTTAGGTACTCCAAAATTTTGTGGTCCAAAGGCTACATCAGCTAGAACGGTTTCCGCAAATAGCTGACTTTCTGGAAATTGAAAAACTAAACCGACTTTTTTTCTCAGGTACTTCATTTCTTTTGGCTCAGAATGATTATCTAAAACAAAATCTTCGAATTGAATCGTTCCTTTAGTCGGACGCAGTAAACCATTTAGTAATTGCAACAAAGTAGACTTGCCACTACCAGTATGCCCAATGATGGCTGTATAAGATCCATCTTTTATTTCCAAACTAATATCAGAAAGCGCCCGCCCTTCAAAAGGACTTCCCTCTTGATAAGTATAATAGACATTCTTTAAAGAGATTCCCATAGTTGGTCTAATAACTCACTTTCTGTTAGATAGTCCTGCTTTAGCGGAAAATGCGAGCTGAGAGATTCTTGGACCTGCTTACTAAAAGGCTTATCTAATCCAATCTCATTCAGATCATTTCTTGAAAACAATTCCCGCGGCGTCATAGAAGACTCTAGTTTTCCTTTTTGAAATACCAGTGTTCGATCACTTAAGGCAATTTCGGTTAAATCATGGGTAATGGAGATAATTGTTAATTGAAACTTTTTCTGAAGTTTTCTCATTACTGCCATTAGGTCCTCTCTACCTTCTGGATCCAACATACTAGTTGCTTCATCAAGGATAATAATAGTTGGTCTCAAGGCGATAATACCTGCTATGGCCACTCGTTGCTTTTGACCACCTGACAAACGAGATGGTTCGCGATCTTTAAACTCCAGCATACCAACTTGCTCAATAGCCTTCTCCACTCGTTGAAGCATTTCTTCCCGTGGAATTCCTTGATTTTCTAAACCAAAGGCAACATCATCTTCTACTGTCGCACCAACAAATTGGTTATCAGGATTCTGAAATACAATCCCAATTTTACTACGGATTTCCCATATAGTTTCACGAGTCAGTTGTTTTCCATCAACGTAAATCTCACCAGACTCAGCTTCCAAAAGACCATCAATCAGACGTACAACTGTAGATTTCCCACTACCATTATGTCCAACAATCGAAAGCCACTCTCCTTGTTTCACGTGAAACGAAACCGTGTCAATTTGATACTCTTCTACTGTTTTATCGTATCGAAAGGATACATTTTTTAGCTCAATCATCTGTTTCATTTATTTAAATGTGTCTTTAAAGAGATAGCTACTTCCCTTAAAGTAGTCGTAACCAGAATAAATTGTGAAAATCAAAGCAATATAAAGCAACACTTGCCCTGGAAGAGTCCAATGGCAAAGCAAAAAGATAATGGCAAACATTTGGCTAAAGGTTTTAATTTTTCCTGGCATGGCTGCAGCAAGAACTGTACCACCTGTCTCAACAAGTAGAAGACGCAAACCAGTAACAGCTAACTCACGACAAATGATAACGGCTGCAATCCAAGCAGGAACCATTTTTAATTCAATCATCATGATAAAGGCTGACATGACCAATAATTTATCTGCCATTGGATCGGCAAATTTACCAAAATTACTCACTACATTCCATTTACGTGCAAGAAAGCCATCTAAATAATCTGTAATACTAGCAATTGCAAAAATAACTGCCGCTACAATATGTCCTAAGTAAGAGTGACTTAAACTTAAAATAGCAATAAAAATAGGAATCATTACAACCCGAATTAATGTCAATGCATTAGGAATATTTTCTTTTTTCATACTTCCTCCAAAAAATAAACTATCTTTACATCTATTTTACAGATGTTGTAAACTCATAAAAATATACGATATAAATCACAAAACCAAGAATAGCAAAACTAACTAGTAGATAATACAGGATTGGTAACCAGCTCGCTTTCTGTCTTAATTTTCTTGAATGAAGCTCTTCGTCATCTACAAGTATTTCTTCATCAAATAACAATTCTTTTCCTTCGCGAAAAGCTGTCAATAGGATGGACTCATCTAATCCCAAAGCCCATGCTAACTTTTTAAGATAGATCTGAGCGTAAAAGGGACTCGGTAATAGATCAAACTCATCGTTTTCCAACGCTTCTATATAAGGAATTTCAATAGCTGTCTTATTTGACACATCCTGTAAACTTAAGTGTAAATTTACTCTTGACAGTCTTAACACTTGACCAATCGTTCTCTTCTTCATGTTTTCCCTTCTTGATACATTGTTTACTACTTTTGAAAAATCATATAATCAACCATCTCAGCCTGGTCGATGAACTGACGCCCTAATTTGATGATATCTTGTAAACTAATACCTTGTAAAATCTTTGGAAGATCATAAGAAGTGCTACCGTCTGAAAAATATTCAAACTGAGTGGCACTATACTCAAGCGAATTTAAACCTTGTAAGAAATCACCAAACATTTCGCTTTTAATCGTATCCAAATGTTCTTGATTCACATCTGGATCCTTCTCAAATTGTTTGATCGCTGACCTAAATTGATGAGATAGGGACACCGGTTCTTGAGTATCCATTGTCAAAATAACGAAATGAAATAATTCCTCAACCTCGACTTCAAGTGTCAATGAGTTGTCAATCTTCCCAGCTTCATATAAACTTTGAAACCGTTGCGAAGTCCAACCAAACATCATCGAAAACAGTAATTTCAACATCAATTTATAACGAAATTTTTCCTCTTCCTTAATGATATCATTTCCTCGAATTCCAATTGCCAACTTAGGAGTAGCAACTTCCATTCTACAAGATTGATTCAATCTTACTTCATTTTTTTCTACAGGAAAACGTTCTAACTCCACAGATGGATGAAGAGGAACTAGATCATATTCCTTTACTACTTGCAAT
Source organism: Streptococcaceae bacterium AF13-5-6.0 (assembly GCA_027685415.1). Classification (GTDB taxonomy): domain Bacteria; phylum Bacillota; class Bacilli; order Lactobacillales; family Streptococcaceae; genus Streptococcus. The sequence goes on from JAQCUL010000006.1 coordinate 46,003, forward strand.
ACTTCATCAACATAAAAGTTTCCGATCACTAATAAGTGCATTTGAGAGGGATGATAGAATAGATCAAAGTTTTCACGGAGATTATCTATTGTAATGTCAGAAATAGACTCCCAAGTCCCAGCAATATCATCTGCTAACGGTGTTCCAGGATATAAATTTTCTAAAGCACCAAAAAATAATCGATAGTCTGGACTATCTTGGTACATTCCAATTTCTTGTTGAATGATTTCTCTTTCCTTAGATACAGATTTTTCTGTAAAGGAAGCCTTTGAAACCATCTCCAATAACAATTGAATATTCTCAGGGATTTTTGAAGTTGTTGAGAAAAGATAACTTGTCTTTGTAAAGCTTGTAAAGGCATTACTTTCCGATCCTAAATGAACGAATTTTTTTAAATAATCTTGACCATTTTCATCTTCAAATACTTTGTGTTCTAAGAAATGAGCAATTCCTGCAGGATATTGCCTTTCATCACCATTCACTATAATTCGTGTATCCACTGAGCCAAACTTAGTTGTGATTATTCCATAGGTTTCATAATAATCTTCTTTGGGAATTAAATGAATAGTCAACCCATTTGACAAGCGTGTAAAGTAAACTTGCTCACCAACTGATTCATAATATTTTTCTTTAATTTTCAATCTTTACACTACTTTCCTTCCATAAAATAAACAGACTGTAAATTAATTGTTTTTGCCACTTCAATAATTTCTTCTCTACTAACCTTATCGATGGACTCTAACCACTCTTCTAAAGAAAGGACTTTCTTTCCTAGGATCGTTTTCAGATATTCCCTTTCAATCAAGGTATTTTGCCGATCCTGTGCTAATAAGGTCGTATTCACCAACATTTCTTTTGTCAATTGAAGCTCTGACTCTGTAAACTTGCCTCGTTTTAAATCATTCAACTGTCTCATAATCAAGGTCATTACTTTGGTACGAGATTCCTTATCAATGCCTGCAAAAACTCTCATGAAGCCTGTAAAAATATCAAAATGGCTTGAGATAGTATAAGCAAGGCCTTCTTTCTCACGAATTATTTGAAAAAGTCTCGAATGCGAGAAAGCTCCCATCATCCCATTTAATACAACTAGAGGGATATGGAGAGATTCTCCATACTGGGTAGAAAAATGGTAACCTAATTCTAAAATAGATTGTTGGTTTTGTTTTTGCTCTAACTTTTCTCTTACAACATTTGTAAAAAGTTGTTGATAGGTGACAGACAAATTGTTATCACGTGGCTTGAATTCAAACTGGTTCACTCGATCCACAATAGCGACCTCATTAAAGTCACCTATGAAAAAGAAGTCAATGTTATCTAATTGGAGCATCTGATGAAACTGTTCAAGAGAACTTTGAGCTGTTTCTTGTCTAACTAAATCAACTTTCCCCAATCTTGACATCCCGATTATTTCGTCTTCAAAAAATAGTTGATTCAATTGCCCATGTGCATAATAATAAGGCTCTTCAATTTCCGACTCCAAATCGGAAATTGTATTTTTCTTTTCAACGTCAAATGTATCACTGTCAAAGTGATCTTCTACTACCAAAGGTGAAAAGAAGATAGTTTCTATAATGTCCAAAACCTCATCAGTAAGAACATTTTTCTTGCTCAAAAAGTCATCGCGCACAAAGGAAATATTCAAATCAACATAATGAACACGACCCCTCTTAGAGACTGAGGTGGACAATTCTACCCCGTATAGACTCGCTAATTTTTCACGGAATAATTGTGAAGTTGGATATTTTTGATTTGCAGTTTCCATCATACAGGCTACTAAAACACGCGCAGCCACGGTATTTTCATCTAATGGCGATGAAAAACGGACTTTAATTTTATTGGTTTTAAATTTTTTTGATTGAAGAAAGTGAAGATTCACGCCCTTTACTAATTCCATTTTCATCCTCGTTCTACTCAATAGTAACTTTCATTATAACACGAAATCACACTAAAATCCTAATTCAAACTGTGAAAAAGCTCCTCAAATCACTCAACATTCTCTACCCTAGAAAAACTAAAAATATGGTATAATAACACGCAAAGAGGTGAACTATGAATTACAAATTATTTGATGACTTTATTACATTACAAGCAATCTTAAAAGAACTCGGTATTATACAGAGTGGTGGTGCAATCAAAGCCTTTCTTCAAGAAAAAGAAGTCTTTGTTAATGATGAATTAGAACAACGGAGAGGCCGTAAACTTCGTGTCAATGATCAAATTGACATTCCTGAACTGAGCATGACTATCACCATTCTTGAACCTTCTCAAGAAGAAATAGAAGAGCATCTTAAAGAGAAGGAAGAAAAGGAACGTGTTGCTAAACTTGTCAAGCAACTCAATCAACAACAAAAGAAACAACCGACAAAGACTAACAAAAAAGAAAAAGCGATTCGCTTTCCTGGTATCTCCTAATGTGGTTAAAACACTTATCCATTCAACATTTTCGTAATTATCAAGAACTTGAAGTCGAGTTTCATCCTGGATTAAATATTTTCCTAGGTCAAAATGCTCAAGGAAAGACCAATATTCTCGAATCAATTTATTTTCTAGCTTTAACCAGAAGTCATCGAACACGAAATGATAGAGATCTCATCTATTTTGAATCCAGCGATTTTAAAGTTTCTGGCCAATTGCAAAGAGAAACTGGTCCCCTTCCATTAGAAATTTCCTTGACACCAAAAGGTCGGATAACTAAGGTAAATCATTTGAAACAAGCCAAATTATCGAACTATATTGGCCATATGAATGTTGTCCTTTTTGCACCCGAAGATTTGCAACTGATCAAAGGATCACCTGCAGGGCGTCGAAAGTTTATTGACATTGAATTAGGTCAGATGAAACCTCTCTATTTATCCGACTTATCTCAATACAACCATGTACTGAAACAAAGAAACAGTTATCTAAAAAATTCAGAAAAAATTGATGCTACATTTTTGGAGGTCTTAGATTCACAACTAGCTAGTTTTGGAAGTCGCGTCATCCATCATCGGCTTGAGTTTATTAAAAAATTAGAAGCTAAAGCAAAAGAAAAACACACTCGACTTTCTGACAACAAAGAAGACCTATCGATTCAATATCAGTCAACTGTTTTTTCTGAAGAAGGAAATGATATAGAAGAGCAGTTTCTCTCTATGTTGGAAAAAAACCGTCAGAAGGATATTTTTAGGAAAACAACAAGTATTGGGCCTCACAGGGATGATTTGGCATTTTTTATCAATAATATGAATGCTACCTTTGGTAGTCAAGGCCAGCATCGAAGTGTTGTTCTCTCTCTAAAATTAGCAGAAATCGAATTGATGGAAGAAATCACAAGAGAAAAGCCTATTTTATTACTTGACGATGTCATGAGCGAACTTGACAATTATCGTCAACTTCAACTACTTGAAACCATCTCTAATAATATTCAAACATTTATTACAACGACCACTCTCGATCATTTAAAAGACCTGCCTGAAGAGTTGAAAATTTTCACTGTTCAAGCCGGTCATATCAAAACAGCATCTTGACAGAATTGTCAAGATGCTGTTATTTTTGTTTACAAATGTGTAAATTTATTGTGCTGAGTAGTTAGGAGCCTCGTTTGTGATTTGCACATCATGAGGATGGCTTTCTTTCAATCCTGCACCACTCATTTCAACAAATTGTGCATGATCATGTAAATCTTGAATGGTTGCTGCACCAACATACCCCATACCTGAACGAATACCACCGATCATTTGGAAGACCATATCTGCTACAGAACCTTTATAAGCAACACGTCCCTCAATTCCTTCAGGAACCAATTTATTGGCTTCATTGACAGATCCTTGGAAGTAACGGTCGCTAGAACCTTTCTTCATTGCTGCAATAGATCCCATACCACGGTATGTTTTAAATTTACGACCTTGGAAGATTTCTGTTTCACCTGGTGCTTCATCTGTACCTGCAAGCATTGAGCCAAGCATAACCGCATTTCCACCAGCTGCGAGTGCTTTGACAATATCTCCTGAATACTTGATACCACCATCAGCAATGATCGTTTTTCCATATTCACGAGCTACAGCGGCTGCATCATAAATGGCAGTCACTTGAGGAACACCAACCCCTGCAACAACACGAGTTGTACAGATTGATCCTGGACCAATTCCGACCTTAACTACGTCTACCCCTGCATCAAATAATGCACGAGCACCTTCAGCGGTTGCAATATTTCCTGCAATCAAGGTACGATCTGGGAAGTGAGCACGAATTTCTGCAATCTTACGAAGAACACCCGCAGAATGTCCATGAGCAGTATCGATGACAATAGCATCTGCACCAGCTTCAAAAAGAGCTTCTGCACGTTCAAAAGTATCTGAAGTAACCCCTACGGCACCAGCCACAAGCAAACGACCAAATTCATCCTTAGCCGCATTTGGAAACTCAATAACTTTTTCAATATCTTTAATTGTAATCAAGCCAGAAAGACGACCATTTTCATCTACCAATGGTAATTTTTCAATACGGTGCTCTTGTAGAATGCGTTCAGCTGTTTCCAAATCGGTTCCAACCGGTGCAGTTACCAAGTTTTCACTTGTCATATGATTTGAAATGGGTTGATTGTAATCAGAAATAAAACGCAAATCCCGGTTTGTAAGGATACCAACTAATTTACGATTTTCAAGTGTTTCAACAACAGGAACACCACTGATTCGGTATCGTCCCATCAACTCATCTGCTTCTGCAATTGTATGAGACGGAGTCAAATAGAACGGATCAATAATAACCCCATTTTCAGAACGTTTTACTTTGCGTACTTCATCTGCCTGTTGCTCAATTGACATGTTTTTATGGATAACACCAAGTCCACCAGCACGTGCCATAGCAATTGCCATTTGACTTTCAGTCACTGTATCCATAGCAGCAGTAATGATTGGGATATTCAAGCGTAAATTACTTGCTAATTGTGTACTTAAATCTGCATCATTAGGCAATACGTGACTTTCTGCTGGAATCAAAAGCACGTCATCGAATGTAAACCCTTTTTTCAAAAACTTTGTGTCCCAATTAGACATTAGCTGGATCCTCTTTTCTTTTTATTTGAGCAAGGCTCGAATTTTTATTGTTAATATCATACCATTCTATGGCAATTTGTCAATCATTTATTGGTAACTATCAATGAACGGTATAAAATGTTCGCTATTAATGAAGTCGTTTTATTTTTTAAAATAGGTAATTCCCATCGCAGATTTGACTTCATCCAATGTTTGAGCTGCTACATTTCGAGCACGTTCACTTCCTTTTTCAAGAATAGAGTAGACTTCACCCATATCCTTTGCAAATTCAAGGCGTCTTTCACGAATTGGTCTTAATTCACGATCTAAAATTTCTAAAAGATATCGTTTGGTCTTTACATCACCAAGTCCACCACGTTGATAATGTTCTTTCATTTCTGCAATTTCAGCTGAATCTTCTGGACGGCCAAATACATCCAGGTAATGAAACACCATATTGCCTTCGATTTTTCCTGGATCCTCTACTTTAATATGATCCGGATCGGTATACATACTCATCACTTTTTTCTTTAAAGTATCCGCATCATCAGCTAGATAAATGCCATTATTCAACGATTTAGACATTTTAGCATTTCCGTCTAAACCAGGTAAGCGTCCTGCTGCTTCATTTTCAGGATAAATCCCTTCCGGTTCCACCAAAGTATCTGTGTTGTAAGCATGATTAAAGGAACGCACAATCTCACGGGTTTGCTCAATCATTGGCTTTTGATCATTTCCTACTGGAACAAAATTCGCTTTAAATGCTGTGATATCGGCTGCTTGTGAAATAGGGTATACCAAAAATCCTGTTGGAATACTCTCACCAAAACCTTTTTGAGAAATCTCGGTTTTTACAGTTGGGTTTCTTTCAAGTCGCGCCAAAGATACAAGATTCATGTAATACATGGTCAATTCCGCTAATTCAGGAATCTGACTTTGAATGAAAATCGTAACTTTTTCAGGATCTAGTCCAGCTGCCAGATAATCCAAAGCAACATTACCAATAGATTCTACAATCGTTTTTGGATCTTTTGCATGGTCTGTCAAAGCTTGCTGGTCTGCTAGGAAAACAAACATATTATACTTGTTTTTATTTTGCAACAAGACGCGATTTTTTAAAGAACCAACATAGTGGCCAATATGGAGTTTTCCTGTCGGTCTATCTCCTGTCAGAATGATGGGTTTTGTCATACTCTTCTCCTTAATCGTTATCCCTATCATTATAGCACTTTCTAGTTGAAAATGTTAGTCTATCCTCTATGTTTGTAAGGAATTAACACTTTACTAAACTGTCAATTTCGTTTACATCATTGTAAAAACAAATTGACAGTAAAAAAGTTGAATTTTCCCCTATTTTCTAGTAAAATGAAGACATTATAGAAAGAGGAGAAAATCATTGCTTACAGTATCAGACGTCTCACTACGTTTTAGTGATCGAAAATTGTTTGACGATGTCAATATCAACTTTACAGAAGGAAATACATACGGTCTCATCGGTGCCAACGGTGCTGGAAAGTCAACCTTTTTAAAAATTTTAGCTGGAGATATTGAACCAACAACCGGTCATATTTCTCTTGGCCCTGATGAACGTTTGTCTGTTTTGCGTCAAAATCACTTTGACTACGAAGATGAGCGGGTCATCGATGTTGTCATTATGGGAAATGAAAAGCTCTACAACATTATGAAAGAAAAAGATGCTATCTACATGAAAGAAGATTTCTCTGATGAAGATGGTGTCCGTGCAGCTGAACTCGAAGGTGAGTTTGCCGAACTTGGTGGATGGGAAGCAGAAAGTGAAGCATCTCAATTGCTTCAAAATCTAAATATTTCAGAAGACCTTCATTATCAAACTATGAGCGAGTTAGCCAATGGGGATAAAGTGAAAGTTCTCTTAGCTAAAGCCCTTTTTGGTAAACCAGATGTCCTTCTTTTGGATGAGCCGACCAATGGATTGGATATTCAATCCATTACCTGGTTAGAAGATTTTCTGATTGATTTTGAAAATACGGTTATCGTTGTATCCCATGACCGCCACTTTTTGAATAAAGTCTGCACCCATATGGCGGATCTCGACTTTGGAAAAATTAAACTTTACGTCGGAAACTATGATTTCTGGAAAGAATCTTCTGAACTTGCAGCAAAATTACAAGCAGATAGAAATGCAAAAGCTGAAGAAAAAATTAAACAATTACAAGAGTTTGTCGCACGTTTCTCAGCCAACGCTTCAAAATCAAAACAAGCAACTTCGCGTAAAAAAATGCTTGACAAGATTGAACTTGAAGAAATTGTTCCATCTAGTCGGAAGTACCCATTCATCAACTTTAAGGCAGAACGAGAAATTGGTAACGATCTCTTGACAGTTGAAAATCTTTCTGTCAAGATTGATGGAGAAACCATCCTTGACAATATCAGCTTTATCTTACGTCCTGGTGACAAAACCGCCCTTATCGGACAGAACGATATTCAAACAACCGCTTTGATCCGTGCATTGATGGATGATATTGAATATGAAGGAACTGTCAAGTGGGGAGTTACAACTAGTCGATCATATCTACCAAAAGACAACAGTCGTGATTTTGCAGGTGGTGAAAGTATTCTCGATTGGCTTCGTCAATTTGCAAGTAAAGAAGAAGATGACAATACTTTCCTTCGTGGTTTCTTAGGACGTATGCTCTTTTCGGGTGACGAAGTTAACAAGTCTGTCAACGTCTTGTCAGGGGGAGAAAAAGTTCGTGTCATGTTGTCTAAATTGATGCTCCTCAAGTCAAATGTTCTTGTACTAGATGATCCAACCAATCACTTGGATTTGGAGTCTATCTCAAGTTTGAATGATGGATTGAAGAATTTTAAAGAATCGATTATCTTTGCCAGCCATGACCACGAATTCATTCAAACACTCGCCAACCATATTATCGTTCTTTCAAAAAACGGCGTAATCGATCGTATTGATGAAACCTATGATGAGTTTCTTGAAAATGAAGAAGTTCAAGCAAAAGTGAAAGAACTTTGGAGTCAATCATAAAAATAAAGAGCCCTGAAATAATGATTTCAGGCTCTTTCAGTAGAAATATATGAATAAAACAAAGCTAAAAACATCCCTTTTTATAGTATCTTCTTTCCTGATTCCAGCTATCATGATGTTCTTTATTTACCTCTCGCAAGGAATCTACTGGAACAGTGATACATCCCCCTTATTAGGAGATGGTTATCATCAGTATGTCATTTTTGATACCACACTTCGAAATATTTTACACGGGACAGATAGCCTATTTTACAGTTTTCAAAGTGGACTAGGCATTAATTTCTATGCACTCAGTAGCTATTATCTAGGAAGTTTCTTTTCTCCTCTTGTCTACTTCTTTAATGCACAATCCATGCCGGATGCTGTTTACCTCATCACTCTTCTTAAATTTGGAGCTATTGGGTTAAGCACTTATATTAGTTTACATGGAATGTTTTCTAAAATTCCTAGATCCCTGGTTCTTACCCTTTCAACCTCATTTGCTCTTATGAGCTTTGCTATCAGCCAAATTGAAATCAAAACTTGGCTAGATGTTTTTATCCTAGCACCATTAATTCTTTATGGATTCAAAAAACTCATTTACAATGAGGGAGAGATTCTCTACTTTATCAGCTTAACCAGCTTGTTTATCCAAAATTATTATTTTGGGTTTATGATGTCTATTTTTCTTATTTTATGGTACTTGACACAACTGTCATGGGACATCAAAGTAATTGGAAAACGCTTCTTTCATTTTGTAATTGTATCTCTTTTATCAGTTATAACAAGCCTTGTGATGTTATATCCAACCTTCTTAGATTTACGCACTCATGGAGAAAGTTTTTCAAAGGTTGACAGTATCTTTACAGAAAAAAGTTGGTATCTTGACGTATTTGCAAAAAATTTCATTGGAAGTTTTGACACTACTAAATATGGATCAATTCCAATGATCTACGTGGGATTATTTCCACTTCTATTAGCGATCACCTTTTTCTTTGTAAAGTCGATCAAGTTTCACGTGAAACTTTCTTACTTTATACTCTTGACCATTCTTATTTTGAGTTTTCGTTTTCAATTATTAGATCTCCTTTGGCAAGGTATGCACGCGCCAAATATGTTTCTTCATCGATACTCTTGGATCTTTTCTTTGACGATTATTCTGATGGCAGGAGAAGTACTAAATCGAATAGAGGAGATCACTTGGATTCGTTTTAGTCTTGCTAATTTCCTCCTTATTCTAGGATTTGGAGCAACTGTCCTTTACAGCAGTCACTATAAATTTTTAGATGCTGTCAATTTTATTGTTACTTTTGAATTTTTAATTGCTTTCTATTTGGTCTGTTTAGGATTTATCCTAAAAAAGATACCGCCTAGACTTTTCTATCTTTCGATCCTTTTTTTCTCCATCTTTGAATTATCGGTGAATAGTTATTATCAAATGGAAGGAATTGCGAATGAATGGGTCTTTGCTTCTCGGTCATCCTATGAACGAGACTTAAAAGCCATCCAATCCTTAGTAAGAGAGAAGACAGACTCTAATTATCGGACTGAGATTCTACAGCCACAAACGGGCAATGATAGCATGAAGTATGGTTATAATGGAATTTCTCAATTTTCATCTGTACGAAATACGGATGCTAGCTCGACATTGGACAAACTAGGATTTAAATCTGAAGGAACTAACCTCAATCTTCGATACCAAAACAATTCTATTTTAATGGATAGTCTATTTGGTGTTCGCTATAATTTAAGCCAACAACCTGTTCAAAAATTTGGATTTAAAGAGATTGCAACCAAAAATGGAGTCTCACTTTCAGAAAACGAATATGCCTTACCAATCGCCTTTCTGTCAGCAAAACCTTATAAAAATACTTCCTTTACGAATTTGACACTGGATAATCAGACACGATTCATCCATCAAATCACAGATGAAAAATATAAATTTTATAAGAAATTAAATATTCTCTCGCCTACTTCACAAAATACTACATCTTCGTTGCAAACTGCAAAAATTGAAGAAGATAGTCATCTATCCTACGCAAGTATTCAATATGAAGTAACGGTTCCTGCCCATAGCCAACTATATGTCAATGTTCCAAATTTACAATTTTCAAACGATGATCGGAAAGATATTGAAATCAGCTACAATGGACAGACTCAACGCTATACCATTGATAATGCCTTTCCATTCTTTTCGATTGGCCATTTTGACACAGAGGAAACAGTTACTATTCGTATGAGTTTTCCAGAAAATTCGACAGTCTCTTTTGATACACCAGAATTTTTTGCTCTGGATCTTGACCAATACACACAAGCTATCGCTAGCATTCGTCAGCAAGAAGTTGCTATTCACAAAAAGAAAAACAAATTGGTAGCAGCCTATAACGCAAATAGAGACACTACCCTTATTTTTACACTCCCTTATGATAAAGGCTGGTCAGCTAAACAAAATGGAAAACCTATCAAAATTCATCGCATCCAGAAAGGATTAATGGGAGTTCGTGTTTCAAAAGGATCCGGAACAGTCACCTTAACATTTGTTCCCCAAGGCTTCATTGAAGGACTCATTGCCTTTTTCGTTGGAATCATTCTCTTTTTTCTCTACGAATGGAGACAAATAAAAAGACGAAAAAGTTAAGGAATCTAACCATCGGTTCACTTATAAATAAAAGGCTAGGATAGTAATTATCCTAGCCTTTTTCAAAACAAAAAAACACCCAAATGGGTGCTATACTAGCTCCGCCAGTAGGACTCGAACCTACGACATCATGATTAACAGTCATGCGCTACTACCAACTGAGCTATGGCGGAATGAGGTATAGTCCGTACGGGATTCGAACCCGTGTTACCGCCGTGAAAAGGCGGTGTCTTAACCCCTTGACCAACGGACCATATATTCATTAACAGAACATATCCCATTATATCAAAATTTAACTAATTGTCAAGCACTAAATTCTAAATTTTGCTCTTCAATTAATTTTTTGGCACGTTTGATATTGCTTCTTGAGATTGGACAAGAATAGCCTTCTTTCAACAGTAGCTGTTTCTTTTTCTTATCCATTCCAATGATCATACTTCTATTCACGATAAAAGATTGATGGGGACTGAAATATCTCTCCTCCACATCTTTCTCCAAGACATCTGATAAACTTCCCGCAATTTCTTTTTGAAAATTTTTCCCAACTAAGTTTAATTTATAAGCCGAACCAACAGTTTCAATATAAAGAATATCCTTAAATGGAATTTTTATCTTTTTATCCTTAAAGTCATACTCAAAATAATCTGTCAAATCATCATTTCCAATTTGAATAGTCGTTAGGTACTCAATACACTCCTTAATTTTTAATCTAAATAAATCTTCATTCAAATTTTTATCAATAAAATCTAAGGCAGATACTTTATAACGATAGGTAATCGAAGCGAATTCTGATTTTGTAGTAATAAAAACAATAATGGCATAAGGATTTGCTTCTCGTATTTTTTGAGCAATTTCCAGCCCACAATACTCATTGTCTTGGATATGAATATCTAGAAAATATAATTGGTGGATATCCGAATGCTGGATATAATTTTCAAATTCCGAAATTTTACCGGTAGAAATCACTTCAAGTTTAATTTCTAATTCCTTAGCAATTTCTGCAATATGTTTTTCTACCCGTATCTGTTGAGAGAGCTCATCTTCTAATAAAAAAATCTTCATTCTTGTTCGTATCCTCCAATCTTCAAAACTTGTAAAAAACGATTTCCTTGCAATTCTGTTTCTAAAAACATCGTTCCATAATTTGCTAAGATTTTTCTCACATTATTTAATCCTAGTCCTCTATTTTCTCCTTTTGTCGAATAGCCTTCTTCATATATTTTTCTAATATCAAAAGTGATTTCATTTGTTGTATTATGAATCACTAAGTAAACAATTTTTGAAATAGAGAAAATAGCAATATGAACTTTCTTTTCTTCTGCTTCTTTTGAAGCTTCCAAAGCGTTTGTCACTAGAATCCCAACGATTCTCACGATATCTAATAAATCAACTGGTAGTTGCTCGATTGGTTCACTCGTTTCAAAGGTCATCTCTACCCCAGCATCTCTTGCATCCAACCAGCCTCGAATCAAAATACTTCGTAAAGCAGAATCTTTGATATTGACCAAGTTGAATCCTGATAATGCTTCTGTATTGATCTCTTTATAACCTTTTTCCAATACTTCTCTATGGATTCTCTGTATTTCTGGAATATTTTCTTCCTCAATGGCTAATGACATAGAAATAACTAAATTTCCCAAATCGTGACGAAATCCCCTAACAATAGAATAGAGACTTTGAATTTCAGCCATATACCGACTCATTTGTTGCTCAGAAAATTCTTTATACTCCAGTTCTAAATTTTTACGATACTGATCTCGCTCGATTTTCATATGGAATAAGCTGACTACAAAAGAGAAAAAACAAATCGTTGCCAACATGCTCCCAAAATTTTTATATTGCGCTTGTTCACTAATCCATAAAGCAAAATTAATCACTACAAATATAGCAAAATAAACACAGATGAGTCTCTTTAAATATTTTTCAAATTCTTTCTCATAAAAAGGAGTGAAATCAAATTCAAATAAGTCAATTAACTTCAAAATGATTCCTAAAGAGACCAAACGAATGCACATATTGTAGACAATCGAGTAAGCTGCTACAACAGCATCTCCCAACACTGAAGAGACAATTATCGTCAGAAAAGTTGCTGTTCCTTCAACCGCTAAATAAGTAAAAAAAGAATAAAAAATGGCGCACAAGCGATTCGTCCGATTGGCATAATGATAATAAGGATATAAATAAACCGGCCATAAAAGCATATTTAAATCAGAGAGTCGAATATTTGAAAATAAAGTCACATCTAAAAATACTAAGAGACTTTCAAAAAGAAGAACAAAGGTGCTCAGCAGAAAGATAAATGCAAATTGATGTTCCTGATAGATTTTTTCGTCCACTAATGCAAACGTCAGAACAATGATCCCTCCCAAGAGAAAAGACAAGATTAATGACTGAATCACACAAACTCTCCCACTTTGTTTTTTCTATTTTATTATACTCTAGTATTATTATAAAAAAATAAAATTTTATATACAAAAAATTATAATATAAAATAGCCTAAAATTAAAGGGAATAGGTAAAATTGTAATGTTTTTAATGTTTTTGTTACATGAATGAAAACTATTTTACACAATTTATATAATCTACACTTTGCACTATATAGGGATTGTTAGTTCTTTTTTAAAATATTCCTAATAAATCATTTCATTACTATTAATCTATAGCAAAGTATACAAAAATTAATAGATAATGAAAATTTATACATTTTAACATAAAAGAAAAGATGCAGCAAAAGCTGCATCTTTCATTTGATCCCAGCAGGATTCGAACCTGCGACCGTTCGCTTAGAAGGCGAATGCTCTATCCAGCTGAGCTATGAGACCGAACTTACTTCATTTTAGCAGAAAAAGGAAGGAGCGTCAAGGTTATTTATGGTAAGGACTCCCCTGTTGAATCATGAAAGCACGATAGATTTGTTCCACCAACACTAATTTCATCAACTGATGAGGAAGAGTTAATTGACCAAAGCTCATTAATAAATTTCCTCTTTTTTTCACTTCAGGAGACAGACCAAGACTGCCTCCAATAACAAAAGTAAGGTTTGAATAACCAGATGTCATAATCTGGTCAATCGTTTGACTAAATTTCTCTGAAGGAAATTGTTTTCCTTCGATGGCTAATACAATCACATATTCCTTATCTGAAATCTTAGAGAGAATTCGTTCCCCCTCTTTTTCAAGGATTTGTTGATTTTCGAGTTGACTAGCACGATCTGGAGTTTTTTCATCAACTAACTCAACCTGTTCTACTTTTGCAAATCGACCAAGCCTTTTAATATACTCCGCGATCCCATCTTTTAAGTATTTTTCTTTTAATTTTCCAACGGTTATCAATTTAATTTTCATTCCCCTATTGTAGCATAATTCTTCAATTCCACAAATAATCCACAGCTATAGAAAGGAAATCTATTCTATAAAGTCCTTTTTAAAGCCATTTCTCAACTAAATTCTACAAGTTATCCACAAATTGTGGATAACTTTAGTTATTTAAGATATAATTAAGAAAGTTTTTCTATACTCTAGACAATTTGATATCCTTAGGAGGAAAATATGAAATCTTCATCTAATTTACTGAAAAAAATTGGAAACGTAGCCCTCATTTTTGTTGTAGGTTTTCTAGGTGGTATTCTTGGAACCTTTTTAACCTTACAAACCTCTCATTCTTCTACTTCAAATACTGAAAGTAAGCAAGTACACTCAACCACTGTTAAAACAGCTTATAAAAATACAACCTCAACTAGTGAGGCCGTAGACAAGGTGAAAAATGCTGTAGTTTCTGTGATTACTTATTCTGATTCTTCGAATCAAGGGTTATTTGAAAAAGAAGAAAACTCTGACTCACAAATTTCTAGTGAAGGTTCTGGGGTCATTTATAAAAAAGAAGGAAAATATGCCTACCTTGTTACCAACACCCATGTCATCAATGGTGCTAAAAAAGTAGACATTCTTTTAGCAGATGGGAATAAAGTGCCTGGAGAAGTAGTTGGATCAGATGTCTATTCTGATATTGCAGTCGTTCGCATTAGTGCGGATAAAGCAAAGGCAGTAGCTGAATTCGGAGATTCAAACCAATTAACAGTCGGTGAGACTGCAATTGCAATCGGTAGCCCTCTTGGAACTGATTATGCGAATTCTGTTACTCAAGGGATCATTTCTAGCCAAGGTCGCAATGTGAATTTGAAAGCTGATAATGGACAAAATATCTCTACACGCGCCTTACAAACAGACGCAGCCATCAACCCAGGGAACTCTGGAGGGCCATTAATCAATATTCAAGGACAAGTCATTGGGATTACCTCAAGTAAAATTTCAAATAATGGACAAACTTCAGTAGAAGGAATGGGATTTGCTATTCCTGCAAATGATGTTGTCAATATTATCAAACAGCTAGAAGAAAAAGGAAAAGTAGTTCGACCAGCTCTTGGAATCCAAATGATGGATTTATCCAACCTTTCAACTTCTGATTTAAGCCAATTAAAACTTCCTGGAAAAATCTCTGGAGGAGTACTAGTTCGTTCAACACTTGAAAATATGCCTGCTTCAGATAAATTGCAACGTTATGATGTCATCACAAAGATCGATGATACAGATATCGAGTCAACTGCAGATTTACAATCCGCCCTCTATTCTCACCAAATCAATGATACAATCAAGGTCACATTCTATCGTGATGGAAAACAACAAACAACTTCTATCAAGTTGACAAAATCAACTGAGGATCTGAGCGATTAACTTTCACTTTCTTGACATACTTGTAAACACACCTTTACGAATTTGTAAAGGTGTGTTATTCTATTCATAAGATGGAAAAATTAGAAAAAATAGCGGTAAAGGACATTCGAACCAATCCTTTCCAACCAAGAAAAGTATTTGATCAAGAAAAATTAGAAGAACTGGCTCAGTCAATCAAAGAAAATGGCTTAATTCAACCCATTATTGTCAGAAAATCTCCAATAATTGGTTTTGAATTGCTTGCAGGTGAAAGACGTTTTAGAGCTTCAAAAATTGCTGGATTAGAGCTTGTTCCTGCGATTATTAAAGAGTTAACGGATCAAGAAATGATGCGACAAGCCATTATTGAAAATCTTCAACGAGAAGATCTCAATCCAATTGAAGAAGCTATCTCCTACCAAAAGCTCGTTGATCATGGCTATAAGCACGACCAAATCGCTCAATTTATGGGGAAATCTAGACCCTATATCAGCAATATGCTTCGCTTGTTACATCTAGCTCCCTCTGTTCAAGAAGCAGTCATTCAAAATGATATTTCTTCGGCTCACGCGCGTGTTCTTGTTCCTCTTGATGAGGAAGAGCAGCGCTTTTGGTTGGAGCGAATCAAACAGGATCATTTAAATGTTCGAACATTAGAAAATAAGATCAGTTCAAAAAGAAAACAGAAAAATAAAAAAACAAAAGAAAATTTCCTACTAGAAGAGGAACAACGATTGAAAAAAATATTAGGAACAGATGTGACGATACACTCCTCTTCTCAAAATAAAGGAACTATCCAAATTTCTTTTTCCAGTCTTGATGAATACCAACGAATTATCAACAGCCTTAAATAAGGCTGTTATTTTTATTTTTTATATTGACAAGCTTTTCCACCATAAAAATCTTTTGTAAATAGAAGAAAAATAAGGATATTCTCTAGTTATCCCCACTTTGTGGATAACTTTTAAAAACAATGTGAATTTAAATCCACAACTTGTGGAAAAGTTTAAAACTATAATTTAATTTCATGAAATTTAGCCTGTGGAAAACTATTTTTGTTTGTGGTAGAATAGGAGTACGTATGATTTGATACAATTCAAGAAAAGGAGGGAAGTCTGATAGTGTCACAAGAAGAGCAATTTTGGTCTCGTTTTTTAGAATTAGCCCAATTACAACTAAAAGATAGTGCCTATGATTTTTTTGTCGCCGATTCAAAATTAGTCAAAATCGATGGAGAGACGGCTACCATTTATCTTGATGGGAATTATAAAGAATTATTTTGGGAAACAAATCTAAAAAATGCTTTGATCACAGCCAGCTTTGAAGTCTACAATACAGATTTGAAGTTCCATTTCGTTTTTGAAGATACCGAAGAAATTCCTAGTAGTCATAGCAGTGAGAATAGGAGATTATCTTCAGGTAGCTTAACAACCGAACCGTTGCCTAAAATTGATACAGGTCTGAAATCAAAGTACACCTTTGATAATTTTGTGCAAGGGGATGGAAATATTTGGGCGAAAGCAGCAGCGCTTGCAGTTTCTGAAAATCTTGCAACAACTTACAACCCTCTCTTTATCTATGGTGGACCAGGGCTTGGAAAGACTCACCTATTGAACGCAATTGGAAATCAAATCCTAGAAAATATTCCAAATGCACGGGTTAAGTATGTCCCAGCAGAAACCTTTATTAATGAATTTTTAGAACACCTTCGATTAGGAGAAATGAAGACGTTCAAGAATACCTATCGAAGTCTTGATCTCTTACTGATCGATGATATCCAGTCACTTGGTGGGAAGAAAGTCACGACTCAAGAGGAATTTTTTAATACCTTTAATGCCCTCCATAGCGACAACAAACAGATTGTTCTAACAAGCGATCGAAGTCCGGATCATTTAGATAGTCTTGAAGAGCGGCTAGTTACTCGTTTCAAATGGGGACTAACGCAAAATATAACACCACCTGATTTTGAAACTCGGATTGCTATCTTACGGAATAAAATTGAAGATCTAGACTATATTTTTCCTAATGACACACTAGAATATCTAGCTGGTCAGTTTGATTCAAATGTCCGAGACTTAGAAGGTGCCTTAAATGATATTTCTTTAATGGCGAAGGTTAAGAAACTAAAAGAAATTACGATCGATGTTGCAGCTGAAGCTATTCGAGCTCGTAAAAACGATAATAGCAAGACGCTTGTCATCCCCATTGAAAAAATTCAGGAAGCAGTTGGAGCCTTTTATGGAGTCAGTGTAAAAGAAATCAAAGGTTCTCGAAGAGTTCAGAATATTGTCCTAGCACGACAAGTGGCCATGTATCTTTCAAGAGAGATGACGGACAACTCACTTCCTCGAATCGGAAAAGAATTCGGTGGGAAAGACCATACGACTGTCATTCATGCCTATGAAAAAATTAAAAGTATGGTCGACACAGATGATAATCTACGACTCGAAATTCAAAGTATCAAGAAAAAGTTAAATTAATCTGTGGATAACTTCCTCTAAACTTCTAGGGGTTATGCACAATTTTTAAACAAGTAACTTTTCAAGTCATAGACAGGATTCTGAGAGTTTTCCACAACTTCCACACAATCTACTATTACTATTAACTTACTAATCATAAAATAAATAAAAGGAATGACCATGATAAATTTTTCTATTAACAAAACTTTATTTTTACAAGCATTAAATACTACCAAAAGAGCGATCAGTTCAAAAAATGCTATCCCAATCCTTTCCACGATTAAAATTGATGTCACTCCAGAAGGAGTTGCCTTATCTGGATCGAATGGCCAAATTTCAATTGAAAACTTTATTTCTATCAAAGATGAAAATGCTGGTTTATTGGTGACCTCTCCAGGCTCTATTTTATTGGAAGCAACTTTCTTTATTAATGTGGTTTCAAGTTTACCAGATGTTACTTTAGATTTTAAAGAGATTGAACAAAAACAGGTTCTTTTAACAAGTGGAAAATCAGAAATTACACTTAAAGGAAAAGATGCAGATCAATATCCACGTATTCAAGAAATTGCTGCAAGTAATCCATTAGTTTTGGAAACAAAATTATTAAAACAATTAATTAATGAAACAGCATTTGCAGCAAGTGTACAAGAAAGTCGTCCAATTTTGACAGGTGTTCACTTTGTTTTATCGGATAATAAAGAGCTAAAAACAGTAGCAACAGACTCTCACCGTATGAGTCAAAAAGTGATTACACTGGAGAAAAATGGAGACAACTTTGATGTTGTCATCCCAAGTCGCTCTCTTCGTGAATTCACCTCTGTTTTTTCTGATGATATTGAAACAGTTGAGGTTTTCTTTGCTAACAATCAAATTCTATTTAGAAGTGAACACATTAGTTTTTATACCCGTTTGCTAGAAGGAAATTATCCTGATACAGACCGTCTCATTCCAACAGAATTCAATACAGAGGCAACCTTCAATGTGGCCAACCTTCGATTTGCAATGGAGCGTGCTCGTCTTCTTTCAAATGCGACTCAAAACGGAACGGTTAAATTAGAGTTCAAAAATGGAGTGGTTTCTTCCCACGTTCATTCACCAGAAGTTGGGCGAGTAAATGAAGAGATCGATACGAGCGCCGTTTCAGGAGAGGATTTGTCTATTAGCTTTAATCCAACTTATTTGATTGAAGCGCTCAAAGCTATTGACAGTGAACAAGTTGTTATTCGTTTTATTTCTTCTGTTAGACCGTTTACATTGGTTCCAGAAGGAAATGAACAAGGGTTCATTCAATTGATTACGCCAGTTCGCACAAATTAACAAAGGTGAATCATGTATACGTTAGGTGATTTTGTAGAAATGAAAAAGCCTCACGCTTGTGTGATTAAAGAAACAGGCAAGAAGGCAAATCGTTGGGAAATTACGCGACTTGGTGCAGACATAAAAATCAAGTGTAGCAATTGTGATCATGTGGTCATGATGAGTCGCCATGATTTTGAACAGAAAATGAAGAAAGTACTATAAAAGGTTCAGTCACTTATGTGACCGAACCTTTTCGATTATTTTAATTCTTCAAATTTTCCATTTTTAACTTCTTTGAAACCACCCTGTTTCATCATATCAAAAGTTGATTTGAAGCTGATATAGTCGACTTTTTTATCTTTTTGTGTCGTTACTAATTTCTTTTCAATTAGCTGATCTAAGTCTGCCTTTTCATAATTTAGTGTTGTTTTTTCAACCATATAATCATCTTTATATTCAGCAGAATGTGTGAATCCTTTGACATCTTTGTATTCTTCATCATATTTATCGATCATTTCCTTTAATTGATCTTTCGTAACTCCTGCCTCTTTGTAATAAATAGTAGTGGTGGTTTGGTTACTGATCGCTTTATCACCTTTATGTTCTAGTGTAATACGAACATCTGTTTTCTTTTCTTGGTTGATTGCCTGAAGATAGGATTTTTGAACAGATTGTTGTCCACAAGCTCCAAGAAGAAAGAGCGTAAAGATAGCGATTAAAGAAAGAAAAATAGATTTCCATATTTGTTTTTTCATCTGAAAAACTCCTTTATTCATTGTTAAATAGAGTATACCATATTTATCTTTTTAGAACGTTACAGTTTGATGAAAAAATCTAGTTTCAAAGGTGATGAAATATTTCATTTTTCATCACTTGTCTTTTGAATTATGTTATAATGAAAGAGATTGAAATTTGAACGGAGAAAAAGAAAAATGGCATTAACAGCAGGTATCGTTGGGTTACCAAATGTTGGTAAATCAACCCTATTTAACGCAATTACAAAAGCAGGAGCAGAGGCCGCAAACTATCCCTTTGCAACCATTGATCCAAACGTTGGGATGGTAGAAGTTCCAGATGAACGCCTCCAAAAATTGACGGAAATGATTACTCCTAAGAAGACAGTTCCGACTACTTTTGAATTTACAGATATTGCTGGGATTGTGAAAGGGGCTTCTAAGGGAGAAGGACTTGGTAATAAATTCTTGGCCAATATCCGTGAAGTAGATGCCATTGTTCATGTGGTACGTGCTTTTGATGATGAAAATGTCATGCGGGAGCAAGGTCGTGAAGATGCCTTTGTTGATCCACTAGCAGATATTGATACCATCAATTTAGAATTAATTTTAGCCGACTTAGAGTCTGTCAATAAACGCTACGCGCGTGTAGAAAAAATCGCTCGTACACAAAAAGATAAGGATTCTGTTGCGGAATTTAATGTTCTACAAAAAATCAAACCAGTTCTTGAAGATGGTAAATCAGCTCGGACCATTGAATTCACTGAGGAAGAACAAAAAGTAGTGAAAGGACTTTTTCTTTTGACTACCAAACCAGTTCTTTATGTAGCCAATGTGGATGAAGATGTTGTTGCAGATCCAGATTCTATCGAATATGTGAAGCAAATTCGTGACTTTGCGGCAACAGAGAATGCGGAAGTCGTGGTGATTTCTGCGCGTGCTGAGGAAGAAATTTCTGAGTTAGATGATGCAGATAAACAAGAATTTTTAGAGGCGATTGGCCTAACAGAGTCTGGAGTTGATAAACTCACGCGTGCAGCTTACCACTTGTTGGGACTTGGCACTTATTTCACAGCTGGTGAAAAAGAAGTGCGTGCTTGGACCTTCAAACGTGGCATGAAAGCACCTCAAGCTGCTGGAATCATCCACTCTGATTTTGAAAAAGGATTTATTCGTGCCGTGACCATGTCCTATGATGATTTGGTTAAATACGGTTCTGAAAAGGCTGTAAAAGAAGCAGGACGCTTGCGCGAAGAAGGAAAAGAATATGTTGTCCAAGATGGGGACATCATGGAATTCCGTTTTAATGTATAAGAGAGTTAAAAAGATGTAAAGGTTGGAAAAAATATTTCCAACCCTTTTAGTGTTTTGAAAGGAAAGAGATGACGAAATTAATTGTTGGATTGGGAAATCCAGGTGATAAGTATTTTGAAACCAAACACAATGTAGGCTTTATGTTAGTTGATCAAATGGCAAAGTCTTTAAATCTTACTTTCTCCCATGATAAGATTTTTCAAGCTGATATCGCTTCAACATTTTTGAATGGCGAAAAGGTCTATTTTGTAAAGCCAACCACTTTCATGAATGAGAGTGGAAAAGCGGTCCATGCCCTTCTGACTTATTATGGTCTGGATATTGAAGATCTTTTGGTTATTTACGATGATTTAGATATGGAAGTTGGTAAGATTCGTCTTCGAGCGAAAGGATCAGCGGGAGGTCATAACGGAATCAAATCGATTATTAATCATATTGGAACTCAGACTTTTTATCGAATTAAGATTGGAATTGGAAGACCTAAGCAGGGCATGTCAGTGGTTCATCATGTCTTAGGAAAATTTGATAAAGACGATTACATCACCATTCTACAAACAATCGATCGAGTAGAAGAAGCGGTTAATGATTACTTGGTAGAAGAAAATTTTGAAAGAAGCATGCAGAAATACAACGGGTAAGTAGATGAATGTAATTGATTTAGTGAGTCAAAACTCCAACCTTCTATCCTGGCAACAAGGTTTGCAAAAAAATAATAGGGAATTGATCTTAGGATTGTCTGCGACCACAAAGGCTATTGTAATGGCTTCAGCCTTTGATTCTATTGAAAAAGCAGTCCTCATCACTTCCAGTTATAACGAAGCAGAACGATTAGCCAGTGATTTTATTGCCTTACTTGGAGAAGACAAAGTCCATACATTTTTGGGAGATGATAACCCTTTAGCAGAATTTGTTTTTGCTTCACAAGAAAGGCAATTTGCACGATTAGAGGCTTTGAACTTTTTATGTCAAGAAGATCGTCAAGGTATCCTTGTGACCAATGTGAGTGGTATAAAACTACTATTACCTTCTCCTAAAGTTTTTACATCTAGTATTTTTAAATTGAAGGTTGGTCAAGAAATAGACTTAACTACTCTGAGTGAAACATTACAGAAGATTGGCTATCAAAAGGTGAGCCAAGTTTTGCAACAGGGAGAGTTTAGTCTACGAGGAGATATTTTAGATATCTTTGAGATCGAACAACTCCAACCCTATCGGATTGAATTTTTCGGAGATGAGATTGATGGAATTCGAATCTTTGACCCAGAAAGTCAGCGTTCTGTTGAAAATGTTGAAGAAGTTCAACTGAAGGCAGTGAGTGATCTATTGTTGCAAGAGGAAGATTTTATCCGTGGTCAGCAACAAATAGAACAATTGCAAGAACAGAGTGCGAATGAAGAATTTAAATCTTATCTAGCAGAAATTCTGGGAGATATTTCTCAAAGGAAACTCCATCCGGATCTTAAAAAATTTATTAGTTTCTTTTACGAGAATCAATATACCCTATTCGATTATCTCCCTAATCATACTCCAGTCTTTCTGGATGATTATCAAAAAATAGCAGATCAAATAGCGAGATTTGAACTAGATACAGCTAATCTCTTGACGGAAGATTTACATAAAAATAGAGCTTCTTCTCGCCAAGTGTATTTTGCAGACACCAGTACAACATTACGAAAATATACGCCTGCAACTTATTTTTCAAACTTTCAAAAAGGATTGGGAAATCTGAAGTTTGATCATTTGTATCAATTCAATCAATATCCCATGCAGGAGTTTTTTGGACAATTTGATTTACTAAAAGAGGAAATTGAACGGTATCGAAAATCAAACTATACTGTTATTGTCCAAGCAACTTCTCATCACAATCTTCAACAGCTCCATAAAAATTTAGAAGAGTATGGAATTCGATTAGATTATATTGATGGGGATACGATCATTCCTCAAGCTAGTCAATTAGTCGTTGGAGGATTAGCTCACGGTTTTCAATTTGTTGATGAAAAAATTGTCTACATTACAGAATCAGAGATTTATCAGAAAAAGATCAAACGAAAGATTCGCAGGCAAAATATTTCCAATGCAGAACGCCTAAAAAATTATAATGAACTGGAAAAAGGGGACTATGTTGTTCACCAAGTTCATGGTATTGGTCAATATTTGGGAATTGAAACGATTGAAATTTCGGGTGTCCATCGTGATTATGTTTCAATTCAATATCAAAATGGAGATCGCATCTCGATTCCTGTCGATCAGATTCAGATGTTGTCCAAATACGTTGCAAGTGATGGAAAAACGCCAAAAATTAACAAGTTAAATGATGGGCGTTTCCAAAAAACGAAGCAAAAAGTTCAGACCCAGGTGGAGGACATTGCGGATGATTTGATAAAACTTTATGCGGAGCGTAGTCAATTAGAAGGCTTTGCCTATTCCCAAGATGATGAAAATCAAGAGGCTTTTGAACAAGATTTTCCATATATTGAAACAGATGACCAATTACGTTCCATTGAAGAAATTAAAAAAGATATGGAATCGAATCGTCCGATGGACCGATTGCTGGTTGGAGACGTCGGTTTTGGGAAAACAGAGGTCGCTATGCGAGCAGCCTTTAAGGCAGTAAATGATCATAAACAAGTAGCAGTGCTGGTTCCTACCACTGTTCTTGCCCAACAACATTATGCCAATTTTAAGGAGCGTTTTGAATCTTTTGCAGTAGAGGTTGCTGTTTTAAGCCGTTTCCAGAGTAAGGCAGAGCAGAAAGAAACGCTTGAAAAGTTGAAAAAAGGACGAGTGGATATTATTATTGGAACTCACCGGCTCTTGTCCAAAGATGTTGTTTTTTCAGACTTAGGCTTAATCGTGATCGATGAAGAACAACGTTTTGGAGTGAAGCACAAAGAAACCTTGAAAGAATTGAAAAAAAAGGTGGATGTGCTTACCTTGACAGCTACCCCTATACCTCGAACTCTTCATATGTCTATGCTAGGAATTCGAGATTTGTCAGTCATCGAAACACCTCCGACCAATCGGTATCCTGTGCAAACTTTTGTATTAGAGACCAATCCAACCATTATTCGAGACGCTGTGTTGCGGGAGATGGATCGTGGAGGACAAGTGTACTATCTTTACAACAAGGTAGATACAATTGAACAAAAGGTGTCTGAATTAAAAGAGTTGATTCCAGAGGCTTCGATTGGCTTTGTTCATGGTCAGATGAGTGAGGTTCGCTTAGAAAATACCCTGTTGGACTTCATTAATGGCGAATACGATGTCTTAGTGACGACAACCATTATTGAGACAGGTGTGGATATTCCAAATGCTAATACACTCTTTATTGAAAATGCGGATCATATGGGACTTTCAACTCTTTATCAACTAAGAGGTCGTGTGGGACGAAGCAATCGAATTGCTTATGCTTATTTGATGTATCGTCCAGACAAATCTCTTACAGAAGTGTCTGAAAAACGCTTAGAAGCTATTAAGGGTTTTACTGAGTTGGGGTCTGGCTTTAAAATTGCTATGCGAGATTTATCGATCCGTGGAGCAGGGAATATCCTTGGAGCTTCTCAATCTGGTTTCATCGATTCAGTTGGTTTTGAAATGTATTCTCAATTGTTAGAAGAAGCTATTGCTAAGAAACAAGGCCAAGAGCATCGTAGGCAAAAGAGCAATGCAGAGTTGAACCTTCAAATAGATGCGTATTTACCTAATGAATATATTTCAGATCAACGTCAAAAAATTGAAATTTACAAACAAATTCGTGAAATGAATTCTGCGACAGACTATGAGTACTTGCAAGATGAATTGATCGATCGTTTTGGAGAATACCCAGATGTTGTCGCCTACCTACTTGAAATTGGTTTAGTGAAAGCTTACTTGGATCAAGTCTTTGTCCGTCTTGTTGAGAGAAAACAACAAAAAGTGACAGTGAAATTTGAACCTATTGCCAAACAACTGTTTTTAACACAGGATTATTTCAAAGCTCTGTCAATGACACAGTTAAAGGCACAGATTGCAGAAGAAAAGGGATTGATTGAAGTGATCTTCGATATTCGAAATAAGAAAGATTTTGAAATTTTAGAAGCTCTGAAGCAATTTGGTCAAACCTTATTGGAAATTAAACAGGAAAAAAAAGAGGACTAGCAGTTCTTAGCTCATTTTTCGCATTTTATGTATAAAAAATGTTACAATACTATGTTAGAGGTGACAGTATGAGATTAGATAAATATTTAAAAGTTTCTCGCATTATTAAGCGTCGTCCTGTTGCAAAGGAAGTTGCAGATAAAGGGCGAATCAAAGTCAATGGAGTATTAGCCAAAAGTTCAACGGATTTGAAAGTGAATGATCAAATTGAAGTTCGTTTTGGAAATAAAGTATTGACGGTTAAAGTCTTGGAAATGTTGGATAGTACAAAAAAAGAAGATGCATCCAAAATGTACGAAATAATTAGTGAAACAAGGATAGAAGAAGATGCCTAAAAATATCGTTCAAATGAACAATAAATATATCAAAGACGAAAGTCAGCGAAAACGTTTTTTAGAAGAAGAAAGAAAAAAACGCAATCGTTTTCTAGGGCTCGTTTTGATATTGGTCATGTTACTGTTTATTCTTCCAACTTATAATTTAGCCCAGAGCTATCAATCGCTACAAGATAAAAAAGAACAATACAAACAGTTGGAAAAAGAGTATAAAGAAACAAGTGAACAAAAAGAATACCAACAAGACATCGCTAAAAAATTAAAAGACGATGATTATGCAACAAAATATGCACGCGCTAAGTATTCTTTTTCAAAAGATGGTGAATATGTTTATACCATCCCAGATTTACTCCCCCAATAACCGATGGAAAATATCTTACAAACAGTTAAACAATTTCTTGAATTTTCGGATGAAAAATTAGAGGAATTAAAAAAGAAAAACCAAATGATTAAACTTCAAAAGGATGAAAAGGAAAGGAATACAGGTGTCTAAACGATTTCTGCTCCTATTGTTAGTTCCAATTTTATTTATTGGGTCTCAAGCAGCGAGTGTCGAGCAGTCTGAGTCTTCTCAGACAATAGCTCATCCATCAGAACTTTATTTTTCTTCAATTCCAGCGAACCCTAATATCTATCGCAAAATTTCTGTTTTTTCTGATCCTCAGTTGAAAAAAGCAAAAGGAGAAATTCTTCCCAACACATCGTTTACAATCGAACAACTCTTTGTAAATGATGAAGGGAAAGCTGTATTTAAAATAGCAGATAAAGGATATGTATTAGCAGATTCTTCTGTCATTTTTTCTGATGTTGTACAAGAAACACAAGAAAAAAAACAAGACATGTGGCTAAAACCTGGTTTTAAAGTGTATGACCGACCCTTAATAAATGGTGCAAAAGAAAAAAATACACCTCTTTCTCCTTATACAAAAGTGACAGTCTTACGTACAGCTAAGACTTTACGAGATGAGTTTGTGGAGATTGAAGGTCAGGGCTGGGTGAACAAGGCATTCGTTACTGAAAAAGATAATCGAATGGAAAAAGTTCAGGACTTGTTAAATAGTAAATACAATTCTCCTTCATATGGAATCTATGTAAAACAATTAGAGACTGGAAATACTGCTGGAATCAATCCGCAAAAAGAAATGTATTCTGCCAGTGTAACGAAATTACCATACTTGTACTACGTCCAAGAACAGCTCAATAAAAAAGCCATTTCTCCAACTACAACCTACAAATATATTCCAGAAGTCAATGATTTCAAAGGAGGCTATGAACCAGAAGGAAGTGGTAGTCTTTCAAAAACACCAGATGGAAAAGAATATAGTGTTCAAGAGTTGATAGATAAGATTGCAAAAGAATCAGATAATGTTGGACATAATATCTTGAATTATTATGTCACTCATCAATCAGATCAAGATTTCCAAAAAACATTGGATAAAATTGCAAAGAAACATTGGGATGTTAAAAAAAGAGAAGCATCCGCTGAAATGGCTGGCAATGTCATGGAGGCTGTCTATCAACAAAATGGCCCTATTATTGATGCGCTCTCCTCTACAAAATATGATAATCAACGGATTGCGCGTGACCTTCCAGTAAAAGTTGCTCATAAAATTGGAGATGCCTATGATTTTAGACATGATGTTGCGATTGTATACACAAATTCACCCTATGTAATAGCTATTTTTACAGATCATTCGAATTATGATACGATTTCCAACATTTCAAAAGATATCTATGAGGTATTGAAATAATGGAAAAGCGATTTTTAGAGTTTTGTGAAAAACAAGATCTATTTACTCCCCATCGCCGTGTTTTGGTTGCCTTATCTGGTGGATTGGATTCAATGAATCTGTATGAACTTTTATATAAGAATAAAGAACGATTGAAAATCCATCTGGTACTCGCTCATGTCAATCATGGACAAAGACCAGAATCGGATTTAGAAGAAAGTGAACTTCGAACGCTAGCTGATAGGCGAGAAACACGTATCCATGTGGCTCACTATTCGGGTGATTTTACAGAAGCAAAGGCTCGTACCTTTCGTTATGATTTTTTTAAACAGATTATGGAGAAAGAGGATTGCACCGCTTTAGTAACAGGTCATCATGCAAACGATCAAGCTGAAACAACTTTCATGCGCTTGATACGAGGAACAAAATTACGCCATTTAAGTGGCATTCCTGTACGCCAACCATTTGGCAAGGGTGAATTAATCCGTCCTTTGTTAACTTTTACCAAAGATGAGTTGATGAAAATCCCTCACTTTGAAGACAGTAGCAATGACTCACAGGACTATTTTCGAAATCGTGTACGCCATCAATACCTTCCTGAATTTGAAAAAGAAAATCCTCAAATGCAAGCAAGTCTTCGTTATTTAGCAGAGGAAGTGACTCATTGGCACCAAGCACTGAAAGAATTGACTAGCGAGTTAAGCATTCAAGATTTAGCTTCTTTTAGAACGTATTCTCATTCTGTACAATCATTCTTATTAGAAGAGTATCTGGCACAATTTCCAGATTTGCAACTTGGTAGGGTACAGTTTCAAGAATTATTAAATTTACTGCGAAAAAAAAGAAATTGCGTTCATTTTTTAAAGTCGAATTATGAACTACATCAAGAATATGATTTCTTTGAAATACAAAAAATCAGTCAAAAGTCGGATGACCACCCTCTCCCATTTTTGTTAGAATTTGGGAATATCTTTGAAATTGCAAATTATAAACTATCTTTTGGACAACCATTAGTAGGGGAAAATGTAGAAATTCTTTCTGTTTCACGCGAAACTCCCATCTTAATTAGAAGGAGAAAGGAAGGAGATCAGCTACTTGTTAATGGCCACCATCAAAAATTAAGACGGTGGTTTATCAACCATAAAATTCCAATTTCTCTTCGGCAAAAGGCTCTCATTATAGAACAAAATCATAATATTCTTTCTGTAGTGGGATTGGTAACGAGTGATTTGAGTAAGCCCTCAAAAAGTGGTATAATAAAAGATAGTCTTTATATTCAAAAAATAGATAGGTAAAAACATGTTAGAAAAAGATATAAAAAAAGTATTGGTTTCACATGATGAAATTGTAGAAGCAGCAAAGAAATTGGGTGAAACTCTCACAAAAGAGTACCAAGGAAAAAATCCAATTTTTGTTGGAATTTTGAAAGGCTCTGTTCCATTTATGGCAGAGTTGATCAACCACGTGGATACACATATTGAATTGGATTTTATGCTGGTTTCAAGTTATCATGGTGGTACAGCAAGCTCAGGTATCATTAATATTATCAAGGATATCGACCAAGATATTACTGGTAGAGATATTTTATTTGTAGAAGATATTATCGATACAGGTAAAACCCTCAAAAATCTAAAAGAACTCTTTGAAGAACGAAATGCAGCATCTGTGAAGATTGCTACCTTACTGGATAAACCTGAAGGACGTTTGGTTGAGATCGAAGCAGATTACACCTGCTTTACGATTCCAAATGAGTTTGTTGTAGGATATGGTTTAGACTATGATGAAAATTATCGTAACCTACCCTATGTTGGTGTATTAAAAGAGGAAGTGTACTCAAAATAGAGGAGACTAGATGAATAACAGAAAAAATAACGGTTTTGTTCGAAATCCATTTCTGTATTTGTTGATTATTGTAGCGGCTGTGACAGGATTCCAGTACTTTTTTGCGGGTAATGGAGTTGGTCAAAGTCAGCAAATCAACTACACAGAATTGGTCAAAGAAATTAAAAATGACAATGTAAAAACGATCAGTTACCAACCAAATGGTAGTGTGATTGAAATTGCAGGGACCTATAATAAAGCTAAAGAATCAAAAGATGATACTGGAATTCAATTTTTTACCCCAAGTGTTCAAAAAGTATCTCGCTTTACTAGTGTCATCCTTCCATCTGATATCACCGTCAATGAATTACAAAAATTAGCAGCTGATCACAAAGCAGAAATCACCATCAAGCGTGAGAGCTCAAGTGGCATGTGGATAACCATTCTCACTTCAATTGTTCCATTTGTTATCGTCATGTTCTTCTTCTTCTCTATGATGAACCAAGGTGGTGGCGGAGGTGCCAGAGGTGCGATGAATTTTGGTCGCAATAAAGCCCGCGCTGCTAATAAAGAAGATATTAAAGTTCGTTTTTCAGATGTAGCAGGAGCTGAAGAAGAAAAACAAGAACTTGTTGAAGTTGTTGAATTTTTAAAAGATCCAAAACGCTTTACTAAATTGGGTGCAAGAATCCCAGCAGGTGTGCTTCTTGAAGGCCCTCCGGGAACTGGTAAAACTCTTTTAGCAAAAGCAGTAGCTGGTGAAGCTGGAGTGCCATTCTTCAGTATCTCTGGTTCTGACTTCGTTGAAATGTTTGTCGGAGTCGGCGCTAGCCGGGTTCGTTCACTTTTTGAAGATGCTAAAAAAGCAGCTCCAGCTATTATCTTTATCGATGAAATTGATGCTGTTGGGCGCCAACGTGGTGTAGGTCTTGGTGGCGGAAATGATGAACGTGAACAAACCCTTAACCAGCTCTTGATTGAGATGGATGGTTTTGAAGGCAACGAAGGAATCATTGTTATCGCAGCAACTAACCGTTCTGATGTCCTTGACCCTGCCCTTCTTCGTCCTGGCCGTTTTGACCGTAAAGTATTGGTTGGACGTCCAGATGTGAAAGGTCGTGAGGCAATTCTTCGTGTTCATGCTAAGAATAAGCCACTTGCTCAAGATGTGGACTTGAAATTGGTTGCTCAACAAACACCAGGATTTGTCGGTGCTGATCTCGAAAATGTTTTGAACGAAGCAGCCTTGGTTGCAGCTCGTCGAAATAAAAAAGTAATTGATGCTGCTGATATCGATGAAGCAGAAGATCGTGTTATTGCAGGTCCATCTAAGAAAGATCGGACGATTTCACAAAAAGAACGTGAAATGGTTGCTTATCACGAAGCTGGTCATACAATCGTTGGTCTGGTCTTATCAAATGCTCGTGTAGTTCATAAAGTTACGATTGTTCCACGTGGTCGTGCAGGCGGTTACATGATTGCCCTTCCTAAAGAAGATCAAATGTTACTTTCTAAAGAAGATATGAAAGAACAATTAGCTGGGCTCATGGGAGGACGTGTTGCCGAAGAAATTATTTTCAATTCGCAAACAACGGGTGCTTCAAATGACTTTGAACAAGCTACCCAAATGGCGCGTGCAATGGTGACAGAATATGGTATGAGTGAAAAACTTGGACCGGTCCAATATGAAGGAAATCATGCAATGTTTGGTGCTCAAAGTCCACAAAAAATGATTTCAGAACGAACAGCTTACGAAATTGATGAAGAAGTTCGTAGTCTGTTGAATGAAGCCCGTAATAAAGCGGCAGAAATTATTCAAGGAAATAGAGAAACGCATAAATTAATTGCGGAAGCTCTATTAAAATATGAAACCTTGGATAGTGTTCAAATTAAATCATTATATGAAACAGGAAAAATGCCTGAAAATTCAGAGCATGAATTAGAAGAAGAAGCAAAACCTCTATCATATGATGAGATTAAGTCAAAATTAGAAGAAAATAACTAATTCAAAAGAAGGAAAATATTTCCTTCTTTTTTTATTAAAAAAAGTGTTGACAGAGTAAAAATATTCTGTATAATAGAATATGTTGTAAAAATGGTCCGTTGGTCAAGGGGTTAAGACACCGCCTTTTCACGGCGGTAACACGGGTTCGAATCCCGTACGGACTATCGATAAACTGTCACCAAGTGGCAGTTTTTTTGTGTATTTGGACAAAATAGCTAAAAATAATAACCAAATAGTTAAAAAAACGTGCAGAATAGAAAAAAAGTCCAATGGGCTTCTTTATTTTTATAAAATACAGATAAAAGTAAAGGAGAGCTTATGGAATTTAATAAAATGTATCAAAAAGTAAAATATATCGTAAGAAAATGTGAAAAAGAATATTATATTCAATTATGGGAAAAGGATGATTGGGAACAAGAAGGACAGCTAACACTCTTTGAACTTTATCAAAAAAATCCTGAAATTGAAACAAATGAAGAATTACTTTATACATATTTCAAAACAAAATTTAGAAATCATATTAAAGATAAAATAAGACAACAGGAAAGTGATAAAAGAAAAATTAATAGACTTCCATATATTGAAATTGGAGAAATTAGTCACAGAATTTCATCAAGAAAAATATATTTAGATGAGCTGGTTGTTCTGAGAGATGCATTAAAACGTTTTAAAGAAAAATTAACCGTAAAAGAAAAAGAACAATATGAAGCATTACTAGCAAACAGAAGATGTCTAGGAAAAACAAAAATGAAAAAGAAATTGGAGAACTATCTAAAGGACTTTAAAAATTCAATTTAAAAGCTGAAAGTTGACAGTTTATAAATGAACTTTCAAAAAAATAAAATTTTTTGAGAAAAAGTGTTGACAGTAAGGTGAGGTCATGATATACTAATATAGTTGTCGCGCGAGAGCGACAAAGACCTTTGAAAACTG
>JAQCUL010000060.1:0-4591 GCA_027685415.1 Streptococcaceae bacterium AF13-5-6.0
AGGTTGGACAAACATCCAACCTCTCCGATGATTACAATTTACCTGCTACAGCATCCAACAATTCTTGGATTTTAGCTTGGTTGCTTCCTCCTGCCATGGCCATGTCTGGTTTACCACCACCACGTCCATCGACGATTGGAGCCAATTCTTTGATCACATTACCTGCATGGACCTCTTTTGTCTTGCTAGCTACAAGGACATTGACCTTGTCACCGATAGCTGCGACAAGAACAAGGACGTCAGAGTAATCTTTTTGTTTCCAGTTATCCGCAAAGGTACGAAGAGCACCTGCATCTGATACAGAAACTTGGCTGGCAATGTAACGGTGTCCATTTGCTTCTTGAACATTCTTGAAGACATCGCCTGCTGCCGCTGCTGCCGCTTTTTCCTTCAATTCTGCATTTTCTTTTTGCAATTGACGGAGTTGTTCTTGAAGACCTTCCACCTTGTGAGGGACTTCCTTAAGTTGAGGTGCTTTCAAGGTTGCTGCGACTGCTTTCAGTGCATCTTCTTGTTCACGATAAGCTTCGAAGGCTTCCTTACCAGTCACTGCCAAGATACGACGAGTTCCTGATCCGATCCCTTCTTCTTTGACAATCTTGAAGAGACCAATTTCAGAAGTGTTGCCTACGTGAGTACCACCACAGAGCTCAACAGAGTAGTCCCCGATAGTGACAACACGGACTTCTTTACCGTATTTTTCACCAAAGAGGGCCATGGCTCCCATTTCTTTAGCAGTATCGATATCTGTTTCAATCGTTTCGACTGCGATCGCTTCCCAAATCTTTTCATTGACTTGTTGTTCAATAGCGCGCAATTCTTCAGGAGTTACGGCTTGGAAGTGGGTAAAGTCAAAGCGAAGGAATTCTACTTCGTTGAGAGATCCTGCTTGGGTTGCATGGTTACCAAGGATATTGTGAAGAGCCGCATGGAGCAAGTGAGTCGCAGTGTGATTCTTCATGACACGATGACGACGATTGGTATCGATAGCCAAGGTGTATTCTTGGTTCAAGGCAAGAGGAGCAAGAACTTCAACAGTATGAAGTGGTTGTCCATTTGGTGCTTTTTGAACATCTGTTACAGTCGCTACGACATTTCCTGCAGCATCCAAGATTTGACCGTGGTCCGCAACCTGTCCACCCATTTCAGCGTAGAATGGTGTTTCTGCAAAGATTAGTGATGCATTTCCTTCTGAAACAGCTTCTACTTCAGCATTGTCTGCTACGATAGCCACTAACTTAGAAGACAATTGGCTAGCATTGTAGTTAAAGATGCTCTCAACTGTAATGTTTTGAAGGGTTTCGTTTTGCATCCCCATGGATCCGCCTTTAACAGCTGATGCACGCGCACGTTCTTGTTGTTCCTTCATGGCTGCTTCAAAACCTTCACGATCGACTGTCATTCCAGCTTCTTCAGCGATTTCTTCTGTCAATTCTACTGGGAATCCGTATGTATCATAAAGTTTAAAGACATCTTGACCAGCAATCACTGTTTGACCTTTGGCTTTCAAGTCTTCAACGATGGTTTGGGCAAAGTGTTGACCAGAGTTCAAGGTACGAGCAAATGATTCTTCTTCACTCTTGATGATTTTTTCGATAAACTCTTGTTTTTCAAGTACCTCTGGGTAGTAGCTTTCCATGATCTTCCCAACGGTCGGAACCAATTTATACAAGAAGGTTCCTTCGATCCCTAATTTTTGACCATGCATGGAAGCACGACGGAGGAGACGACGAAGAACGTAACCGCGTCCTTCATTACCTGGAAGAGCCCCATCTCCAATCGCAAATGAAAGCGAACGGATGTGGTCAGCAATCACCTTGAAGCTCATGTTATCGCCATCTGGATCATAGGTTTTACCAGACATCTTTTCAACTTCACGGATGATCGGCATGAAGAGGTCTGTTTCAAAGTTAGTCTTGGCCCCTTGGATAACGGCTACCAAACGTTCCAAACCTGCACCCGTATCAATGTTCTTGTGTGGCAATTCCTTGTACTCACTACGAGGAACAGCAGGGTCAGCGTTAAATTGTGACAAAACAATGTTCCAGATTTCGATGTAACGGTCGTTTTCGATATCTTCTGCAAGCAGACGAAGACCGATATTTTCAGGGTCAAAGGCTTCTCCACGGTCAAAGAAGATTTCTGTATCTGGTCCAGAAGGTCCCGCACCGATTTCCCAGAAGTTGTCTTCGATTGGGATCAAGTGACTTGGATCTACCCCAACAGCGATCCAACGGTTGTATGAATCCTTGTCATCAGGGTAATAGGTCATGTAAAGTTTGTCTTTAGGGAAATCAAACCATTCCGGACTTGTCAAAAGCTCATAAGCCCACGTAATGGCTTCATCACGGAAGTAATCTCCGATAGAGAAGTTCCCCAACATTTCAAACATGGTATGGTGACGGGCAGTTTTCCCTACGTTTTCGATATCGTTGGTACGAATGGCTTTTTGAGCATTGGTAATCCGTGGGTTTTCAGGTTTGATAGTTCCATCGAAGTATTTCTTAAGAGTGGCAACCCCTGAGTTGATCCACAAAAGGGTTGGGTCATTTACAGGAACCAAGCTAACAGATGGTTCTACAGAGTGGCCTTTGCTTGCCCAGAAATCAAGCCACATTTGACGGACTTGTGCACTAGATAATTGTTTCATATTTGTCTCCTAATTTTTTAAGATTAATTTGCGCTAGCTTCTAACATTTCGACATAATCGATGGCGACACACAGTGAGATGACTAAATCAGCGTATTCATCCTCATAAACCGATACTTGATAGGTAGAGGTTAGATGAAAGAGTTCCTTGCTAATCTCAGCGACAATTTGATCCCGATCATCAAACAATTTGAATTCTAGGTCCCAGATATTTCCCTGTACCCGCAGTCCCAAATCTTCGATATCGTATTTATCCCTGAAGAGCGTCAGCTTTTTATGGATAAAAAAACGATCCCCATCCTTCAACTCAACCACAAACTTGGGAAGAAAGCTGATTGTTTTTTTGGTGATATGGCTCACTTCTTGTCCATTCTTATCATAGATGGTAAAAGTCTTGGGAATCTTAAGAAAAGATCCCTCAACCTGGTATTCAACATTTCCCAACTCATCTTTGATATCGAACCGCTCGCCACCCAATCGAAATTTTTGTTTCACTTGATAGGTTCGCATCTTTTGATCTCCTTTAAAAAGCTCCAGACAACTGCCCATAAACAAAAGACAAGCCACTAAACGAAGGGCGAAAAACCGCGGTACCACCTTCATTCAATGAACTTGTCATTCTTCATTTTATATGCAATTGTCTCAGCCGAGTAGCAAAATCATTTCCCTTCCATGGCTCGCACCCCCGCCACTTCTCTGATTCCGAGTAACAATGATTTATTCTCAACTATTTCATTATACAAGTTCCAAAAGGAACCGTCAACTATTTTTTAGATGATGAGCTGCTATCGCTCGTTTGAACACCGATATTTTGCAAATATTGGTTAAATGTTGATTTGAAGGCATCATCTTTGACCTTGATATTGGCATTGGTCATCGCTTTTGCAATAATGCTACGGATGTAGTTGGTATCTTGCTTACGACCATCAACAATGATCTCTTTCAAACGTTTTTCGTATTTCTTCCAGTCAGAGCCTTTTTCTGTCTTCTTATTCAATTTGACAATATAGTAGCTAGCAGAATAGTTTTGACCTGCTGAAACTGTGATCACATCTGAAATCCCATTTTCATCCAACTTAAAGGCAGCTTCTTTGACTTGAGATGGAATATCTGCTGTTCCTGAATCAAACTTGACTTCGCCACCTTTGTCTTTTGTAGCAGTATCTGTTGAATTGTCTTTGGCGATTTGGGCAAAGTCTGCACCTTCCGCTTTAGCTGCTTCCAACACTTCTTTTGCTTTATCTTCTGAATCTAACTTGATAATTTGTGCTGTTACTTCTGGTGTGTAAGATTCAAAAGCCGCCTTGTAGTCAGACTCTTTGATATCTTTCTTAGCAGCTTGGTTGACTGCATATTCCAACAACATATTGCTACGGATTTGTTTCTTCGCTGTTTCTTCCGTCAAGCCTTGTTGCGCCAAGTAAGCATCGAATTGCTTGCCTAATTGTTTCTTTTGTTTAGCCAATTCTTTATCGACTTCTTTATCAGAAACTTTTGATCCATATTCTTTTTCAAAGACTTTATTGATGGTCATTTGGAAAAGAACTTGTTGAGCACCTTGGTT
This sequence comes from Streptococcaceae bacterium AF13-5-6.0, assembly GCA_027685415.1. Classification (GTDB taxonomy): domain Bacteria; phylum Bacillota; class Bacilli; order Lactobacillales; family Streptococcaceae; genus Streptococcus. The sequence goes on from JAQCUL010000060.1 coordinate 4,214, forward strand.
GTTTTTGATTTCATTATAGAAATCAGAAACTGTAATCGTGTCCCCTTTCATGGTCACGATATCTTTGTTTGTGCCATTGGCACACGCTGCTAGTGTTACGACTGATAGCAAGGTCACAGCACCTGCTACAAGTTTTTTCTTCATGAAAATTATTCTCCGTTCCTTTTTAAACTTCTTCTATTTTACCACAAATTAGAGAGAATACCTTAAATTTACCTAAAAAGAGCTAGGATCTGGCAAGGTTACAGTCTCTGTATTTTTCCGAATCATCAAAATACCATCTCCAAGTGGCACCAAACTAGCGGTCAAATCTGGATGATTGAGAGTCGCATGAAAGAGGTTCTGAAGCCCCCGGTAAATGGTTCGTTGCCCACGACG
>JAQCUL010000061.1:0-598 GCA_027685415.1 Streptococcaceae bacterium AF13-5-6.0
TGACATTTCAGTCGCCGAGAAAAAGGCGTTCAATAATGTCAAAACAATCAATAAAATAACTTCCAGTAAAATTTCCTGACTGCCAGGGTCTTCCATGGATAATTTCCTCCAGTATATAATATTGTATATTATACCACAAAATAGGAGAGCCTGCATTCTTCTATAAAATTTTCTTTTTTTTACCATCAAAAAAAAAGGAACAAGTCCTGATTTTAGAATGTGAACATATTGTTTTTTCACATAAAATAACCTAAGTAACGCTGAAAACTTAAAACAAAATATATAATCGTTTCATTCAAACCTACACTGAAACTTTCCGCCGTGAGAAAAGTGCTAGAAACACGATTGTTTCTAGCACTCGGGAGTTTTGGAAGTAAAACAGTTTGGGAAACTGTTTTAGCCTGAGCCTAAAAAATTAAAAAGCGAAGGGGTCCAAAACGAATTGAACACGGGCTACGGATCGTGTCAAAAAGATAAGTTTTCCTAGAATCTAAAGATTCTGCGTCAAACTTCCTATTTTGACTTTATCCGCGAACGCCCTTTGTATCTTAATTAGTCATGGAACTTCTTCGAAGTTCGCTGACGTCCGTACTCACCT
>JAQCUL010000061.1:608-4359 GCA_027685415.1 Streptococcaceae bacterium AF13-5-6.0
ATGGAACTTCTTCGAAGTTCGCTGACGTCCGTACTCACCTAAGGAAAGTTTCTAAGAAGGCTTTGTCTTTAATGCTCTGCACTGGTAAAATCATAAAAGAAGGCATTGAGTTTTTCAACCAGCTCAAGCGATGAGAGACTACTTGTACAAATAAATGGTTTTTTCTTTAATTCAGGCATCATAAAGTTGGCCACCACTACGTCGGCATCAGAAGCTTCGATATCATCCACTGTCAGATTGTACTTGATCATCTGTGTAAATTCAAAGTTATCCGTACAGTAGAAATCAAGGAAATCGATCATGGATTTAGCATGGTGATCGTCAAAACGACTAATAATCAAGACCTTAATGGACTTCCGACGGCGCAATAACTGCGGTAAGAGACGCTCCCAGTGAGTATAGACCGTATAGATCATATGCTTGATGATCTCATCATTCAGCTCTTGCTTCATGGCCTTCATATAAGTGATGATATGCTCCTTCAAATCATCATAGAAGGCTGGGAAGATGCTCATGAAATCTTCGTTGGTATTGGTCTTGGTATCAAACAAGAGAAACTCAGAGAATAATTCCTTCCGACCGAGATGAGAGGTGTTATGGACATGCATCAACATCTCATCAAGATTTTCAATGTCTAAATCATAGGTATAGCATAGATCCTTGAACATATCTCTGATGAGCGTCGTTGATTCTTTGGCATAAGGATCTGTTTCTGCAGCTTCGATCAAGCTTTCTGGACTGAAATAGAAATTCTCTTGAATAAAGATAATAAAGAATTGCTCCAGCACTCTTTCATTCAACTCGACACCCAACTGCAAGCTAAAGTAGCGCAACATCTCCTCGACATTGGTCACCCCTTGATACTGGTCCTTATACACATCATAGTTCGTTGGCATGTCAATAAAATAGCCTTGCTTAATCCGTGACAAGTAGACTGTCAAGAGAACTTTATAAGACCTGAGTACAGAGAAGGTCAATGGATAGCCATAGAGCTTGAAGAAGAAGGTGATCAAATCGGTCACCGCCTCTTCTTTAAATTCTGGGAAAGGCCACTCCATGTAGTAATAACGTTCCGCAAAATATTGGGCATAAAAGAAACGAACGTCAATCTCATCCCCGACAAGATTCAAGGGTTTCAAATCAATCTTTACATTGTATTTGGTTTGAAGCTTCTGATTAATCGTCCGAATCAAGCGGTAGAAAGATTGGTAACTCAAATCAAACTTTCTGCAAATATATTCATTAGAAACATCTTTGTTGAAGAAAAGATATTCAATCAAGGCAAAGGCTTGTGATTCTTTTAAAAAGTGATGATAGATCACTTCTAGCCCAACCGAATCCTCATAACTGATCTTGATCCCATTGGTAGAGGATTCAATTAAAAAGTCATCAAATGTACTACGAAGATTAGACAAATCTTCTTTTAACGAACGTTCTGTACAATCCAAACGCTTGGCCAACTCTTTCAAGTGGAACCATCTTTTTTCCTTAATCAGGATTTCCAACAATTGCAATTGGCGTCTCTGTTTTTTCGATAAGAGCAGTCTCATCTTTTCCTACCTTTTCATATTATCTTTCAAAATCACTTATATTTTAACACATTTCATAGCACTTGTTGACTTTTTTCCAGCATTTTTCAAAAAAATGTACAAAAAAGACTCTAAGGCCCATATAGGCGCTAGAGTCTATGATTTATTAATGATACCAAATTCTTCTTTTTTCTTCTGTTCCTTAGCAGCACGGTGGTTATCATAAAGATTCACCAAGAATTTTACAATTTCTTTTCCAATCGAATAGACTGGAATCGCGACGACCATCCCGATAATGCCGTAGATATTACTTGAGAGCAATAAGAGAACCATAATGGTAATCGGGTGAACCTTCATCACGCCTCCAACAATACGCGGATAAAGAATATTCCCATCGATCTGCTGGATAATCAACATGTAAATGACTGCTTTGATCATCATATCCATATCTGTGAAGGCATAGGTGATGATCATCGGAATCAACCCGATGGTTGGTCCTACATATGGAATGAGGTTGGCCAATCCAGAAAAAATGGCAAAGACCAAAGCGTACTTCAATCCAATAAAACTATAGCCAATGTAGGCTAGGGTTCCAATGATAAAGGCATCGATCGAAATCCCACTAATATAGCGAGAGACCGTTTCATTCAAACTAATCAAGAGGCTTGAAATGTGGAGTTTGTCATTGCGTAAAATGGTCCGCTCCAACATCGGCAATAACTTCTTCCCATCGACCAAGAAATAAACCAAGAAGACAGGGGTCATGATCAAGATAAAGACCGTATTGACAATAGTGTTAACCACACTTCCTAAACTGTTGGTCACACTATTCAAGAGATTTTGTAGGATATCCATATAAGAGAGATTCAACTGCTGAATCGTCGACTGGATATTCACATTCTGGAACAAAGGATTGGTCGAGAGTTTTCGAACCAAACTTTGAACTTCCCAGTAAAGTCCTTGAGTTGAATTGATCAAGCTGGTTAACTGATTGATTAAGATAGGGAGCAGATAAAAGATCCCTAAGCCAATGATCCCAAACAACAGTACTAAGGTGATCAAAATCCCAAACACACGCTTGATTTTTAAGTGTTTTTCCAACAATTCAACAATCGGATTGGTAATGTAATATAAAAAACCTGCAATTAAAAATGGTAAGAGGATGGTATTCAGAACAGATACAAATGGAGAAATTAAAGTCCCCATTGATTTCCAAATATAGAAAATCACCGTCAATAATAAGATCTCACATGTCCAGAATAACAATTTACTATTTCGAAACATTCCTTACCTCCTGTTTTCTATTCTACCATATTTTATGATAGAATAAAGGAGATTTTAATCAAAAGGATGAAGTTATGAATAATTTGATTGAACTACAAGATGTCAATTTGATCCGCAATGGAAAAGCCCTTTTAAAAGAGATTAACTGGCAAGTAAAAGAAAATGAATGTTGGGCCATTTTAGGCCTCAATGGGGCAGGAAAATCGACCCTCCTCAAACTTCTCATGTCTGAATACTGGGCTAGTTCTGGCCAGGTAACTGTCCTTGGAACCCGCTTTGGAGAAGGGGGCATTCCAGAGTTGCGGAAGCGTATTGGGATCGTTAGCTCCTTTATTTCAGAAAGACTGCCAGAACATCTTTTGACAGAACAAATTGTCCTAACTGGTCAATACAAGAGTAGTATCTTATATGCTGCTTACGGGGAGGAAGAACTAAACTGGGCACGGGATATGCTAACTTCAATTGGAGCTAGCTCTTTGATCGGTCGCAAATACCAGGAGCTCTCCCAGGGAGAAAAGCAGACCGTTCTCATTGCACGAAGCCTCATGGACCAGCCAGATCTGATCATTTTTGACGAAGCTTCTAGTGGATTGGATCTCTTTGCCAGAGAAAAGCTCCTCCGTCAGATCCATCATATCAAACAACTGGATCACGCGCCTACCATGATCTACGTCACCCACCATGCTGAGGAAATTACAACAGACATGACCCATGTCCTCTTACTCAAACATGGCCAAGTGGTCGAGCAAGGACCAAAGGAAAAGATCCTAACTCCTCATGTCCTTAGCCAATTTTATGAAGCACCAGTATCCCTTATTAATCTGGGTGATGAGCGACTCTTTGTCAAACCAGAAATCGCACACTGAAAAGAAAATGAATAAAGCAAAGAGAGTGGGACAGAAATCGGTAATTCGTTAGAATTCGATTTCGTCGTCCCA
>JAQCUL010000062.1:0-4191 GCA_027685415.1 Streptococcaceae bacterium AF13-5-6.0
ACTTCGAAGAAGTTCCATGACTAATTATTGAGCCTAAGGTCTCAATAATTCCGAGTGCCTGAAACATAATTATTTCAGGCACTTTTCTCACAGCGGAAAGTTTCAATATACTCTAATAATAATCAGATATTATTTGGATATTTTTGCACAATAATCCAGCATAGGTTATTCAAAGAAAAGAATTGTCAATTTTTTTAGCTTGCTCATAGCGGGCTTTTTTGTACGAAAACCGACTGCGATTGTTTTTGTTTTTCAAAGGGATACACAAAAAAGACTGAACCCGTAGAGTTCAGTCTTTGTTCACTTTCTATTAAAGTGATGTAAGGAAAGTCAATCCCCCTAGGATGACACCTGCCGAATTCGGAATGATCAAAATCCAGTCTTTTTTAGGTTCCTTTGTCCAACCATAAATGACCCAGATCAAGCAAGAAATAGCAGCTGACAAGGGTTGGAAAGGTTGGGCCTTATTTCCCTGTAAATTAGCAATAATTTGTGGGATGTAGGCAATGAAAACGATAATCCCAATAAAGGCACCGATCGAGCCAACGATTTGGTTGATTTTTTGTTTATTCATAAAATTTTACCTCTGTGTATCAAAATAGCATAAGTAGGAAGAAAATGCAATTAATTTGCATGCTATGCAAGATGAAAATGATTACATTCGCACAAAATTAGACAATGTGTCAAAAAAATAGCAACTAGAGAGAAGACTCTCTCGAAAAGAAATCCATCTTCCTGCAAAATCACAAGATTGTGACACTTTACAGTTCGGTAACATTTGAAAAAAAGACTTGAATTTGTAAAGGACAAAAGGTAGAATAGTGCATACTTAAAAAAAGAAAAGGAAATGGTAGTTTCAAAATGAATGAAAAACAAATGAAAATTCTTGGTTGGGTTGCGACCTTTATGTCTGTGATGATGTATGTGTCTTACTTCCCACAAATCATGGATAACCTCGCTGGTCACAAAGGGAACTTTATTCAACCCCTTGTTGCAGCCATCAACTGTAGCCTTTGGGTTTACTACGGGCTCTTCAAAAAAGAACGCGATATTCCACTTGCTGCAGCCAATGCACCAGGGATCATCTTTGGTTTGATCACAGCCATCACAGCCTTGTAATCAATGAAAGAGAGAGTGGGACAGAAATTGGTAATTCGTTAGAATTCGATTTCGTCGTCCCACCTCCGCACAGTTGGGTAGGGCTGGAAAAGCTGATGAAATCAGCGTAGTAGAGCCCACTCAACCACTGCGTCTTGCTCGACAATCTAAAGACAATTGAGAGGCCAGGACTTTTGTCCCAGCCTCTTTTTTATGACTTCACTCATTTCCATGGTATAATGGGAGGACTATTCATAGAGAAGATCAAAAGGAGACACGAGTGGATCAAAAACATCACTGCCAAGTCCTATGGGCGAAAAATAAATACCTGGTGCTGAGTCATTCCAGCAACATTTACAAGGAGATCCGGGAATACCTCAAGCAAGACCAGGTGGAGGTCAGTCACGTCGAGGACCTGATCCAGCAAGCGCTAGCCTTGCCGGAAAATCGTGGTCAGGTCTCCAATGCCTTCCAGCATATCTGGGGCTATTTCAAAAAGCAGGCGACTGCTGAGGAAAAGGCAGACTTTATGTTGCTACTTGAGAAATACCAGCATGGGCAAGCAAGCCAAGAGGATCTCATCAAGGGGATCCAAACACTCCTAGAGCGCTACCCCAATCTCTACTTGCAAGACTCGACACTACTAGGAGGTCAATAGATGAGACTGTGGCACCAAGATTTGATTAGCAAACTCCCTCGTCCCCAGCTCCTCGGCCAACACCGGGAATGTTGCGCCCTTCGAGGCAATGGCTGGGGCAAGAAGCACGCAACGGTCAACTATGTCTTTGACTACTCGCCCTATCGCCTCTATGCCTATCACCGCCTGATCATGAAGGAGATGACTGCACGTGGCTACAAGGTCAGCCCAGAGTGGTGGGAGCCGACCTACCGAGGCAAAACCTGCCCAGCCTCCCCAGAGCTGGAAGAAGAAGCCTTGAGCAGCCCTATCTATCCCGAGCATCAGGACACTTACCTCCAAGAATGCCTGGATAACTTGGCAGAAAAAGGGATTCAACTAGACTAAGAAAAAACGGACCAGACCAGGTTCGTTTTTTTACGCGAAAAACCAACAAAATGCTTTGAAAGCGTTAATTTCTTTCCCAAACATGCTATAATAATAGGAGATTATGTACAGGAAAAGGATAAACGGATGAAGGCAGTAGCAACTCCAGAACTTGAGATTGAAAGACAGTTGATCCAGCAGTTGACATCAGGCGAGAGTCAGTGGACCTACCGCGAGGATCTCAAGAATGAAGACCAGTTATGGGACAATTTTTTTGATAAGCTGGCGCAAAACAATGTCGCCGTGCTGGCGGACCATCCCTTGACTGATCAGGAAAAGCGCCAGATCAAGAACCAGCTCAACTTTGTCAGCTATTATGAAGCAGCTAAGTGGCTTGCTGGTGAAAATGGCATCGCCAAGGTAGAAGTTCAGCGTGAGGATGCTAGTCTAGGGACCATCCGCTTGGCGGTCATCTGGCGGGACAATATCGCAGCTGGTAAGTCGAGCTATGAAGTGGTCAACCAAGTCGAACGCGACAAGGCCTATCCGCTAGACCAGGATCGACGGCTCGATACGACCCTTCTGATCAATGGCCTTCCCCTCATCCATATCGAACTCAAGAGTCCACGAGTGGCCTTTCTAGATGCCTTTCACCAGATCAAAAAGTACGACCGTGAAGGCAAGTTCCGGGGCATTTACTCGAGCTTACAGATGTTTGTCGTGACCAATAAAGTCGACACACGCTATATCGCTGCAGCCCGTGAAAGCAAGCTAAACAAGCAATTCCTAACCAAGTGGGTGGACAAGGACAACCAGCCCATGATCGATCTCAACAGCTTTGCTCATGAGGTCCTCTCCATCCCTCGGGCCCACCAGATGGTCATGCAGTACTCGGTCATCGACGATAGTAAGAAAGCCCTCATCCTCCTGCGTCCTTACCAGATCCATGCCATCGAGGCTGTACAGGAAGCCTCCCGCCGTCAAGAGTCGGGCTATATCTGGCACACGACCGGTTCAGGTAAAACCCTGACCTCTTACAAGGTGGCTCGCAATCTCTTGCAGATTCCTGCGATCCAAAAGACCATCTTTGTCGTCGACCGCAGAGACTTGGACCAGCAGACGACCTCGTCCTTCCTCTCTTATGCGGCCAATGATGTCATCGACATCGACGAGACGGACAATACCCATGAACTGGTCAAGCGCCTAGGGGGCAATGATAAGCGCGTGGTGGTCACGACCATCCAGAAAATCACGACCATGATGCGCAAGTTTGAAGAAGGAAAGTACCAGCGGGATGCTGGGAAGATCAAGGACCTGCGCGTGGCTTTTGTCGTGGATGAGTGCCACCGGGCAGTCACACCACAGACGCAAAAGGAGATCAAGGCCTACTTCAAGAACTCTCTCTGGTACGGCTTTACAGGGACTCCGATCTTTAAGGAAAACAAACGCAAACAAGTGGGAGATCTGGCTCAGACCACCCACCAACAGTATGGCGATCGCTTGCATGAATACACGGTCAAGGAAGCTATCCATGATGGAGCGGTTCTGGGCTTTAAGGTAGACTACCGCAACACCATCATCTCAGATCTGCTAGAAGAAGAGATCCCAGACCAGGCCTATGAGGATAAGGAGCACATGCTAGAGGTCCTCGATGCCATCCTCAATAAGAGCCAGCAACAGCTCAATATCCCTAAAGGGGTCGGAAAGAGCTATGAAGCTATCTTGACAGTCAAGTCTATCCCACGAGCACAGGCTTATTATAATCTGCTCAAGAGCATTCTCGCTGGCAAAGAACGGGTCAAAGTTTCCGAGCGGGTCAAACAATACCTACCAGATTTTCCAAAGTTTACCATCACCTACTCAGTATCTGAAAATGAGGAAGAATCCATCGGCTACCAAGACCACATGAAGCAGGTTATGGAGGACTACGACCAAGAGTTTGGGACGCATTTTAGCCTAGCGGATCTGCGGGGATTTAACACTGATGTCAACAATCGCCTGGCTAGAAAGCAGGACAAGTACCTCTACCGCAATGAGCAGTTGGACTTGGTCATCGTGGTTGACCGTCTCTTGACCGGTTTTGATGCACC
>JAQCUL010000063.1:0-3908 GCA_027685415.1 Streptococcaceae bacterium AF13-5-6.0
GTGAAGACGACCGATGACTGGTGTGATATCTTTGTCACAACAGTCTTCCAGCGGGAAGGTTTGAGCGGTTTGATTGGCCGTGAATGTGGAGTCGAACGTCACATCCAGATCTTCAAACGCTTGGGCATTTGGAATGAAGATGGTACCACTACACCAAAAGCAGGGGACATCATCACCTTTAACTGGGATCAAAATAGCCAGCCAAATAACGGCTTTGCGGATCACATCGGAATTGTTGAGAGCGTCTCAAACGGGATCATTCATACAATTGAAGGAAACTCCAACGACCAAGTCCGTCGCAATACCTACCGAATCGGACATGGCAATATCCGTGGATTTGCAACCCCACGCTATCAATAATAAAAAGGGAGTGGGAAAGAACTCTGACTAGTTAAAAAGAGTTCGTCTTCCCACCCCCGCACAGTTGATTAGGTCATCTTTGGAGCTTAAAAAGCGAACAAAGATGCCAATCAACCACTGCGTCATACAGTTATTTCTATCAAATATAAAAAGGCTGAACAGTTTTTGTCCAGCCTCTTTTTGTGGCTTCTTTTTTGAATGCAGATAAGTTTTTAAAATAAAATGAGAGATTCTGTCAATTGTTTTAAATGATTTTTATCTTTTGAATTATTCGATAATGACTGGAGACTTTACGCAGTGAGAAAATTGCTTGAAATATTAGAATTTCAAGCACTCGGGAGTTTTGAGACGTTGGGCTCAAAACTAAGTCATGGAACTTCTTTGAAGTTCGCTGACGTCCGTACTCACTTAAGGAAAGTCTCTAAGAAGACTATTTCGGTTCTTTTCTCATTTTTTCAACCCTTCTTCGAAACTCTTAGAAGGGGCTTCGACTTGGATGGTTTCAAGGGTTAACGGATTGGTGAAGGTCAAGCGGTGAGCATGGAGCATGAGTCGCTCTCCGCGTGCAGGGTTATAGAGAGGATCCCCGACAATCGGGTGCCCATGATGGGAGAGATGCACCCGGATCTGATGGGTGCGCCCCGTCTTGAGCTGGCATTTGACCAGGCTGTTTCGCCCGATTTTTTTCAGTTGCGTCACCTGAGTTTCTGCATACTGACCTTTTCGTGGATCGACCAGGCGCTTGCGCCGATCGTGGCGATCGCGTCCGATTTTATCCTTGTAGACGATGGTTCTTTGTGCTAAGCTGCCTTGGATCAAGGCCCAGTACTCGCGTTGGATCTTTTTATCTTCCAAAATGCGGTTGAGAATGGGCAGGATAAAAGGATTTTTAGCAAATAAAATCGCTCCGCTGGTTTCCTTGTCTAGGCGGTGCACGACGTAGCAGGTGGATCCAACATAGCTGGAAACATGGTTGAGAAGAGCAATTTCTGTCGGCTCATTGGCATGGGTTTTCATACCTTCAAGCTTATTGACGATGATGACATGCTCATCCTGATAGAGCTCTTCGACCAGACTCGGGTCTCCGGCTAGGAGCTCTTTTTCAGGGTAATCGTCCGCGTCAAAGATCAGCTGGATCTGGTCTCCTTTTTGAACGGGGCTCTGCCAGTTGATGGTCTCGCCATTGACCAAGACGTGCTTCTTGGTTCGTAAAAAATGCCGGATCTTACGGGGAATGAGGAAGTAGTCCTCAAGCAACTCTTTCACAGTCATCTGGGGAAAGGATTGTGGAATAGTAAATTGATAGTTCATGACCCTATTGTAGCAAAATCTAAGCTTAAAGAAAACTAAATGGGAGAAGGGGATGAGCTATCTTTTCTTGCTAGGACAAGGATAAGGTGTTACAATAACAGGTATGAATAGAATAAAAGAATTATTTGAAAACCTGATCACTTTTTTTAGAAAGGATCATCCGCCCAAAGCGGTGGCAGAAGAAGTGCCAGACACGGAACTACCGGAAGAGACAGTAGAGCCGACCTATAGTCGCTCAGGCAAGCACAGAAGCAAGCCTCTCTCTCAGCATCCCTTCCGTCGTTTTTGGCGCAGATTCCATTTGACCAAGATTCTCCTGATCATTGGGCTAGGCTTTAGCCTCTTGACAGGGGGCTATCTTTTCTACCTTGCTAAGACGACCAACGTCAAGGATTTGCAGAATGCACTGAAGGCGACCACCATTATCTATGATAAGAATGGGGACCAGGCGGGAAGTTTGACCGGGCAAAAAGGAACCTATGTCGAACTCGATGCCATTAGTGAGAATCTGCAAAATGCCGTGGTCGCAACAGAAGACCGGAGCTTTTACAAGAATAGCGGGATCAACTATGGTCGCTTCTTCTTAGCGATTTTGACCCTGGGTCGCTCAGGTGGTGGGTCGACCATCACCCAGCAGCTAGCCAAGAATGCTTACCTGTCTCAGGACCAGACGGTGGAGCGCAAGGCCAAGGAATTCTTCCTGGCGCTTGAAATCAATAAGAAATACAGTAAAAAAGAAATCCTCACCATGTACCTCAACAATGCCTATTTTGGAAACGGGGTTTGGGGAATTGAGGATGCTTCCAAGAAGTATTTTGGGGTTTCAGCCAGTCAATTAAGCCTGGATCAGTCTGCAGTACTCGCCGGTATGCTCAAGGGACCTGAGATCTATAACCCGCTCTATTCAGTAGAGAATGCGACCAATCGCCGCAATACGGTCCTCCAAAATATGGTGGCGGCTGGTTATATTGACCAGAAAACAGCTGATCAGTCCGCGGCTGTGGATATCCATGGCCAGCTGGTCGATGCCTATGAAGGCAAGTCAGAGGACTACCGCTACCCATCCTATTTTGATGCGGTCATCAATGAAGCGGTCAATGAATACGGCCTGACCGAAGAAGACATTGTCAAAAATGGTTACCGGATCTACACAGAGCTGGATCAAAATTACCAAGCAAGCATGCAGGTGATCTATGACAATACGGCCCTCTTCCCAGTAGCGGAAGACGGCACGCGCGCGGAATCTGGTAGTGTGGCGCTTGATCCTAAGACCGGAGGGGTTCGGGCCCTCGTAGGGCGTGTCGGAAGCGATCAAAATCCAGGTTTCCGTAGCTATAACTATGCGACCCAGGCTGCCCGTAGTCCAGGATCAACCATCAAACCTTTAGTCGTCTATAGCCCAGCTGTTGCTGAAGGTTGGTCGACCAATAAGGAGTTGGACAATAGTACCACCCAATATGGAAGCTATGAGGTCAATAACTATGCGGGAATCCAGTCTAGCCCAACGGTACCGATGTACCAGGCCTTGGCAGAGTCCCTTAACCTTCCAGCCGTAGCGACCGCTAATGATTTGGGTCTCGATACGGTCTTTGAATACGGGAAAAAATTCGGCCTCAACATGGACAAGGTGGACAAGTCGCTTGCCGTTGCCTTGGGAGCTGGTGTGACAACCAATCCGATGCAGATGGCACAAGCTTATGGAACCTTTGCCAATGGAGGGGTCATGAATGATGCCCACCTCATTACCAAGATCGAAAATGCTAGTGGCCAAGTGGTCAAGAGCCACAGCCAGAAATCAACCCGAGTGCTGAGTGGTTCAACGACAGATAAGATGACCAATATGATGCTTGGTACCTTTAGTAATGGTACAGGGGTGAACGCTGCGCCTTATGGCTACACCATGGCAGGGAAAACCGGTACGACAGAGACCAGCTTTAACAAGGACCTCTCTGGAGACCAATGGGTGATCGGCTACACGCCAGATGTGGTCATCAGTCAATGGCTTGGTTTCCCAACGACCGATGAAAATCACTACCTGACGGACAGTAGTGCTGGAACGGCATCCGAGATCTTCCGCAATGTTGCCAACAGTGTCCTGCCTTATACAGACGGTACCCAGTTTGACTCAGTGAAGAACTCTTATGCTGAAAACGGCATTGCACCAGTCGGAGAAGAAACGACAGAAACAGATAGCAAAGAAGACAAAGGTTTCTTTGAGGATGTCAAAGAAAAGGCGT
>JAQCUL010000064.1:0-3529 GCA_027685415.1 Streptococcaceae bacterium AF13-5-6.0
GCGTGAGAGGACTAGAGGCAGGAGGATATTGTCCTTGACGGACAAGGTATCCAGCAGGTTGAAGTCTTGAAAGACAAAGCCTAGTTTTTCCCGACGGAAACTGGAGGCATCCTTGTTTTTGATGGTCGAGGTGTCGGTGCTATTGAGGTAGACCCGGCCTTCCGTCGGCTGGTCCAGCATAGCTAGGATATTGAGAAGGGTCGATTTCCCGGATCCTGATTCCCCCATGATGGCAACGTACTCCCCTTTTTCAACAGTGAAGTGAATATCCTTTAGGGCTTCGACCTGCGTCCCTTGAAAGCGGGTTTTGTAGATTTTTTTGATGTGTTGAACGTCTAGCAATGACATACTTTTCTCCTTTTTCTAGTAGATCAAGAAAAATTCTTGGGTTTGTTGCAGGACTTGGAGACCAAATTCCGTCTTTTCCAGATCGGTTTGCTCATTTGGTTTCTTAATCTTTTTGGGTTGTTTCATCCATTTCAAGAGTTTCATTTTCTTGACCTCCTTCATTTGATGAGACTATTGTATAAAAAATAAAAGGCGGCTACCATAACCTAACCTTTCATTTTGACCTTTATTTCTTACATTTTTGTAAGATGGGGAAATCTTAATCCATGACCAACTTCTTCTCTTCAAAGTGAATGGCAACGGTCGTGCCTTGACCGACCTCTGAATGGAGTGTGATCCTGTGGCCCAATTGCTCTGCGATTTTCTTAGATAGATAGAGCCCCAGCCCTGAAGATTGCTGGGTCAGGTGGCCATTGTAGCCGGAGAAGCCCCGCTCAAAGACGCGAAGGACATCGCTATTTTTGATCCCAATCCCGCTATCTTTTATATAAAGAGTCTGGTCTTTGAAATAGATTTCAATTCCACCAGTGCTGGTGTACTTGAGGCTATTGGACAAGAGCTGCTCGATGATGACCAGGAGCCACTTGCGATCGGTGATGACCTCCTGCTCCAAATCATGCAGATCCACGGTCAAGTTCTTTTGGATAAAAAAGAGAGCGTATTTGCGGACTACTTCTTTGACCAAGTCTTCTACCGATACGCGCTTTAAGACCAGATCATCATGAAAACTCTCCAGTCGCAGGTACTGCAAAACCAGATTGGCATAGGAGTCAATCTTAAAGAGCTCCTGCTCCATCTGCTGCTTGACAATGGGCGTCTCGACATCTTGCACCAAGAGCTGGCTGGCCGCAATGGGCGTCTTAATCTGGTGAACCCAGAGGGTATAGTAATCCATCAGATCATTGAACTTGGCCTGGGCTGTCTTCCCTTCCTCCAAGCGCGCCTGCTGTTCTTCCCTGTATTTTTCATAAAGGAGGTGTTCCAGTGGTGAGGCAACCTCTATTTCCTCATAAAGTGCGGCTTTCCGGTAGTCCCGAAAGGTCATGGCGAAATCCCAGATCAAGACACAGAAGGCAAAAAAGCCTAGCACTAGGGTCGCATAGAGGAAAACCGTCCCCGTCTCTGGAAAGAGATAGGCAAAAACCAAATCAACGATCAAAAAGACGACCAATAGATAGAGCAGGCGCCTGCGGGATACCACATACTGCCAGAAGATCGTTCCAAATTTATTCATGGGTCAACCCGTAACCGATGCCTTTCTTGGTTTCGATGAAGTTTGACAAGCCAGCCTCCTCTAGTTTCTTGCGAAGGCGGGCCACATTGACAGACAAGGTATTGTCATCAATAAAGAAGTCGCTATTCCAGAGCTCCTTCATCATATCATCACGTGCCACGATACTGCCCGCATGCTCAAACAGGACGCGCAGGATCTGAAATTCATTCTTGGTCAGCTTGATGACTTCCCCTTCATACACCAAGTCCGTGGACTTGAGATTGAGAATGGCTCCCCGGTGCTCCAGCAGATTTTGATCTGTCCCAAATTCGTAGGAGCGGCGCAAGAGTCCTTGGACCTTGGCAAGGAGGACATTTTGGTCAAAGGGCTTGGTGACAAAGTCGTCTCCACCCATATTGATGGCCATAACAATATCCATGGCTTGGTCCCGTGAAGAAAGAAACATGATCGGAACCTTTGAAACCTTGCGAATCTCCTGGCACCAGTGGTAACCATTGTAGAGAGGCAGGCCAATATCCATGAGAATCAAGTGAGGGTCACTTTCGACAAAGATCCCGAGGACATCCATAAAATCCTCTACTGCAACCACTTCATAGCCCCATTGTTCCAATAATTGTTTGACCTGTTGGCGGATAATTTCATCGTCTTCCACTAAGAGAATTTTATGCATGGCTTTCTTTCCTTCTTTTTTTCTTCTTCCTATTATAACAGATTAAACAGCAGAGAAAAAGATCGAGCGTAGCCTTCTTAACAGTAAGAGCTTTTTCTACTCCCATTTTTGTGCTATACTGAAAGAAATAAGACACGGGAGGCACAGATGTCGACTATTTTTGATTACCTAAAAGAAGTGACCTACGATTCCATATATGACCGTCCCTTCAAGGAGCTGGATGTCCTCGCTTTGACAGAGCTGACCTATCTGCCTTTTGGACACATTGTGCCTCAAGGAGATACAACAGGGATTCCAGTGCGCCTGTCTGATGCGATGGAACTGATCGATCGGACCACCGATTTCATCGTCAGTAACCAGCACCTGCAATTAGTCGATGAATTAGCTACTTCAAAGCGCTTTAAGAACATCAAACTCCTCAATTATGTCGATGAGTACGATCCCGATGTCCAAAAACAGTTTGCGGCCATGACTTATCAACTCACCTTAGATGCGTATTTGGTCGTTTTCAGAGGGACGGATGACACCTTGATCGGCTGGAAAGAGGACTTCCACATGACCTACATGGACCATGTCCCAGCTCAGAAGCGCGCAGCCAGCTACCTGCAAAACGTCATGAAAGAATTTCCGAAAGGACGTTTCTTAGTAGCCGGTCACTCCAAAGGAGGGAATCTTGCGACCTATGCTTGCTCGTATCTATCTGCTTCTTTGTTTGAACGGGTCGACGCCATCTACAGCTACGATGCCCCTGGCCTCAACAAGGCCATTATCGAAACAGAAGGCTACCAACGCACGTCTCCAAAAATCCGTCGCTTTGTCCCTCAAGGATCCATCGTTGGCATGATGTTGGAAGTGCCAGAACCGACGACCATTGTCAAAAGTCGCGCCTTGGGTGGCTTTGCCCAGCATGACGCTTTCACTTGGGAAATCAAGGACTACAGCTTTGTGACTGTTTCTGAAACCAGTCCAGATAGCCAGCAGACCGATCTGACCTTGAAGCAATGGGTTCACGAAACATCGGCAGAGGAGCGCAAGAAGTTCTTTGATACCTTTTTTGGTATTTTTCTGGATGCCGGCATCACTTCCATCAATGATCTAACCGATCTCAAGCAGCTAGCCAAGGCCAAAGAAATCCTCCAAAATGCCCAGGATCTGGATCCAACTGAGCGGGAAATGTTAGAACGCTTGGCCAAGCAGCTCATCGACACCCGCTTTCAAGCTTGGAAAAAATGGCAGACAGTCCCCCGCATCCTGGTTCAAATGGCCGCATTTTTCAA
>JAQCUL010000065.1:0-3351 GCA_027685415.1 Streptococcaceae bacterium AF13-5-6.0
CATCCACGAGAAAGGTCGTTGACAGGTTTGTTCAACCCTTGCAAAACTGGACCTACCGCCGCAAAGCCACCAAGACGTTCTGCCATCTTGTATCCAATGTTACCTGCTTCAATACCAGGGAAGATAAAGACATTGGCTTGACCTGCTACCTTGCTTCCTGGAGCCTTCAAGGCTGCAGTTGCAGGGACAAAGGCTGCGTCAAATTGCAATTCCCCGTCAATTTCAAGATCTGGACGAAGTTCATGGGCAAGCTTAGTCGCTTCGACAACCTTATCAACACTTTCACCGAAACCAGATCCTTTTGTTGAATAGCTCAACATAGCAATTTTTGGATCAATACCAAACATCTTGGCAGTGATAGCTGAATTGATGGCAATTTCGGCTAATCCTTCAGAATCTGGATTGATGTTGATGGCACAGTCCCCAAACAAGTAGCGTTCAGATCCACGAACCATAAGGAAAGCCCCTGAAGTACGTTTTACATTTGGACGAGTTTTGATAATTTGCAAGGCCGGACGAACAGTTGCGGCTGTTGAGTGAATCGCACCAGATACCATCCCATCAACAATTCCCATGTGTACCAACATGACACCAAAATAGTTAACGTCGTCTTTCAAGACTTGACGTGCTTCTTCTTCTGTCATTTTGCCCTTACGACGTTCTACCAAGGAAGCTACCATTTCTTCAAAACCTGGATAAGAATGAGGATCGATGACTTCATATCCATCCAAAACCCCTTCGATTTCAAGATAAATCCGAATTTTATCCGGATTACCAAGCAAGACAGGGGTTACTTCTGTCTCGTTCACAATGCGTTTTGTCGCTTGGAGGATACGAGGTTCTTCACCTTCTGGTAATACAATACGTGCATTCTTACCAACGAGGTTGGCTTTGAGATTTTCGAAAACTTCCATGAGTTTTACTCCTTTTAATAATTAATAACTAGTTTGAAGCTGTGTTAATACAGTTTGGAAATCTGGAGGCAGTGGACTTTCTATGACCAATTCTTCCTCTAGAAATGGATGATAATAGGATAGACGATGACAATGAAGGGCTTGGCGCTCAATGCCGTCTTCTAAACTTCCGCCATAGAGATCATCTCCCAAGAGCGGAAAACCAATATGGGAAAAATGAACGCGGATCTGGTGGGTTCGACCTGTGTGTAACTGAATATCCACTAGGTGAATATCACCAAAAGATTGAACAACCTGGTAGCTTGTATGAGCATACTTGCCACCTTTAGCTACCTTTCGGGTGATAATTGAATCTTCATCACGCGCAATCGGAGCAATAATCTCTCCGACAGGATCAAGCTTCCCAGATCCCTTGACCAAGGCATAATAGCGTTTCTGAATCGTTTTAGACTGCAATTGCTTATCCAAGCGAGCATGGGCATAGCCATGTTTGGCAAAGAGCATAACGCCACTTGTATCCTTGTCCAAACGAGTAACAATGTGAACCTGCTGGTTCTCGTAGCCCTGCTTCACATAGTAGCCCTTTACAAAATTTGCTAAGGTATTGGAATGAATCGCACTTGGAATCGATGCAATGCCAAAGGGTTTGTTTAAGACCAAAAAATGATCATCTTCAAACAAAATATCCAAAGGCCGATCCATGGGTTTTAGAGTTTCGAACCCTTCTTCTGCTGGAATATCAATGACCAAGCGATCCCCAATATCCAACAAATAAATCGCATTCTCCGGACGTCCATTGACAAGGATCTTGCCACCACGAAACTTAATCTTTGCTAAGAGGCCCTTAGAAACCTCGTGCTTTTTCAGGAAGGTCTTGACCTTGACATGCTCATCGACAATGAATTCAAATCTCATTCTCTATCATCTCCGATAAAGGCATCCTTGACCCGATTCCAGAAACTGGTGTGACTGGAGCTTGCCACAAAATTAATCTTATGGTTGTCAATCTGGTATTCTACCTTTGCGATATTGCGGTAAGAATAGGTTGAATTGTCAACAGAGATAATGTGGAAGCCAGGTCTCGTCGGTGTAATCTCGATCTTATCCTTTTTAGGGACAATGACAGAAGAACCCAAGGTACGATAAACGCGGTTGTTGAGACTGGCGATCTCAGCGATCTGCAACGCCTCAATAGTTGGGTGAAGGACTGCTCCTCCCAAGGATTTGTTGTAAGCCGTACTTCCTGTAGGAGTCGAAACGGTAATCCCGTCTCCTCTGAAGCGCTCAAAATCCACTCCATTAATCGTGAGATCAGCAACCATGGTCCGGTCGCTTCTCTTAATCGTTGCTTCGTTCAACGCTCTCATGGTACGGGTTTCCCCATTTTCGAAAGTAATCTTGACATTCAAAATAGGGTAGGAAACCTTAGCGCCTGTATCATATTTTAAGTTCTCAACCAGCTTATCGATTTCACTGTCTAAGTAATCCGTATAGAATCCTAAGTGTCCGGTATGGACGCCAACAAATCGCACCCGATCCAACTGGTGTTCATACTTGTGAAAGGCTGATAACAACATCCCATCGCCACCAATTGAAATCACAATATCCGGGTGCTTCTCCGTCAAAATAAAATTATTTTTCCGAAGCTTGTAGCGCAACTGCTGAAAAACCTCTTCACTTTGACGCTTGCGATTGCGAATAATGGATACTTTTTTACCTGTAGTCTTCATCTGTGTCATCACTATTTCCAACGCCATCATTTAACTTACGATGAAGTGGATCAAACAGGGCTTGAGCCTCCTGAATCGCATCCCGAATTGCCCCCATCTCTTCATCCAAGAGATAGGCCAGGTTTGCTGTCGTCTCTAAGCGTTTTTTGATCTCGTCTGGAAAGTCTCCTTTATATTTATAATTGAGCGAGTGTT
Organism: Streptococcaceae bacterium AF13-5-6.0; assembly: GCA_027685415.1. Lineage (GTDB taxonomy): Bacteria > Bacillota > Bacilli > Lactobacillales > Streptococcaceae > Streptococcus. The sequence continues at coordinate 2,840 of JAQCUL010000065.1, forward strand.
CAATCGTTGCCCAAAAATTCATGGACAAGGTCCGAATTTGAATCTCTGCTAAGATTGTTTCATTTCCATCAATGGTGTCGACTGGATACTCCACCACGACGTGGTAACTCCGGTAGCCACTTGATTTCTTGTGGCGAATGTAATCTCGCTCTTGGACCACGCGCATATCCTGCCGTTGTCTCAGAACCTCTAGGATCTCTTCGACATCGTCTACGAACTGGACCATGATGCGAAGACCAGCAATATCTTGCATGTCCTGTGCCAGATTTTCTTCAGAAATATTTCTTCGGATCATCTTTTCTCGGATGCTCTCAATCGGCTTAACACGACCTGTCACAAACTCGATTGGAGAATGCTTTTGTTGCTTACGATATTGCTTTCGAATCCCACGCAGTTTGATTTTTAATTCCCCAACTGCTTGGATATAAGGATCTAAGAAGTTTTCCCAATCAATTGTCATCCTACCACCTTGTAATCTGAACCATTTTTGTATACAATAAACACATCTCTTA
>JAQCUL010000066.1:0-1086 GCA_027685415.1 Streptococcaceae bacterium AF13-5-6.0
AAAAAAGCGTCAGGGGACGTTTCACCCTTGGGCTATCTGCTTAGCCAAACTAAAGTTAATACTCGAACGCACGAGCTTAGCTGACAGTACCTAGGATTTGCGACATTGCCTAGGTCGGTTCACTTACCGAGTTGGCTCGTCCAACTGACAAGCAGAAATAGTGTCGTCTATGACTAGGTTATTAGCCTAGTTATAGACGGTTTTTTAGTATCCAAAAGAGAGGGGGTCTATCATGGCTAAATCAAGGAAAGAGAAGCGTTTAGCACGAAAACAGAGGGCAGAAGAGCAAGTACAGACTTTGCGAACGAGCGAGGAAGCTCGATTTAATCAAGTGTACGAGCTTGGTCGTCAGATTATTGATAAAAAATGGGCTGACGGTCAAGGTCGGTCACGGCATCAAGGAAAGAAAGAGGGGGACGTGTATCGTTATATAACGTCTAAAAAGGCTCATAGAGACGTTTTAGCCAACTGGCGTAGATTTTCCCAGTTCGTAGCTAAACGGAGCGTAGGGGACGATTTAGACGGTTTAGAATCGATTTTAAAGTATGCAGACCGCTATATCCAAAGTTGCGTTGATAAAGATTTGTCTGCTTGGACGTTGACGACTTATAAAGCGCACCTGGGCAAAGTGTTTGATTTATCAACTACGGCTTTTATGCCTACAAAGTCAAGGCGTAGAGCTGATGCCAAACGCTCACGTCAGGACGTGGAAAGTGATAAACACATTTCCCAAGAGAAAAAAGACTTTTTTGAAATGGTCGGCGGGGCAACTGGTCTGCGTAAGTCTGAGCTTCAATCTATTAAAGGCTCTGCGTTAGAAACAGAACGTGACGTAGACGGATATTACTATTTCCACATCAAAGGAAAAGGGGGAAAGTGGCGTAAAAGTCCACTAGTGGCTCGTAACGAGGAAGAAGAACGTCTTATCGTTTCTTTATTCCGTCAGAACGAGGATTTTTACGTCTTTAATGACCGAGTGAACGAGGTTCAGACCTATGCAGTACCAAAGAAACTGGACGAACACTCTTCACGAGCTGAATACGCCAAGCGTGTGTATTTGCTGAACGAAAGGGACGTGACCGCTCT
>JAQCUL010000066.1:1222-2171 GCA_027685415.1 Streptococcaceae bacterium AF13-5-6.0
CTCTTCACGAGCTGAATACGCCAAGCGTGTGTATTTGCTGAACGAAAGGGACGTGACCGCTCTTCCGAAGTCTCAGAAGACTTATTTGCGTAAGGATTTGAAAGGGCATGTCTTGGATAAAATGGCAGAATTGGCAGCATCAAAGGCGTTAGGGCATGAGAGAGTAGACGAGTTTAGAAAATCCTATGCCTACAAGCTCGTGAGGTGAGTTTTTAAGTGAAATCTCGTGATAGATTGCCCACATTAGAGATTTTAAAAGTCTCAGAATGCTCGTCTCAACACCTAGAAAATGTAGTAGTACCAAGGGTTTAGAGGTTTTGACAAGAAAACAAAGCCTATAACTAGGCTATTAAACTAGTTATAGGCTTTGTTCCCCATTCTGTACATCAAAAGATACACGTTTCAAAAAAAGAGAAACTGTATTAACTGTATTTAAACCAGTTTAGTTAGATTGATTGCTATCAAGAAGCGAGGGCGTAAGCCCTTATAGAGCGTAGCTCTTGTAGGCGTGAGCGTAGCGAACATGGTTTACTTGTATGATTCAGCTAAGAAGATTTTTCAAAAAGAAAAATGGATAGAGGAAAAAACGAGCGTAGCGAGTCTCTTTTTTTATATATCTTTTTTATATATCTTTTTTATATATCTTTTACGGACTAGCGCAGAAAACAATATAAACCTTACAGTAACAAGGGTTTTCGCGTTTTAAAAATGTCTGTTCTAATGTACAAAATGGGGAGTTTCTAATGTACAAAATGGGGAAAAAATCGAGTTTCTAATGTACAAAATGGGGAGTTTCTAATGTACAAAATGGGGAAAAAATACCGTTCATTTTGCAATTTGTTTTTTATTTGACAAAATAAGAAAAAAGGTATATATTTATGGTATTGATAAGTAATTGCAAAACAAGAAAGAGGGGTAGCATGGCTAAAGAGGTTAAGAAGAGCAAAAG
>JAQCUL010000066.1:2238-2561 GCA_027685415.1 Streptococcaceae bacterium AF13-5-6.0
GACTAGGATCAGGGCAGCAAGCCAAAAAATCCATTCAAAAAGAAATGGATTTATTTATTGCTATCGTGTCGAAAGTGATGAACAAAAAACAAGACGTGGTAACGCTTGATACAGAAGAGTTGCGCACTATTATATCCGAAAAAAAGAACTTGGATCGCTGGAAAGAAACAGTAGTATCTGTTATTAATAAAATCGGAGAGTTAAAGTATCATAGTTACACTGACAAAGCCTATTCTCTAGTCTTTCCATTCTCCAAATTCGATGTTTTTTTCGATGAAAAGAAAATCGAAGTCAAAGTATCAGAGCATTTCGAAAAGATTGTC
>JAQCUL010000067.1:0-2375 GCA_027685415.1 Streptococcaceae bacterium AF13-5-6.0
GGAACCAAGACTTCTTTCAAACCATTTGGTGCAACAACATTACGAATAACTGCATCAAAGGTACCTGTTACAGTATTGTTGTTCTCAATTGTAACAGTACCACTTGGCTTGATTTGTTTAACTTCTGTAACCGTCTCTGTCACATAACTTCGACGATTATTGACATCAATAAAATGCACATGGACGTTGTACTTACCATCCTCATTTTTATGATCGCTTGCCTTAATAGTTGCACGGTAGCTGCCATCACTTTGACGGACTGCCTTGTGCCATACTATATCATCTTGCCAGTCCTTATCTGACCAGGTTGGAACCAAGACTTCTTTCAAACCATTTGGAGCTACTACATTGCGAATAACTGCATCAAACGTGCCCGTCACAACATTATTATTTTCAATTGTTAAAGTACCACTTGGCTTCTCTACTTTCTCAACCGGCAAACTATTATCTTCTGATTCTACCACTCGTGCGCGTGCGCCGTATGGAGCGCGACTAGCTACCACAGCAGTTGTTGGTTGCTCTGATGGAACCTTCTCATTAGTCTCCTTGTCAGAAGACGGAGTCGGTGTAACAGGTGTTGCCACTGTTGCAACAGTATTTTCTGTCTGAACTGCTTGATCATTTCCTACCACATCGGCTGTGGTATTCTGCGCTTCTGATGAAGTTGTTGTTGCAACGATAGCTGATGTATTTTCTGGTGTTTGATCGGACGCATGTTGCTCATCGGCTTTAACTTGTTGTGTCGAAAAAGCCAACAAAACGGCTGTCCCAGCATAAAAAATAAGATCTTTCTTTTTCATGTATCTTCCCTTACAAATTTTTATACGGATTGTACCCACATAGTAGTATTATAGCATAAACCGCCGGATCAAGAAACAATATCATGAGAAGATTTTATCCCTCCTTTAAAGAAAACAGAAGGCCAAATCGGCCTTCTGATGAGCTTATGCAAAAATTGAGAAGAAAGGTGCTCCGAGCTTGTTATCCATCGGGTCTTTACTCTTAATGGAGTGAAGATAATTGATAGAGTACCAGCCGTTGTTGCCGCTATTATATGGATCGCGTACATAGGTTCTTCCATTGTCATAACCATGCAAGACCAATTCATGAGTATAAGGATCGCTAGTAAATTGGCTATTGCCTACCGCAGCAAGTACATGCTTGCCAGCCATGAGGGCTTCTGCGATGCCTCCAGCTCCGTTAACCAATTGGCTCTTCAAGCCCCAATTACGAGTGGCAGCTACAATCCCATCAGAATCTGTTCCTGCTTCACCTTTGTTGAATGAATCAGTATTGTTGTAGAGATAATCAGCTACTGTTGTTGGCAAAATAGTTCTGCCAAGGATATCTGTGAAGGTCATGGCAAGAGAGGTTGGCACACAACCTGACTGATCGACATTGCTCACACCGTAATATTTTCCAGCCCAACGAGGATCCCGTTGAGAATAATAGGTTGTTTGTGGATTCACCTTTTGATTTCGTGGAGACAAGGCTGTCTGACCGAGGTTAAAACCTTCAACTCCCCCATCTTTGTAGTCTACATAGACGTGAGTAGTATAGTTGCCCGCTTCATTACCGTGATTATTGGCAGAGACAGTGATCTCTGTATGCATACCTGTCGGTGTTGCGGAATACCAGTATAGATTTTCTTGGTGCGCTTTAGACCAAGCTGCGACACGAATATTCTTAATCTGACGTCCCTGAGGTGCCTGATCTACAGCTACTGTATAAGCCCCGTTCGTTGCATTGACATTCTTGATAGCAACTTGCGTCTTAGTCATGGCATTTCGGAATTCCACGTCTGTAGTCGTGGTACCAACACCTACACGAGAACCATCATTTTGAATATAGTAAAGATGAACATGGTACTTACCAGTAGAGTTCTTATGATCGCTCGCTTTGACAGATACCTTGTAGTCTCCGTTCGCTTGACGAGTCGCTTCGTACCAGCGGAGATCATCCTGTCCATCTTTATCCGACCATGTAGGAACTTGAACAGTCCGCACCCCTTTAGGGCTGTAGACATCCTTGATAATGACGTCAAAGGTACCCGTATCTTTGTTATTGTTTTGGATCAAGATCGTACCAGAACGACGGGCTTGACGCACTTCTGTCGTAGTCTCTGTGATGTAGTTTCGTTGATTATTTTGATCTACATAGTGGACATGGACGTTGTACTTACCATCTTCATTCTTATGATCACTCGCTTTGATCGTTGCGCGGTAGCTACCATCACTTTGACGAACTGCTTTGTGCCATACTAGATCATCTTGCCAGTTCTTGTCTGACCAGGTTGGAACCAAGACTTCTTTCAAGCCATTTGGTGCAACAACATTACGAATAACTGCATCAAACGTGCCTGTTTCAACATTATT
>JAQCUL010000068.1:0-2137 GCA_027685415.1 Streptococcaceae bacterium AF13-5-6.0
TCTTCCGCGGGGAAAAAACAGAACGTCAGATGTTCCAAGAAATCTCGGATACTTTGACGGTCATGGCAAGTGAGGTGGAGTAGATGTTACGATTAACCACTAAATTAGCTTGCTCCAATCTGATCAAGAACCGCAAGCTCTATTATCCTTTTGCGATTGCGGTCATTCTCGCAGTGACCATCGCCTACCTCTTTGACTCCCTGACCTTTAATCCCCACATTCACGAGCTTCGAGGAGGATCTTCTATAGTGTTCACTCTCAGCTTGGGATTCTTCGTGGTCAATGCTGCGGGTGCTATTATTGTGCTCTATGCCAATAGCTTTGTCATGAAAAACCGCTCCAAAGAGCTGGGAATCTACAGCATGCTTGGCCTTGAGAAACAGCATCTCATCAGCATGATCTTCAAGGAACTATTGATTTTTGGCTTTGTAACTGTCTCAGCCGGTGTCTTGATCGGGGCTCTCTTTGACAAACTGATCTTTGCCTTTCTCTTGAAACTCATGAAGATGAAGGTTCAGCTAGTATCCACCTTCCAACCTGGGATTGTGGTCTTGGTCTTTGTCACCTTTGGTCTCATCTTTGGCCTCTTAGTTTTTCTCAATGCTTGGCGCATTCTCCGTTTGAATGCCCTGCAGTTGACGCGTGAGAAGGCTAGTGGCGAAAAGAAAGCTCGCTTTTTGTGGCCCCAAACCATCCTGGGCCTAGTCTCTCTCGGTCTTGGCTACTACCTAGCTGTGTCTGTCAAAGACCCCATTATTGCGCTTGTGACCTTCTTTCTAGCCGTTATCTTGGTCATGATTGGGACCTATCTGCTCTTTAATGCGGGGATCACCGTCTTCTTGCACCTGCTTAAGAAAAAGAAGAACTATTATTACCAACCTAACAATATGATCTCGGTCTCTAACCTCATCTATCGCATGAAGAAAAATGCAGTGGGCCTTGCGACTATTGCCATCCTCTCGACCATGGTATTGGTGACGATCTCTGCTGCCACCAACATCTATGTCGGTAGCGAAATGGTCAAGAAAATCATGGCTCCTCATGATTTCTCAGTCCAAGGAAAAGGGGTAGACCTGGAGCAGATTAATCAGAAATTTGATGAATTTGCTTCTGAGCATCATCTTGAGATCAAAAATCGCGATCTGATGACCTACGCCAACTTTGGGGTCAAATCACAAAAGGGCACGGATTTCACCGTCTATCCGGCTGATGAACGCAGCGTCACTCCTAAAACCGTCTTTATGGTCTTTGATGCAGCTAGTTATGAACAAATGACAGGAGAACACGTTGATCTGACCGGCAACCAAGTCATCCTCTTTGCTCATAACAAGGCTCTGATAGGGCAAAAGCAGTTCACCATCAATGGGCAAGACTTCCAAGTCAAGGAAGAAGTGAGCAAGGATTTTATCACCGATCATGTTCCAAATCAGTTTAATATGCTGACGGAGGATTTCAATTACCTAGTCGTGCCAGACCTTTCAGCCTTTGTCGCTCAGTTTCCGGATCTTGCCATCAATACCAATATTTACGGTGGCTTCAATGTCAATGTTGACGAAGACCAGCAACTCAAGCTGGCAGCCAGCTATGACAAGATGATTGATGAATTGAGCAGCCAACAGGCTCAAGGAACATTTGTCTATGGGGGGAACCGTGCCAATGATGTGGCAGAGTTGAATAGCCTCTTTGGTGGCATCTTCTTTATCGGTATTTTCTTGTCATTGATCTTTATGGTCGGAACAGTCATCGTTATCTACTACAAGCAAATTTCAGAAGGTTATGAAGACCGTGACCGCTTCGTCATCCTCCAACAGGTGGGGCTCGATGAAAACGAGGTCAAACGGACCATCAACCGTCAAGTGCGGACCGTCTTCTTCCTTCCCCTCATCTTTGCCTTTGTCCACCTGGCCTTTGCCTACCATATGATCCGCCTGATCCTCAAAGTCCTTGGCGTGATTAATAGTGGCCAAGTCCTCGTCGTCACCCTCAGCGTTTGTGCTGTCTTTCTCATCACCTACCTAATCGTCTTTTGCATCACCTCTCGGAGTTATCGCAAGATTGTGCAGATTTAAGAAAAGAAACTCAAATTAAATTAGAAACTTTCCTTAGGTGAGTACGGACGTCAGCGAACTTCGAAGAA
>JAQCUL010000069.1:0-1819 GCA_027685415.1 Streptococcaceae bacterium AF13-5-6.0
AAGATATAACAACTTGAATCCCCAAACTTTCCTTGCCTTCCCCATCTTTAGTTGAAAATATATGCAAACGCCTGTGAAAAAATCCTTTATTTTCAAGGGTTTTTAAGACACTTTCTCTTTTTATAAATTTCACCGAAAGGCTTTTTAAAGGGAAGTATTTTTTTATACCAATAAATTAGATTTGAAGACTGAAATAAAAATTATGTAATTTTTTCCCTTTAGGGGTTGCAAAATTCAAAAAAACAACACTTTTTGCAGAGTGTCCATTCCCTAAACTAGCTCCATTTCTTCTCCCAAATGAGAAGTAATGAAAAAGACCAAGGTCTTATGGACCTTGGTCTAACAACTAATGATTAGTTTAAGTGCCAGATATCTTCATTGTACTGAGCGATCGTACGGTCAGATGAGAAGAATCCTGCTTTAGCAATGTTTACGATAACTTGATCCAACCATGCATCACGGTCTTCGTAATCAGCCAACATGCGTTCTTTGGTGACAATGTAGTCTTCCAAGTCAAGAAGAGTCATGAACCAGTCTTTGTTGATCAATTCCTTGTGAAGACGAGTCAAGCGTTCCTTGTTACCAACTGCAAGAACGGCATCGCTGATAATGAAGTCTACCAATGGTTTGATAGCTTCACGTTCATAGAAGTCCGCTGATTTGTATGCTGATTTCTCATATAGATCGATTACAGTTTCTGAATCTTCACCGAAGATGTAGATGTTGTCACGTCCAACCAATTCAGCGATTTCCACGTTTGCTCCATCCATAGTACCAAGTGTTAACGCACCATTCAACATGAATTTCATGTTACCAGTACCTGAAGCTTCCTTAGAAGCAAGGGAGATTTGCTCAGAAATATCGCTAGCTGGAATCAAGTAGCTTGCAGCAGTCACGTTGTAGTTTTCTACCATAACGACTTGCAAGTGTGGAGCTACTGCTGGATCGTTTGCAATCACTTCAGACAAGCAAAGGATCAAGTGGATAATATCTTGTGCAATGGTGTAGGCAGGAGCTGCTTTACCACCAAAGAGAACAGTGATTGGGCGAGCAGGGATATTTCCAGCTTTGATGTCCAAGTATTTGTGGATCACATACAAAGCGTTCATTTGTTGACGTTTGTATTCGTGGAGACGTTTGATTTGGGTATCAAAGATAGAGTTAGGATTGATTTCCACACCTTGATGGTCTTTCAAGAAACGAGCCAATTTCCGTTTGTTGTGAGACTTGATGTTTTCCAATTTTGCTTTGACTGCATCTTTATCTTCATAAGAAAGAAGGTCTTCCAATTTAGATGCGTCATGGTGCCAGTCACGTCCGAGGATATCATCCAAGTAGTGTGACAAGGTTGGGTTGGCATGCATGAGCCAACGACGGAATGTGATACCGTTTGTTTTGTTGTTGAATTTTTCAGGGTAAATGTCGTAGAAGGCTTTCAACTCAGAATTCTTCAAGATTTCTGTGTGAAGTGCTGCTACCCCGTTTACGCTAAATCCATAGTGGATATCCATGTGCGCCATGTGTACGCGATCATTCTCATCGATGATTTGAACAGCTGGATCTTTGTATTCAGCGCGAACACGGCGGTCCAATTCTTCAATGATTGGAACCAAGTGAGGAACCACTTCTTGCAAGAATTCAAGTGGCCATTTTTCAAGGGCTTCTGCAAGGATTGTGTGGTTAGTGTAAGCCGTCATGCTACGAACGATAGAGATGGCTTCATCCATTCCAATACCACGTTCTGTCAAAAGACGGATCAATTCAGGGATGACCATTGATGGGTGAGTATCGTTGATTTGGACAACAGCATAGTCAGCAA
>JAQCUL010000007.1:0-74427 GCA_027685415.1 Streptococcaceae bacterium AF13-5-6.0
CTTTTTCTGATTTTTCCTGCTCCACTTGTGTGCAAAGTGGTATAATAAACATAATTGAGATCAAAAGAGACAAGACTATGGAAGAAAAAATAATTTTACCACAAAATACACGACTGATGGGGGCTCTACTTGGTTTTATCGGAGGGGGCCTCGATGTCTTTTGCCACATGCACTACCGGAGTTTGGTCGCGACCCAAACGGGGAACCTACTGCTTCTCATCGCTGATTGGCACGATCCCCGTGTCGAAAATACCATCATGCGTTTTTCATCTATTTTATTTTTCTCGCTCGGCTTTGTGGTTGCCCTCCATATCAAAGAGTATCGCAAGACAGCCTTTTGGCGGACCAAGATGTTAATTCCTTTGTTTGTGGTGACACTCCTGATTCCCTTGGTGTCTGTCATACCACCTGTAGAAGTTCCCTTTATTGCTTTTGGGACAGGGATGATGATGTTGACCTTTACAGGGAGCCTCATCGAAAATCACCCTTATGTGATCTTTATGACTTCCGGCAATTACCGCAAGATGCTGACGGCCTTGTACCGAATCACTCGAGGAAAGGGAGATTTGGACGAGTATCGGCGTCAGGCCATGAATTACGGGATTGTCGTTGGGAGCTTTGTTGCAGGAGCTATTAGCGTAGCCATCCTCATGCATTTCATTCACCAATGGGCCATCTGGCTGATCACAGCCAACCTCTTTTTGATCATGACCTACTACACCGCCAGAGTCAAACAACTCGGCCTGCAAACAGACAATCTATAGAAACAGGACCCCGTGTGAGGTCCTGTTTTAGATTAATGACAAAGCCATCTTAGAAACTTTCCTTAGGTGAGTACGGACGTCAGCGAACTTCGAAGAAGTTCCATGACTTAGTTTTGAGCCTAAGGTCTCAAAACTCCCGAGTGCCTGAAAAAATCGTGTTTCAGGCACTTTTCTCACAGCGGAAAGTTTCGGTAATTTTTTGATTCGCTCAAAAAATTAAAACATATTTATATTTCTTTGCCGAATTGCTTAACTTATTAAAAAATAGTACAGGACCTCACATGAGGTCCTGCTTTTTTTGTTTCTATGCTTTTAATTGTAAGAGTTCTTCAATCTCAGCCAGAGTGCTAGCTTGCGAGATGGCGCCACGGAGTTTGGCTGCGCCTGAGGTACCACGGAGGTAGTGAGGGGCGAGGCCACGGAATTCACGAACGGCAATGTGCTCACCTTTGAGATCGATCAAGCGTTTCAAGTGTTCGTAAGCGATCTTCATCTTGTCTTCAAAAGTCAAATCAGGCAGGATTTCTCCTGTTTCAAAGTAGTGGTTGATTTGGTTGAAGAGATAAGGATTCCCCATAGCAGCGCGACCAATCATGACCGCATCAGCACCGACTTCTTCGATCCGTTGTTTGGCGTCTTGAACCGTACGGATATCTCCATTTGCGATGAAAGGAATCTTGGTCAGGGCCTGTGCAACCTTGTGAAGGGTCTCAAGGTCCGCATGACCCGTATACATTTGCTCCCGAGTCCGTCCATGCATGGCAAGGGCAGAGACACCTGCAGCTTCAGCAGCGAGCGCATTCTCAACTGCTAGGGAAGGATCCGACCAACCCGTCCGCATTTTAACAGTGAGGGGGATATCAAGGACAGATTGAACCTTATTGATGATGGAGTAGATCTTGTCTGGATCCTTGAGCCACATCGCACCAGCCTCGTTCTTGACGATTTTATTCACCGGGCAACCCATGTTGATATCAACGATATCGGTCTTGGTTTTTTCTTGGATAAATTCAGCTGCGCGTGCGAGGCTATCTTCGTCACTTCCAAAGAGTTGGATCGATACAGGATTTTCTCCTTCATCGATATGGAGCATGTGAAGCGTCTTTTCATTGTTGTACTGGATTCCCTTGTCAGAGACCATTTCCATCACAACGAGCCCTGCCCCCAGTTCTTTGGCAATGGTCCGGAAAGCTGAGTTGGTCACTCCGGCCATTGGGGCTAGGACGGTACGGTTAGGGATTTCGACATCCCCGATCATAAATGGCGTATTAAGATTTGTCACGAATGAGTTCCTCCAAGTCATTTTCGTCAAAGTGGTAGTGTGTTTGGCAGAATTGGCAGGTAATCTCTGCACCGTGATCTTCATCTTTCATCTCTTTTAGATCACTAGCTGGCAGACTTGCTAAAGCGTTCAAGAAACGCTCACGGCTACAGTCGCACTGGAAGCGAAGTTCTTCTTCAGAGAGACGTTTGAAAGGTTCATCCCCATAGATAGCGGCAAGAAGAGCTTCAATATGGTCTTCAGATTCCAAAAGTGTGGAGATAGCAGGCATTTTTTGGATGCGTTTTTCAAAGCGCGCGATTTCTTCTTCCTTGGCATTTGGCAAGACTTGAAGCAAGAAGCCACCCGCCACTTTAACCTTGTCTTCGTCATCCAACAGGACATTGAGTCCAACTGCAGAAGGTGTTTGTTGGCTTTCCGTCAGATAAAAGGCCAGGTCTTCTCCGATTTCACCGGTGACAAGAGGGGTCATGGAGTTATAAGGATTTCCCGTACCATAGTCAGTGATGACCAGGAATTCTCCGTTTCCGACAAATGGTCCCACCAGGACTTCACCAGTTGCCGTCTTCTTGATATCCACTCCAGGATTTTGCACGTAGCCCTTAACATTTCCCTTGGTATCTGCCACGGTGATGATGGCTCCGAGTGAGCTAGTCCCAAGGACCTTGACCGTAATTTTAGTATCTCCTTTCTCGTTTGCTGCTAAGATTTGACTGGCAATGAGGGTACGGCCAAGTGCGACCGTGGAGCTAGCTTGTGTATGATGTTTTTCTTGGGCTGTTCGTACGGTTTCTGTACTGTCTAGTACATAGGCACGAAAAGCGCCGCTTTCTGAGATAGTTTTAATAATTTTGTCCATACCTACTATTTTAGCACAAATCAAGCAAAGTGGGGACAAGGAGAATTCCGAAAATCAGTCGTTTCAGAAGAAGGGCAAGAAGAAAAGAAAATTCCGAACGTTATTTCTAGAAAGAAGCAATTTCCAAGTAAAAGACGAGTTTCATAGAGAAGTTAGTTTAAAAAGGAAGGAGAAAAATAAACGATAGCTGAGTGGATCTTGAAAAAACATCAAAAATTGCTTATAATAGAGTGTAAGACAAACTTGCAGGTGAGACTCCTGCCCTTAGTTTGAAGAAAGGCATAGATAGCATCCTATCTATGGTATATGAAAAAGAATTATGACATCAGTAGTTGTAGTAGGAACCCAATGGGGTGATGAAGGAAAAGGGAAGATTACTGACTTCCTATCAGCCAATGCAGAAGTCATTGCTCGCTACCAAGGTGGGGACAATGCCGGTCACACCATCGTGATCGACGGCAAAAAGTTCAAGTTGCACTTGATTCCTTCAGGTATCTTCTTCCCTGAAAAGATTTCTGTCATTGGGAATGGGGTTGTGATCAATCCTAAATCATTGGTCAAAGAGTTGGCTTATCTTCATGAAGAAGGTGTGACAACGGATAGTTTACGCATTTCAGACCGTGCCCATGTCATCCTCCCTTACCATATCGAATTGGACCGTCTCCAAGAAGAATCTAAAGGAGACAACAAGATCGGAACGACGATTAAAGGGATTGGCCCAGCTTACATGGACAAGGCTGCGCGTGTGGGAATCCGGATTGCGGATCTCTTGGATCGTGATGTCTTTGCGGAACGTCTTCGTATCAACTTGGAAGAAAAGAACCGTCAATTTACCAAGCTCTATGATGCAGAGCCTCTTTCATTTGACGATATCTTCGAAGAATACTATGAATATGGTCAACAAATCAAGCAATATGTAACGGATACTTCTGTCATCTTGAACGATGCTTTGGACAACGGCAAGCGCGTGCTCTTTGAAGGAGCCCAAGGGGTTATGTTGGATATCGACCAAGGAACTTATCCATTTGTTACTTCCTCAAACCCTGTTGCAGGTGGAGTGACCATCGGATCAGGTGTCGGCCCAAGCAAGATCGACAAGGTTGTCGGTGTATGTAAAGCCTATACCAGCCGTGTTGGAGATGGCCCATTCCCTACGGAACTCTTTGATGAAGTGGGGGATCGGATCCGTGAAGTCGGCCATGAGTATGGGACAACAACCGGTCGTCCTCGTCGTGTCGGTTGGTTTGACTCAGTTGTCATGCGCCATAGCCGTCGTGTCTCAGGAATTACCAACCTTAGCTTGAACTCGATCGACGTTCTATCAGGCTTGGATACAGTGAAAATCTGTGTGGCCTACGACTTGGATGGAGAACGCATCGATTACTACCCAGCAAGTCTGGAGCAGCTCAAGCGCTGCAAGCCGATCTATGAAGAATTGCCAGGTTGGTCAGAAGACATCACTGGTGTCCGCAGCCTAGAAGACCTGCCAGAAAATGCCCGCAATTATGTTCGCCGTGTCAGCGAACTGGTTGGAGTCCGCATTTCGACCTTCTCAGTCGGACCAGGTCGCGAGCAAACCAATATCTTGGAAAGTGTTTGGTCTAGTTTATAAGCAAATGAAGATAAGAGAGTGGGACAGAAATCGGTCATTCGTTAGAATTCGATTTCATCGTCCCACCTCCGCACAGTTGAGTAGGGCTGTAAAAGCTGATGAAATCAGCGTAGTAGAGCCCACTCAACCACTGCGTCTTGCTCGACAATCCAAAGACAATTGAGAGGCTAGGACTTTTGTCCCAGCCTCTTTTTGAAAGCAGAAAGAGGAAAAAATGTATCAAACGATTTTATTTGACCTAGACGGCACCTTGACCAATTCAGAACTAGGGATTACCAACTCGGTGGCCTATGCCTTAGGAAAATATGGGATTCAAGTGCCAGACAAGAAAGCATTGAGAGTTTTCATCGGTCCGCCCTTGCAGGAGTCTTTTGAGCGCTTTTATGGATTTTCTAAGGAAGAATATTTAAAGGCCATTGACTACTATCATGAGTATTTTTCCGAAAAAGGCCTTTATGAAAATGAGGTCTATCTAGGCGTTCCTGACTTGCTGGCTTCTCTCAAGCAGGCTGGCAAACAGTTGATTGTAGCTACGTCAAAGCCTGAAGAATTTTCCATTCAAATTCTCAAACACTTTGGTTTGTATGATTATTTTGACTTTGTCGCTGGTGCGACCATGGATAGAAAACGTAGTAAAAAAAGCGATGTTATCCAGTATGCCTTGGAGCAAAATGGGATTACAGATTTGGCGCATACCATCATGATTGGAGACAGGGAGCACGATGTGCTTGGCGCTCAAGCGCAAAAGCTTGATTCTATCGGTGTCCTTTATGGCTTTGGAAGCAGGGAAGAATTGGAAGAAGCCGGCGCCACCTATATTGCTCAAGAAGTTGGCGAAATTGCAGCTTTTATAGGATAACCTTTTCCAAAATATTAAAAGTTGGAACTTTTCTAATCTGCTGAATATTGCTTTATTTAATATTTCTATCGGTGTATACTTACTGTAGGTTAAGTCACACAGATTAAGAGGTGATAATATGAATTTGTCACGATATATATTAAAATATAGTACTGATGATGGTACGTTGTATTTTAATACTAAAACCAATCATTCATTTTTTCTTACGAATGAATTGAATAGAGTAGTCGACAGCAATGATGTGATTAGGAAAGAGTTTCATGCTTATCTTGATAAAAATAAATATTTAAGTGAGAGTGAGTATGAGGTCGAAAAGTATCTATCTAAAATAAGCGATACAGATGCTGAATTATTGGAACTAACAATTTTGACACATGGAGATTGTAATTTTCGGTGAAGGTTAAAGTGAATAACAAATTCGATGACAAAATGAATGCTAAACCTAGAGTATTTAACTATAATTGTGATTGTAAATAATCACGATTTTAAATAAATTAGAGAAGAGGGTTGTGCTAGCCCTCTATTTTGATGGATGATAATTATGAGAAATATTTATAAGTACATTGATAAGAAGTATCTTTTTCCTATTTTTTTTAGGGCGTATTGTGAATAGTGGTTTGGTGTTGGCGCAACCTCTGATTTTAACGAAGGCCTTGAAGTTAGATCAAGACGGCCTTTCTTATGGAAAAATTCTCAATTTTGTTTTATTTGGTTTGTCTGTCTATCTTGTTATTTATAGTCTGATGCTGTTTTCAAACCATTCGCACAATATATTCCGAAGAGAAATCAACAAAAGTGTCCGTGCCCTTTTATTTAAGAAAGTCATATTGAATCCTAAATTTTCCAATGATGAAAAAGTTAGTCTGCTAACTCAAGATATGGAATATGTGGGTGATAATTATTTAGAAAATATAAATGTTATGGTGAGTTGGGGATTTGTCGCCCTTGTTACAGCCATTTATATTGTTTCACAAAATTTTCTCTTAGGACTTATTTTTGTCATTTTTACGATTATGAGACCTATTCCTCAGTTCATCATGAATCGTCGTTTACAAGATTCGGGAGACAGCTGGTCCAAGCTTAGAACGAAATTACATGGGCTTGTCTCGGATAGTATGCAAGGCAGCCAAACCTTACGGATTAATCAGGCCATGAGGCTGAATGAAGAGCGCGTGAATGATTTAAACGGAGAATATCAAAAAGCCATCCAAAGATTTTGTTTCACACATAATATTATTTTTTTCTTTAATGGATTTATGGTCTTTTTTAGTCAGGTTGTTCCTCTTGCTTTAGGCTTTTATTTGAGTTTACAGGGAAATTCTATTTCTATTACAAGCCTCATCTCTATGTATGTTGCTGCGGGGATGCTGGTAGAACCGATCCAAACTCTGATGTACAGTGCAGCCAATCTCCAAGGTGCCTTGCCGACTGCGAACCGCCTGTTTAAGATTATCGAGGAAGAACCTGATTTCGAAGAGACAAAGGATCAATTTGTTGAAAATCTCGAATCGTTGCGCTTAAATCATATTTCAAAAAGTTTTGCTGAACGTCAGCTTTTTTCTGATTTGACGGCGACGATTTCAGTAGGTCAGAAGGTCTTAATCAAAGGACCGAGCGGGTCTGGAAAGACGACTCTTTTTCGCTTGATTTTAGGAGAAGAAGTATGTGATGAGGGTGACATTTTCGTTCAGTATGATGGAAATCAAATAACGAGTCATTTCCAAGGGAATATCGGTTTAATTAGCCAGCATCCCTTCCTGTTTAACGATACTATCCGCTATAATCTAACTTTTGGTCAGCCTTTTCAGGACCATGAATTATTGGAGGTATTGGACCGAGTTGGCTTAATAGATGAATTTCAGGATATTTTGAATGTAGAAATTCATAATAATGGTGAAAACATTTCAGGAGGTCAGCGTGTCAGATTAGAGTTGGCTCGTTTTCTCTTACGCGAGAAGGATATTTTATTAGCGGACGAAGTGACATCAGCTTTGGACGAAAAAAATAGTCGTCTGGTTAGAGACCTAATCTTTTCTTTGCCGATCACGGTACTAGAAATAGCCCATCATATTGATGAAGAAGAGCGCTATGACCAAATCCTTGAGTTACGTAAAGGATGAGCGATGCCACAATAGTTGGTTCTGCGACAAAGCGGATAGTAGTAAGCCAGCAATTTGTCAGATATTTTTGAGATTCTAAGTGGTGATATTTCCAAAATCATCAATACTCAGAGAACTTAAGCTTTATTTAAGATAGGCCAGCTATACTAGAAGCATAAACAAAGACCTCCTAACTTTGTTTAAACCTCCTAAACTTTTTCATAATAATCTCCCATAAGAGTCGCCCAATCGGCGGCTTTTTTTGTGAGTCGTAAGCTGCCTATGGTATAATGAACAAAGAAACTAAAAGGAAGAAGGAAGAGATGGACTACACGATAGAGGAAAAAGCGATGTTTATGAGGGAAGCCCTGAAGGAGGCGGAGATTGCCCTCGCCAATGATGAAATACCGATTGGCTGTGTCTTGGTCAAGGATGGTCAGATTATCGGGCGTGGACATAATGCGCGTGAGGAGCTGCAGCGGGCGGTCATGCATGCGGAAATCATGGCGATCGAGGAGGCCAATCAGCGTGAAAATAGCTGGCGCCTGCTGGATACGACGCTTTTTGTCACGATTGAGCCCTGTGTCATGTGTAGTGGTGCCATTGGTCTAGCTCGGATTCCCCAGGTGATTTACGGGGCGACCAATCAGAAGTTCGGTGGAGCAGGTAGTCTCTACGACATTTTGGCAGATGAACGCCTCAATCACCGAGTCGAAGTAGAAACAGGAATCTTGGAAGCAGAATGTGCAGCCATCATGCAGACCTTCTTCCGCCAAGGTCGAGAACGAAAAAAACAAGCCAAACTCGCAGCCAAGGCCGAAACACAAGAATAAAAACCGGACCTTTGCAAATCGAACAAATTATGATATAATACCTATCGGAGCAACAGTTCTGCGTGAAGCGGGTCAGGGGAGGAATCCAGCAGCCCTAAGCGAGGTGAACTGTGTGCTCTTTTTCTATAGCTCTTAACGAATCAAGACTGAAAGTCGCAGATGAGTTTAGAGATATTGATCCTGAGGAGCAAAGCGACGTGAGGGCTATAGCGTAAATGAAATTAGCCTGCAAGTCGCAGATGAGTTTAGAGATATTGACCCTGAGGAGCGAAGCGACGTGAGGGCTATAGCGTAAATGAAATTAGCCTGTAAGGCGTAACCGAACTTAGAGATATTGATCCTGAGGAGTGAAGCGACGTGAGGGCTATCACTTACCAGAGTCATGTTTATATTCAAAGAATAAAAGAGAAAAAATAGAGTTTCGTGAGAAGCTTCTTTTTTTGGATTTTCTAGTCAAAAATAGTGCAAATATGCAAACGATTGCTATTGCGTCGTTGCTTGATTTGTGAAAATAAAAAAATTAGCAAATGAAAACGTTTTATAGGATGGTTTCCCTTGATTAAATCCCTGTAAAGCGATATCATAGAGGAGAAGAAATATTGGAGGAATAACATGTCTCATATTAAATTTGACTACTCAAAAGTTTTGGGTAAATTTGTTGCCCCGCACGAAGTGGAATATATGCAACCACAAGTGACTGCAGCTGATGAATTGATCCGTAAAGGAACAGGTGCTGGTAGTGACTTCCTAGGTTGGTTGGACCTTCCTGAAAATTATGACCGTGAAGAATTTGACCGCATCTTGAAAGCTGCTGAACAAATCAAATCAGACAGCGATGTTTTGGTCGTGATCGGTATCGGTGGATCATACCTTGGAGCGAAAGCTGCCATTGACTTCTTGAACCACCACTTTGCAAACTTGCAAACAAAAGAAGAACGCAAAGCGCCACAAATCCTTTATGCTGGAAACTCCATCTCATCTACTTACCTTGCTGACTTGGTAGAGTATGTTTCAGATAAAGATTTCTCAGTCAACGTGATTTCTAAATCCGGTACTACAACTGAACCAGCCATCGCTTTCCGTGTCTTCAAAGAACTTTTGGTTAAGAAATACGGACAAGAAGAAGCTAACAAACGGATCTATGCTACAACTGACCGCCAAAAAGGTGCTGTTAAGGTTGAAGCAGATGCCAACGGTTGGGAAACATTTGTGGTTCCAGATGATATCGGTGGACGCTTCTCAGTATTGACAGCAGTTGGATTGCTTCCAATCGCTGCATCAGGCGCAGATATCAAAGCCCTTATGGAAGGTGCGAACGCAGCTCGTAAAGATTACACTTCAGACAAACTTTCAGAAAACGAAGCTTACCAATACGCAGCAGTTCGTAACATCCTTTACCGTAAAGGTTATGCAACTGAAATCTTGGTAAACTACGAGCCATCTCTTCAATACTTCTCAGAATGGTGGAAACAATTGGCTGGTGAGTCAGAAGGGAAAGACCAAAAAGGTATTTACCCAACTTCAGCTAACTTCTCAACAGACTTGCACTCATTGGGTCAATTTATCCAAGAGGGAACTCGTATCATGTTTGAAACAGTTGTCCGTGTTGACAAACCTCGTAAGAACGTGATCATCCCTACTTTGGAAGAAGATCTTGATGGACTTGGATACCTTCAAGGAAAAGACGTTGACTTCGTTAACAAAAAAGCGACTGATGGTGTTCTTCTTGCCCACACTGACGGTGACGTACCAAACATGTACGTGACTCTTCCTGAGCAAGATGCCTTCACTCTTGGTTACACGATCTACTTCTTCGAATTAGCCATCGCCCTTTCAGGTTACTTGAATGCGATCAACCCATTTGACCAACCAGGTGTTGAAGCTTACAAGAAAAATATGTTTGCCCTTCTTGGTAAACCAGGATTTGAAGAACTTGGAGCAGAACTCAACGCTCGTCTTTAATCAATAGACAAAACGATCTTGAAAAAGATCGTTTTTTTATTTGCTAAACAAACTCATATTTTTATCCCCTGGAATTAATTATAAAAACACGATCTAGTTATGTTTCTCGATCATATGGTAATCTGATTGCGATTGTCACCCTTCGAAAGAAATTTTAATAGAAGTTTCTAAAAGGTCCGATCTATCTCCGATCTTTTTCAGTCTAAACAGACAGGAGTTGGTCCTTGCTTGGTTTTATGTTATAGTAGAAGAGAAGAATAAAAAGGAGAATTCGAAATGTCCGAGAAAGATCAAGAACAATTTATGAAACATACTCCCGTAGAGGGTGCGCCTCAATTTGATGTGGCTGCGCCAGCCTTTGTCCCAAAAGAAGAAGCCGAAGACTTGGTCGTTCCAGAAGCTAGTGGCCTTTCAGTGACGGAGACGGAAGCAATGAAAGAAAAGGCAGACAAGCCAGCTATTTCAGAAGCAGTGGAGCTTCCAAAGGTGGATGAAGCAACTGTTGGAGAACATCCAGATGTAGTTGCTGCTCCCCAACCGACTCCTCCATTCCAGCCTGCGCCTCAAGCTCCTCAAAACATGGTAGCTGAACCAGTTAGTCCGCAAACAGCACCTATTCCTGGCATACCTATTCCACAAGCTCCTCTTTCTCCTGTTGGAAGACCGATGGATACTGCTGACAAGAAGGCGATTCGTTTTGCCCTTGGGATTTTAGTGGGTCTCCTTATCGGTGGTGTCAGTGGCTATTTGATTGGTCATGTTAACCCTAGTACGTCATCATCTAGAAAGCAGACTTCTTGGTCAGGCAACCAGTCTGGTTCGTCTTCCAATATCGATTTGGATCAATTGACCGCAGAAGACGCGGAAGTTGATTTTAGCTGGAAACAGTCTGATATCGAGCAACTTCAGTTTTTAACAGGAAGTGATGCTGGGGAGACTCCTGAGGAAATGATTGAAGCTTATGGGAAAGCTAGCTCCGTTCAATTTGAAAGTGGAGAATTGAAATTATTTTGGGATGATAACTCTTATAATAAAGAGGTCAAAGCGACTTACTCTAAGAAAGGGAAAGAATTCCAGCTTGTCAAATTTGAATTTAATCAATTTGGGAAAAATCTTACGGTTGAGGACAACTTTGCAGATGGATTCAAAGTTGGAAATAGTGAGACCGGTGCTGGAGGAACCTCTTACAAAGAGCTTTTAGAAAAATACGGTGATGCGGTCAATCTTACGGTGAGTTCATCTGATGATTCAGACGAGATAGAGTTGGTCATGGACTTCCAAAAGAAAAACGGGGACTATGTAGATTTGACCTTTATTCGCCAAGAAAATGGAGATTTCCTCTTGAGTAGTAAAGACAGCTATTAAAAGGATAAGACAAGAAAGAGGCAAGCGCCTCTTTTTTGGGATAAGACGAGACAAATACGCTAATTTTCTATACAATAGAAAGAGTTTGAATAGAAAGAGCATGAAGGATGGAAGAAATGAAACAGTGGATAGAACGTCATAAGCGGATCCTCCAAAAAGCTGCAACTGCTTTGCTGGCTTTTCTGGTTGGTGCTTGCTTGGTGTTTATGATTCATCCAGTGAAAACTTTGCCCAAAGATCGCTTGTTGAGTTTGTCTCGCATGCAAGCAGACAGCCAGCAATTTGTTGCGTCTTCTTCCAAAGAGCCGGCTTTAGAAGACTTGTTGTCATTGGACCTTGCAAGGAAAGAAGGAAAGACACAAAAAAATTGGGTGACTTTGTCTGCATTTGTCAAAAAATTTGGAAAAGCAGCGAGTTTTACACAAGAAGATACGAGTTTTGGAGCGCAAGTCCAGCTAGGCTATGGGACTCCTGTGCAGGGGATTTATCCTTATACCATAGAATTTCAAAAGCAGGATGATACCTTTTATTTGAGCTCGATTCAAGGATTTGCGCCCAAGTCGGCTCACTATCAGAGCAAAAAGAACGTAAAACTGGTAGATTTTACAGGCTATCAGACACTAGATGGAAAAAAGGAAAAGGGGACAGCAGTAGAAGATGTCTTGAAAAAATCAGGTCTTCCCAATTCTCTTAGTTTGACCTCTGAAAAGGACAAGCAAGTCCTAGCCCTGTCTTATCAGGTGACAGATGGACTGGTCTCTTTAACCTTTGAACGTGACCAGACTGGTCAGTATCGTTTGACGAAGAAGGGGTGAAGCAGATGATCGAGTGGATGAAAAAGAATCGAAAAGAACTCTTGCTGCCGTTTTTGTGTTTTGTTTTAGGAGTGTTACTTGCGATTGCAAGCATCCAGGTGCAAGAGCAAGGAACCGATACCAAGGAGGACCAAACACTTGCCCATTTCCAGCCAAAGGATTACAAGAATTTGGTCAGCAAGGAACAAGAAATCAAGCAGTTTAAATGGACCATCGAAGCTGTGGCGAATTTGAAAGTCCGTCTTAAGCAGAGTCAGCAACCAGGAACCCGCTTGGAAACAGTTGTGACGGAATGGGGAAAAGCACAAAAAGTTCGCTACACAAAGACAGCTCAAGGGGAACAAACCGTTCTTGTCTTGACTTATGCAGCTAAGCAAACCGATCAGGGGAAGAAAAGTGTGAACTTGTGGTTTGAACAGGAAAGAGACCAGGGGTATCGCTTGACGATGGTGGATGCGACGAATTTGTTGGACGCAAAAGAGAAGACAAGCAGTGAGAAAGAAATCACTACTGAAAAAGAGCACAAAGGTGCAGAATTCGCCCAGCTTATTAAGAAACTAGGAAATCCTCAACGCTTAATCTGGGGGGAAGTGTCAGATGGCGGAATGGGGTATCGCGCGACTTACCAGCTACCAGGGCAGTCAGAAGTGGTAATGGAATTCAAGAAAAAAGCCAAGAAATTAGTGTTGGTATAAGAAAGGAGACATCATTGGACGATCAACGGACAGACATCAAGGCAGCTTCCTCTCACCAGGGTGGGAGTCGCTTGATTTCAGAAGCTGACCTGGCTTCAATAGGGATGGACAATCATCAGGATACTAGAAGCCATTCAGATACGATGGCGTCTTCCCCTTCTTCCTCAAAAGAGGGGATTGGTTCGCTTTTGCGATTTTTTGGGTGGTTCGCCTTGTTAATGGCTTTTGTGTTTGTGCTTCAAAACGAAGTTAATAAAAGCTCTTCTTCATCTTCTTCGAGTGAGGGGATCAATGGTTTATCACGTGATGGTATCAGAACGGAATATCTGACCAGTGAAAATAGTTCTTATATCGCCTCAGCTAATGAATTTCAATTTCAGCCAACCTATGAAAAGGCTATGTCTCTCATTCCTAATTTTGCAGTGGAAGAAAAAAAGACCTCTTTTGGGACGGTAGACCCACAAGATGTCGTTGCAGCATTAGGTAAAGCGAGGAGTGGGGAAGCAACCTATAGTGGTAGCAGTTCTAGTCCCTTTTTGCTGACCTTAGATTACCAATCAAAGGATGCAGATGGGAAGGTTCTTCTTGAAAAAACAGGTGCCTTTTACAGGATCTCTCTTTTAAGTTTGAAACACTTAAAAAGTGACCGATTTGCGAATAAGAATGGGAGCTTGATGAAGGACGATTTTGCCACTATCAAGGTCGGAATGCCTTATTTAGACCTACTCAATACGGTAGGGATTCCGGATGAAATATATGTATCTGGGCTTTTAGGTTACGGGGAAGCGCCTTCCTTTACCTATCGATTATCGGATTCTCAAACGGTTCAAATCCATTTTGATAGCCGGCAAACCATAAAGGATATCAAATCGAAAGAGGTAGCGACCACACCAGCTTCCTCTACATCTACAGCACAGTAAAAAAATCAGCCGAAGCATTTTAAATAAAAGGAGAGGACAATGGGAAATAAAGACTGGTCGCATCTACGAAATGAGCACCAGAGTCGGTTTTCGAAAGGCCAGCCGAAAGAAGCACCCTTAGAAAAAGGAAGTCCTGAGAAGCTAGAAGATACGCTCACAAAAGAGCCAGAAGTGGTAGAAGTCCCTGCTTTTCAGGAAGAGGTGAAACAAGAAGAGGAACGAAAAGACGAACCAGCGATTGGTGTGAAGAAGGAATCGTATGATCCAAAGGAAGGCTCATTTGCTACACCTGAAGACGAATCAGCTCAGGTCGTTCTTGCTACACCACTAACAGAAGAAGCAAGGTCAGAAACACCAGCACAAGATACAATAGGGCAGTCTCCTTCAGCTGAGAAAAAAGTAGAGCACCAGGGTGGGAGTCGCTTGATTTCAGAAGCCGATCTGGCTTCAATAGGGGGAAGCAGGCATTCAGAACCAAGGCAAACGGTGCTAGACTCCCAATCGGATAGGACGAAAACCTACTCTCCTTCCTCTAATAGTGGAGGGTCTTCGCTAGCAGCCTTTTTTGGATTATTGGCCATGCTGGGATTATTTGCCTATCTGGCTTCAGGAGGTATCCATAGTGAGGAAGCTCCTTCTTCTACTACTAGTGAATATGGAAGCACTGGTCGGTCTTATGGAACCAGAAAGGAAACCTTGAAGAGTGGTACGAGTACCTTGATTGCACCGGAAGGTGAATTTCAGTTTCAAGTGACCTATGAGAAGGCGATTTCCCTGATTCCTGGTTTAAGTGAGGAGGATCAAGGCCGTACCTCTTCAACTTATCTGTCTCCGCAGGATGTGGTAGCTGTACTGGGGAAGGCTAGTAGTGGGGAAGAAACCTACCAAGAAGGTGGTGTCAGTCCTTTTATGACACAATTGGACTATCAGTCTGAAGGATCTCCTTCTTCCGTAACAGTTTTACTTTCAAATATGATTGGTAGCCGTCTATCTTCTCTTAATTTTGAGAACTTAAACAGTGAGCGATTAGCCAATAAAAATGGCAGTTTGAACAGAGAGGATTTTGCCAATATTAAAATAGGAACCAGCTATGCAGATCTTGTGAATACAGTCGGAATTCCTAGCCGTGTTTCTTGGTCAAGTATGATGAGTTCAGAGTCCTTCTTAATCTTTTACTATAAACTGTCTGATTCGCGATCAGTCATTATTCGTTTTGGAAGTAATCGAACTATTAGTGAAATCAAGGGTCTCGAAGATCCGGCTACAACCACGTCGCCCTAGGTGTTCATCTCACTAGGATTATGGTATAATATGGATACCTTTAATTGAAATGAATGGAGAATCTCATGACTGCACAAAAAATGTCTGCACAAGAAATTATCGCTTTTATTGGAAATGCAGAAAAGAAAACAAATGTGAAAGTAACTTTTGAAGGGGAATTGGCAACGGCTGTTCCTGCTTCTGTCACAAAACTAGGTAATGTGTTGTTCGGTGATTGGAAAGATATCGAGTCGCTTCTTGCCAACTTAACAGAGAATAAGGATTATGTGGTCGAACAAGATGGCCGTAATTCAGCTGTTCCCTTGCTGGATAAGCGCTATCTAAATGCGCGTATCGAACCAGGCGCTATCATCCGTGACCAAGTGACCATCGAAGATAATGCTGTCGTGATGATGGGGGCTGTGATCAACATCGGTGCTGAAATCGGTGCAGGAACCATGATCGATATGGGAGCTATTCTTGGTGGCCGTGCAACAGTTGGTAAAAACAGCCACATCGGTGCAGGTGCCGTTCTTGCGGGTGTCATTGAGCCAGCTTCTGCTGAGCCTGTTCGGATCGGTGACAATGTCTTGGTCGGTGCTAACGCTGTTGTGATTGAAGGGGTTCAAGTAGGGAACGGATCAGTTGTTGCCGCTGGCGCGATCGTTACTCAAGATGTCCCTGAAAATGTGGTCGTAGCTGGTGTCCCAGCTCGCATCATCAAGGAAATTGATGAAAAAACACAACAAAAAACAGCACTCGAAGACGCTTTGCGTAATTTGTAACATATTGATAGTAGAGGCCGCAAGGCCTCTATTCTAATAGAAAGAAGACGACGATGACATTGGACTTAATCAAAATCAGACGGGATTTGCACCAAATCCCTGAAATTGGCTTGGAAGAATTTGAAACCCAAGCCTACCTCTTAGAGCGAATCGCAGAGATCACAGCCGGCAAGGACTTTGTTGAGCAACGGACTTGGCGGACCGGGATCCTGGTTTATCTCCATGGGTCTGCTCCGGAAAAAACTATCGGCTGGCGGACAGATATCGATGGCTTACCGATTGTGGAACAAACGGGCCTTTATTTTACCTCCAAGCACGAAGGACGGATGCATGCTTGTGGTCATGATATGCACATGACGACAGCTCTTGGGCTTTTGGATCAACTGGTTCAAGTACAACCAAAAAATAACCTACTCTTTCTCTTCCAACCAGCTGAAGAAAATGAGGCTGGTGGGATGCTCATGTATAAGGACAATGCTTTTGGCGACTGGCTCCCTGATGAATTTTATGGTCTGCATGTGCGCCCTGATTTGAAGGTGGGGGATATTGCGACCAATACGGGTACCCTTTTTGCGGGGACCTGTGAAGTCAAGATCACCTTTACAGGAAAGGGAGGGCATGCTGCCTTTCCACATGAGGCCAATGACGCTCTTGTAGCAGCCTCTTACTTCATTACCCAAGTCCAATCGGTCGTGAGTCGAAATGTCGATCCGATTGAAGGGGCTGTGGTGACCTTTGGTTCCATGCATGCAGGAACCACCAATAATGTGATTGCTGAGACAGCCTTCCTTCATGGGACCATCCGGACCTTGACCATGGAGATGAACCTACTGACTCAAAAACGGGTCAAAACGATTGCGGAAGGGGTTGCAGCCGCTTTTGAGGTAGAATTAGATTTGGAACTCAAGCAAGGAGGTTACTTGCCTGTGGAAAACCAACCAGAGTTGGCCAAAGAACTCATGGACTTTTTCACAGCTGAGGAAGATGTGAACCTGATTGATATCCTACCTGCGATGACAGGAGAAGACTTCGGCTTTCTCTTGAGCAAAGTCCCTGGTGTCATGTTCTGGTTGGGGATTGATACCCCTTATGCCTTGCACCATCCAAAGATGAGCCCAAATGAAGCAGCTCTTCCCTTTGCTGTGGAAAACATTGGTAAATTTTTGAAAATGAAAGCCAACCAATAAAGGAATGATTCAACTCCGTCTGGAGTTGGATTTTTTCTTTGTTGTATAAAAACTGTTCGGATCTTTCCTAAAAAATGATACAATAAAAGCTAGACAAAAGGAGTAGGGAATGAAGAAAACACTACGAAAAGAAACTATAGCAGCCATGAAAGCACTGCCTCAAACTGTGAAAACTCAAGCAGATGAAGAGCTGACTCAACGCCTCTTGGAGCTACCAGCTTTTCAGGAGGCAAAGACCCTTGCGACCTATCTGTCTTTTGACCATGAAGTTTCCACAGCTGGCTTGATCCAAGCAGCTCTTCAACTTGGGAAACGCGTCTGTGTTCCCCGTACCTATCCACAAGGGAAAATGGAATTTGTGGAATACGATCCTGACATTTTAGAAAAGACACGCTTTGGTTTGCTGGAGCCCAATGAAAAAGGGAAGCTTGTGGATCAGTCAGAGATTGATCTGATCCATGTACCAGGCGTGGTCTTCCAGTCAAAAGGCTACCGAATTGGCTATGGTGGTGGCTATTATGATCGTTATTTAGCAGATTTTACTGGAAAAACGGTTAGTACGATTTATTCCATCCAGCAGAAGGATTTCCAGCCAGATACGTTTGATCAGGCAGTTCAGGAGGTGCTAGTCTATGAAGTTACTCTTTGATCGTCGTTATCCTGTGACCAGCCTCTTGTTGCTCGTCACAACGGCAGTCTTTCTTTCCATGTTTATCCGATTTGGAGGCGACTACCAAACAGGTGCTGCTATTTACTATAGCGGTGGTATTATTGGAGAGGTTGTGAAAGTCGATCCTAGCCAGTTATGGCGAATAGTGACAGCTACATTTGTTCATATCGGCCTAGAACATTTTGTGCTCAATATGATCACCCTCTATTACTTAGGACGTTTGGCAGAAGATCTCTTTGGATCGAAGGCTTTCTTAGCTCTTTATCTCTTATCAGGCATGATGGGTAATGTCTTTGTTGCTATTTTTACGCCAGATGTGATTGCAGCAGGAGCTTCTACAGCCCTCTTTGGACTGTTTGGGACCATTGGTGCGCTGCGCTTTATTGTCCAAAGTCCCTATATTCGCCACTTGAGTCAGTCCTATACCAGCTTGATTGTGGTCAATTTGATCTTTAGCTTCATGCCAGGAATCAGTATGGCGGGGCACATCGGTGGCTTAGTAGCTGGGGTCATGTTGGCTTATGTCTTTCCAGTAAGAGGGGAAGCTCGTTTTATGAACCGAACCTATCAGATGAGTGCAGCCCTCTCTTATCTCTTGCTTTTGCTTTATTTCTTAGGTAAAATCTTGAATCTATTTTAAGAAGAGGCTAGGACAAAAGTCCTAGCCTCTTAATTGTTTTTGGATTGTCGAGCAAGACGCAGTGGTTGAGTGGGCTCTACTACGCTGATTTCATCAGCTTTTACAGCCCTACTCAACTGTGCGGAGGTGGGACGACGAAATCGAATTCTAACGAATTACCGATTTCTGTCCCACTCTCTTTTTTTCCTAAAAAATGTAGCAAAATCGTAAACTAACAGAAAATTGTTTGAAATGCAAAGGATTGTATATATTTATTATAATATATTTGTAGAGGCTAAATGAGCCTTCTATTGCTAGGTCCATAGAGAAGGTAATCATGGGTAAAAAAGTATAAAAATGCAAAATAGAAAGCGCTTGCAAAAGGGTTGAGAAAGGTGTAAACTGGAGATATAAAAACCAAAAATAGTGCTATTTTGTCAAAAGTAGTGCAAAAACAAAGGAGATTTGCCATGAAAAAATGGTTGTTAAAACTCTCATTGGTAGCGATGACACTTTTACTCCTACCAATTCAAGCTGTTCAAGCCTGTTGCGGTTTTATCATTGGTCGCCAATTGACCAAGGATGGGACCACTCTCTTTGGTCGGACAGAAGACTACCCTTACTATCCAAATGGTGGAAAGCACAACAAAAACTTTGTAGTTGTTGATGCGAAGAACTATAAGGAAGGGGATCAACTGGAAGACGAATCTAATGGTTTTACCTATCCACATGCTGCCAGTGAAATGAAATACACAGCGACTTATGACTCTGCTCGTGGAGATGGTAGTAACGGTGCTTTTGGTGAACATGGATTTAACGAAGCCGGCGTTTCTATGACCTCAACTGTTACAGCCATTCCAAACAAAAAAGTCTTGAAGACTGACCCATTGACAGAAAAGGGAATTCCAGAAGCTGCCATGCTTGATGTAATTTTACCTCGTGCAAAATCTGCTCGCGAAGGAATCGAATTACTTGCGAAAGTCATTGAAGAAAAAGGTTCAGCTGAGGGGAATACAGTTGTTATTGCGGACCAGAAAGAAACTTGGTACATGGAAATTCTTTCTGGACACCAATATGTAGCTGTTAAAGTTCCAGAAGATAAATATGCAGTTTTTGCCAATACCTACTACCTTGGCCATGTAAACTTGAATGACACTGAAAATGTTATTGCTTCAAAAGATGTTGAAAAAGTAGCTAAAGAATCAGGTAGTTACAAGACTGATAAAGATGGCAATTTCCATATCGCTAAATCTTATGGACCAGAAAAATATGCTGAAGGAGACCGTTCACGTACTTACGCAGGAATCACTCTTTTGGATCCAAAATCAAAAGTGACTTATGAAGATGATGAATACGAACTCTTCCGCTCACCAACAGATCCAAACAAGAAATTTACTTTGGAAGATGCCTTTGCTCTCCAACGCAACCGTTTTGAACATTTGAATGGTCGGTTTGTTCCAGACGATCAAATTGGTGTCAAGAAACAAGGGGATAATGGTAGCAACGATGCGGTTCGTAAAGACCAATACAAGTATGCTTTAGGAAACGAAAACGTCATCGATGCCCATGTTTACCAAATCAATCCAAACCTTCCAAAATCATTTGGTGGTACTTTATGGCTTGGTATGGGACCATCTCGGAACACTCCTTATGTTCCATTCTATGGTAATCTAAAAGATACTTACAAAGCCTTCAAACCTCAAACAGCAACTTATGATCCAAATTCATGGTATTGGACAGTATGGCACATTGACAACATGGCGATCAATAACCAAGATGTCTTTGGAAAATCAGTTCAAGATCACTGGAAAGCTCTTGAAAAACAATTGATTATTGAACAAGAAGCTAGTGATGCGAAATATAAAGCTTTGAAAGATAATCCGGAAGCTGCTAAAGCAGTAGAAGACGAAGTTACAGCAAATGCTCTTGCACTTTCTAAAAAACTATTTGAACACTTCAAATCTTATGAAGCAGATATGCATGCGCATTTGATTGAGTTAGGTCGTAAAGATGATCCATATCGTGCCTCTAAGCCGGATGATTACAAAGATCCAGAACCTGAAAAACCAGTTCAACCGGAGAAACCAGTAGAACCTGAAAAACCAGTTCAACCTGAGAAACCAGTAGAACCTGAAAAACCAGTTCAACCTGAGAAACCAGTTCAACCTGAAAAACCAGTTCAACCTGAAAAACCAGTACAGCCAGAAAAAACTCAGCCAATTCAAACCAAAGTCAATGAAGAAGGCAATCCAAATAACCGCTTCGGTTATGCAGCTACAAAAGATAAGGAATCTTATGTTTCTACTAAAGTTGAAACATTTGTGAAACCAGAAGCAAAAGCTCAAGATCCATCCGAAGCAGTTTCAGCTGGTAATGGTGGCAATGAGAACAATCGTTTTGGTTCATCTTTTGCGAAAGCAACTGTTGAAACTTTCCCAAATACCAATTATTCTTACAATGTTCATCCTTAAACAATAAGAATTAAAAAAGTGAATTGGACCAAGTCCAATGAAACGAAAGAGGCCGGATTTTTATCCAGCCTCTTTTTTATAAAAAAAGACTGACCATTGTAAGGTAGCAAAGCTCTTACATGATATGGCCAGTCTCTTTTGTATTCTGTAGATTTGAAAATGATTAGTCTGCAGTTTGTTCAGTTGCTTCTAATTTTTTTCCAAGGTCGATAATATATTGTTTAAGATCATCTTTGACTTGAGGGTGTTTCAAGGCATAGTCGATCGAAGTTTTCATGAAGCCGAATTTATCACCGACGTCGTAGCGTTGGCCTTTAAATTCACGGGCAAAGACTCGTTGGGTCTTATTGAGGGTGTCGATTGCATCTGTCAATTGAATTTCATTGCCAGCACCTGGTTCTTGATTTGCAAGAATATCAAAGATTTCAGGAGTCAAGAGGTAGCGTCCGATAATAGCGAGATCACTTGGAGCGTCCTCTGGGTTTGGTTTTTCGACAAAAGTTTCAACGCTATAAAGACCGTTAATACCTTCTCCTTGAGGTGCGATCACACCGTAAGAAGAAACCTCTTCGTGAGGGACTTCCATCACAGCGATGGTTGACGCATGGGTTTCATCGTAGTCATTCATCAATTGTTTGGTCAATGGCAAGGCATCATCATTAGTGATGTCCATCAGATCATCTCCCAACATAACGACAAAAGGCTCGTTTCCAACAAAGGCTTTGGCTTGAAGAACAGCGTCCCCTAAACCTCGAGGGTGACTTTGGCGGATGAAATGAAGATTGATCGCTGTTGTATCATTGACCAACTTGAGTAAGTCAGTCTTGCCTTTTTGCTCGAGATTGTATTCCAATTCGAAGTTAGAATCGAAATGGTCTTCGATCGAACGTTTGGCCTTCCCTGTTACGACAAGGATTTCTTCAATCCCAGATTTCAGAGCCTCTTCTACGATAAATTGGATCGTAGGTTTGTCAACGATTGGCAACATTTCCTTTGCCAAAGCTTTGGTAGCTGGGAGGAAGCGTGTCCCCAAACCAGCCGCAGGAATGACTGCTTTTCTAACTTTAGTCATATAGTTTCCTTTCTAAAAGGTAGGATTGATGATAGGGTGGTTGACTTATTTCCACTCATTTTCTTCTTTAAATTCATTGCTCATCATGTGGTGGATGGCTTCGCGGATATCTTTTCCTTCATAGATGACTTGGTAAATGGCTTGTGTAATCGGCATGTAGACATCCAATTCTTGGGCCAGCTCGTGGGCGACTTTGGTCGTAGAGATCCCTTCAATGATCATGCCCATGTTGGCTTCGATATCTTCCAATTTTTCGCCACGTCCGAGAGCATCCCCAGCTCGCCAGTTGCGAGAGTGAACAGAAGTTCCGGTAACGATCAGGTCACCAACCCCAGACAAACCACTATAGGTCAATGGGCTAGCTCCGAGCTTAACGCCAAGGCGCGTGATTTCAGCGAGACCGCGCGTGATGATGGCTGCTTTGGCATTGTCCCCATAACCAAGACCGTGCAGGGCTCCAGCTCCGACTGCGATGATATTCTTCAAGGCTCCCGCAGTTTCCACTCCGATAACATCTGTATTGGTATAGAGGCGGAAGTAGTGATTGCTAAAGAGTTCTTGAACATAGCGTGCAGCTTCTAAATCTTTTGAGGCTGCTGTAATGAGGGTGATATCCCGTACGATAGTCTCCTCTGCATGACTCGGTCCAGAAACGACCACTACTTCACTGCGAAGAGAAGCAGGGATTTCTTCTTCAAGGATTTGAGAAATCCGATCGTGTGTACCAGGTTCTAGCCCTTTAGAAGCGTGCATGACTGTGACAGGGTGATCCAGTGTTTCAGCGACTTGTTTAGCGACCAAGCGGGTCACCTTTGTAGGAACGACAAAAAGGATGGCATCCACACCGTCTAAAGCAGCTTTCAGATCAGTCGTAGCGGTAATTTGATCGCTAATAACGATATCTTTGAAATAGCGTTGATTGGTATGAGTGGTATTAATTTCATCGATTTGTTCTTGGATATTTCCCCAGAGACGGACTTCATGGCCGTTATCATTGAGGACTTGTGAAAGGGCTGTTCCCCATGAACCAGGACCCAATACTGCAACGGTTTGTTTTTCCATTGTATCTTCCATTTCTATGTCTATTTTTTCAACAAGGCTAGGAATCTAGCGCTTGCACCTTCGAAACGGCCTAATGTGTGCCTTGAAGGACGATTCTATTTTCCTCTCTATTTTAACATAATATAGGTAAAAAAACTTGTATGATCATCAATTGTTTTGTGAGGAAGATGAGGGTGATAAATAAAATCTATCACGGTTTTAAAAAATACATATTAGACACTATCACTAATGGGTGGTAAGATAAGTAGTAGTTAAAATGAAGGAGGAATGAATATGTGCAGAACAATTGTTGGAGTATCCGCTAATCTCTGTCCGGTGGACCCGGAAGGGAAAAACCTTCATTCCTCCGTGTCTAGTCAGTTTGCGGAAGGGATCCGTCAAGCAGGTGGACTTCCAATGGTCATCCCGATGGGAGACCCTTCCTTGGTTAAGGACTATGTTGAAACGATTGACAAGTTGATCCTAAGTGGAGGTCAAAATGTCGATCCTAGTCTCTATGGCGAAGAAAAAACCATCGAAAGCGATGATTACAATATCGAACGCGATCAATTTGAGCTTGCCCTACTGAAGGAAGCAGTTCGCCAAAACAAACCGGTTCTAGGAATCTGCCGCGGGGTTCAGTTGATCAATGTAGCTTTTGGAGGAACACTCAATCAAGAGATTGAAGGGCATTGGCAAGGTCTTCCATTTGGGACTTCCCATTCTATCGAGACTAAAAAAGGTAGTGTGGTGGAGCAACTCTTTGGTCAGGCCAGTCGGATCAATTCCGTTCACCGTCAAAGTATCAAGGATCTTGCACCAAATTTCCGTGCGACCGCCTTTGATCCGCGCGATCACACCATCGAAGCGATTGAAGCAGTAGACGGCCATCGGATTATGGGCTTGCAATGGCATCCAGAATATTTGGTCAATGAAGAAAAAGGGAATTTAGAACTCTTCCGTTATTTATTACAGGAATTATAAGAAAAAGAGAGGTTGAATTGGTATCAGCCTCTCTTTTGGTATGGTTATTACTATCTAGAAATAGTAAGGGTTTTGTGCTAGAATAGGAACTACAATTGGGAGGTATTGATAGAAATGAAACTTGCTAAGACAATGAACCTTGCTAAGACAATGAACCTTAACTATTTATGGTTGCTTCTAGGTTCTTATTTTGTGGCCATGATGGTCAATCTATTGAGTTTTTCAACAAAGGAATTATTTCTAGAACTTGGTAAAGTAGGATGGACCCATACGGTCCTTGCTTTGTTCATTAGTTATCCTATTCTTTGGTTTTTGACGGAGAGCAAGAAGTATATCTGCATACAAAAATTGAATCTTTGGTTCGCGGCAGGTATCCTATTTATTTCTATTTTGAAAAGTCCGAGTCTCTTTATGTCATTGGGCCTAGTGTTGCTCTCACTGGTCTTGTTTCTATATTTTTATTTAGGAAAAGAAAAAATCGCTTATATCTTCTTAGCGGTAGATGTCTTGTCTTTTCCGAAATTGTTGCTACAAACCAGTGCCAATCTTCAAGATAAGGAACTGGGAATCTTTACGTTTACGATTTCTGAATCGAAGTTGCCTACGTTGATTTGGCCAGTATTAGTAGCCGTTATCGTTGCCGTCCTGATCGGTTTTCTTCTCTCCAAGATTTCTTTGGCTAAAGTTAATGAAACCTGGGTTCGAAGACTCACAGTGGTGACAATTATAGGTGGTATTTTCTATGTGCTCTATCTATCGATTGTTGCCTATTATAAGATTAAAGCCAATGCGGTCTCTTCTTTTGATATTGGAATCTTTTCACAGATGTTTGAGAGAATGAGACATGATTTTTCGCAAGTTACCACCCTCGAAAGAGATAGGGCATTATCACATTTTGGAGTCCATATTTCTCCTATTTATTATTTGATCTTGCCCTTTTATATGCTATTTCCTTATGTGGAAACATTAGATATCGCTCAAACAGTGATTGTATTTTCTGCAGTTATCCCGCTTTGTTTGATTCTAAAGAAAATACAATTGCCAAAAGTCATGACGCCACTCGTGCTTGCCCTCTTTTTTGTGACTCCTGTCATGACAACGAGTGGTGGATTCCATTTGCATGAAAATTGTTTTTTGCCTCCATTGATACTTTGGTTGTTCTACAGCCTGATTTCTCAGTGGCGTGGAAGAACTATCTTGTTCACCTTGTTGCTCCTTTTTGTGAAAGAGGATGCCTTTGTCTACGTGCTGTCCTTAGGACTTTATTTTGCGTTTCAACGTCGTTTTACATTCGAGGCCAAGTTTAAAAAGTGGTTGTATCTCAGCTTGTTTGCCTTGCCAATACTTTATTTTGCACTTGCCATGTTCCTCTTAGCAAGATATGGCGAGGGAGCTATGGTTTCTCGATACAATAATCTATTATTAAGTGGCGAAAACGGCCTCCTGATGGTTGTGAAAAATGTAGTCCTAAATCCGCTTTATGTTTTGGGAAGTCTATTTACAGCGAAACGACTTGGTTACCTCTTTTTGGTCCTATTTCCTTTTAGCTTTTTACCACTGATTCAGCGACGTTGGTCTACCTATTTTCTGATGTTGCCCCTTTTTCTCATTAATTTATTGATGGATTGGCCTTACCAATATGATATTGGTTTTCAGTATAGCTATGGTTCGGTCACGCTTCTGTTTTTGATGGCTTTATTGTCTATCGATCAATTAAGCAAGAATCAGTTGGCATCAGATAATGTATTGGTGGCTCTACTAGCTTCTTCCATCATTTTTTCAAGCGCCATTCTATATAGTTTCACGCATAATTGGAATTTTGAAATCCAATACTATCAAACACGCAAAGACTATTTTGATGGGCTCGAAAAGACCCTGCAGGCTATCCCTAAAGATAAAGCAGTCTTAGCAGCAGGTGGCTATACGCCGAGTCTTCGCAGCCATGAAAAATTGTATGATATTTTCTACCATAATGACAAAAAGCTTGATTCTAAGATTGACATAGTGGTAGTTCCAAGGGAAATGCAAGAGGAAAAAAATGGCTATTCTGAAACAGCCACTCTAAATCTCTATAAAGAATCAGGGTATAAAGAAAGCAACTTATCTACAAAAGATGTGTTGATTTTGGAAAAATAACTGTTTGAAAGAGGAAGAGTTACTTAGAAAAATTCAGAAGCCAAATAGCCCTTAAATATACAAAAGATGGATTTTTTGTTCAATAATCTTGACTTTCTCACTATGTTTTGCTATATTATATGCGTTGATTTATAAAAAATCAGCCTAGAAAGGGAGAAAAAATGAAAAAGTTAGCAGTTTATTTGTCAATAGTTTGTTCGCTATTGATTGTGTCATTGACACTTTTTTCTAAAACTGTACAGGCGGAAACGTCTAAAAAAGTCGATGTCATCACGGAGATCAAGATCCAAAATAGCAAAGGTGAAGAATTAGCAACCGGTCTAGGTCGTTATGACACTTTCCGTCTGAATGCAAAATTTGCTTTAGAAGGAAAAAATGTTAAAGCAGGGGATACAACTGCAGTCACTATCGATGGACCAATCGATATCAAGTCTCAGGATTTTGAAATCAACGATACAATCACTGGTAAAAAGATTGCCGATGCAAAAGTTGATGCAAAAACTGGTAAGATTGTCTTGACATTCACAGATTTCGCTCAAACGAAAAATGACGTTTCAGGTTCATTCTTCTTCTACGCTGGTGTTAACAAAGATAAATTCCCAAATGATGGTGAAGTTCCTGTTAAGGTTTCTGTTAACGGTAATGTAAAATTCAACGGTAAAGTAACAAGTACAACAGTTGGTGAAGGTAAACGTTACACAATCATCAAATCTGGTTGGGATAATGGAGATCACAAAAACCTTGGATTCCGTATCTCTGTAAACAGAACTAACGAAGCAATCAACAATGCAGTCCTTTCAGATTCAATAGCATCAGCAGGGGTTACCTACAAAGCTGGCAGTTTCAAAATCTTCAAAGGTACTTGGGTATACAGTGGTGGTAAATGGACGCTTACAAATAAACAAGACGTTACTGCTAACTATACAGTAAATGCAACAGATAAGTCATTCTCTATTGACTTTGGTAATATTTCTGCTAACGATCACTTTGCAGTAGAATATGAAGCAGTTGCTAACTATGAAACTGTTGACGGCGAACAAATTAAGAATACAGCGACAATCAAAGGTGATAACAAAGAGGAGTACCCTTCAAATAGTAAAGTAAACATCCAAATCGCTGGTGGTGAAGGTGTCGGTTACGAATTTAGCATTCAAGTGAAAAAAGTAGACGAAAACGGTGCTCCACTTAAAGGTGCGAAATTCCAAGTTATCCGTGCAACTAACCAAGATATCATTGGTGAGTTTGAGTCAGATGCTAATGGTGAATTCACTGTTAAGAACATCTTGCGTGACAAATACATCATTAAAGAAGTTAAAGCTCCAGAAGGTTATGAGTTGGCAGCTGATACTGTAGTTGAAGCTGGTGAATTCAAAACACCAAAAGCTCCTGTAGCTAAGAATATTGTAGACCAAAAAACAACTACAACTACAACAACTACAACAACCACCACGACTACAACAACCACAACAACTACTGCAGAACCAACAACCACCACCACGACTACTGCAGAACCAACGACAACGACAACAACTACTGCAGAACCAACAACCACCACCACGACTACTGCAGAACCAACGACAACGACAACAACTACTGCAGAGCCAACAACAACAACGACGACTACTGCAGAGCCAACGACAACCACAACGACTACTGCAGAGCCAACGACAACCACAACGACTACTGCAGAGCCAACGACAACCACAACGACTACTGCAGAGCCGACGACAACCACAACGACTACTGCAGAGCCGACGACTACTACAACTACGACAACAGAAGAGCCGACGACTACTACAACTACAACAACAGAAGAGCCGACGACTACTTCAACCACAACAACAGGAGAGTCAACGACTACTACGACTACTGTAGAGCCAACGACGACAACAACGACTACTGCAGAACCAACCACCACCACCACAACAACAACTCCAGAGAAACCGGTGACTCCAGGAAATGAAGAATCAACAACGACGACCACGACTGGAAAACCAGGACCAAAAGGTGGAAACAATGGAGGAGGGCGTAAAGTGCTTCTTCCTAATACAGGTGAAGTTGCAGCAACTGGATTTGTATTCTCAGGA
Source organism: Streptococcaceae bacterium AF13-5-6.0 (assembly GCA_027685415.1). Lineage (GTDB taxonomy): Bacteria > Bacillota > Bacilli > Lactobacillales > Streptococcaceae > Streptococcus. Next base: position 28,378 of record JAQCUL010000007.1, read on the forward strand.
GCATTTGTGTTAGCAGGTGCAGTCGTATTGAAACGAAAATTGTCTATTAAATAAGCAATGAGTTTCTATATAAGGGGAGAGCATGAGCTCTCTCTTTTTTGGGAATGTATTATGGAGAAAAAGGGATGAAATTATCAATCTTAATAACCCTCTTGAATGAGGAGCTAGTACTTCCTCAAACCCATCGTGAAATTTCTAATCAGCTTGAGAAAATGTTAGGAAAAGAGCTCTCTGATTATGAAATTCTCTATATCGATGATGGAAGTAGTGACAAAACCTTTGAGTTAATTGAAGAATTTGCAAGAGAAAACGACCGCATCAAATATATCCGTTTCAGTCGAAATTTTGGACGTGAGAGTGGCATCTTGGCTGGTTTTAAATATGCCAGTGGGGATGCGGTGATGGTCATGGACGGGGATCTCCAGCATCCACCATACTTGATTCCTTTATTCTTAGAAGCTTATAATGAAGGCTATGATATTGTTAGTGGCCAACGAACTCGTGAAGGGGAATCTTTTGTAGGAAGTTCCTTTGCACGTTTGTTTTACTTCTTGTCAAACCGCTCCATGGATGTTCACCTAACAGACGGGAAATCGGAATTAAGACTGCTTAGCCGAAAAGCGATGGAAGCCTTTGTGTCAATGCCAGAGTACAATCGCTTTAATAAAGGTTTGTATGAATGGATTGGTTTTAAAGAGAAAGTAATTCCTTATAAGAATGAAACCCGTAAGGCTGGAAAGAGCAAGTTTGGTTTTAAGAAATCTATGAATTATGCCATTCAAGGAATTATTTCTTTTAACGATCGTCCTCTCCGTGTTTGTATTCAATTCGGTTTCATCTGTTTAGGGCTGGCTCTTTTATATCTAGTTTTTGAGTTGATGAAATATATCTTCGCTGCTGGGAATTATGTGAGTGGTTATTTCACAACGATTGCGGCTATTATATTATTTAGTGGAGTTCAACTCATCTTCATCGGGATTCTTGGAGAGTATATTGGCAAGATCTATTACGAAGTGAAGCGTCGTCCTCATTTCATCATTGAAGAGACCAATATCGAACAAGCGAAGAAAAATCATATCGGCTAAAGAAGATAGGAGAAAACATGTTAATCTGGTTCATGCGTTGGCAAGAGTTTTGGAAAAAGCATCCAAAGAAAGTTCTCTATGCTGCAAGTGCCCTGCTCCCAATGACCATTATGCTGGTTGTGTGGGCTTTTATAGGAATGTATCCTTTTGGGAGTAAGAGTCTGATGGCTGTTGACTTTGGACAGCAATATATCAGTTTCTTTGGCTTGCTAAAAAATGCCATCCTGACGGGGGATCTATCAAGTTTGAGTTATTCTTTCACCAAATCTCTTGGTGGAGATATGATCGGTGTGCTTGGCTACTATTTAATGAGCCCCTTTAACATCATCTACATTCTAGCTCCCCTCAAATATTTTGGAGCAGCAGTATTTTTAACCATTTGGCTCCGCTACGGGGCAATCGGTCTATCCTTTGCTTTCCTTTTAATCAAGCGCTACAAAGGATTAGAATCTAGAAAATGGTTGGTTCCATTATTCTCGACAGCCTATGCCTTGTCAGGGATGTTGGTTTCCTATCAGATGAACGTCATCTTCTATGATGCCATGATCATGCTGCCAATTGTGATTGTGTATTTGGAAGAATTATTAGATGGGAAATCTCCTTATCGCTATGCTTTTGCTCTGGGATTGACGGTCTTGCTTCAGTTTTACATGGGCTATATGATCTCCATTTTCATCGCTCTGTATGCCTGCTACTATGTATCACCAAGATTGCTGATTGAGGGAGATCTAAAGGCAAAGATTAAAAACTTTAGTATCCCTTTACTACAAGCAGTGATCTATTCGATTATTGGGATTGCGACAGCCTCAGTCTTGCTCTTGCCTGTATTTTTCAACCTGATTGAAAGTAAGGGGCAAGTTGGAGGAGGCATGACCTTCTCATTTGCCTTCCAAATTAACCCTTTAGATATTCTTTCTAAGTTGGTTGTTGGTGGCTTTGATACAACCTCAGGCTGGTCAGCGGGTCCCAACCTTCCCAATATTTATATTGGAGCGCTCGGCTTTCTTGGATTTATCTTTTATTTCCTATCGCAAAAAGTTGGAAAAGCCAAAAAATGGGCTGCAGGGATTGTTACCCTCATTTTCCTGATTTCCTTTGTCAATGAATTTGTCAGTAAGATATGGCATATGGGACAAAACCCAGCCGGTTTCTTCTTCCGTTTTTCTTGGCTGTTTTCATTCTTTATGCTAGTCCTTGCTTATCAAGCGATGAAGCAGAAGATCGTTATTTCCAAACGAACCAACTGCATCATCGGTTTGGGCTTGCTCTTGTCGGTAGTTTATCTCTATTTCCATCAGTATAGTTTTATCTCAAAGACTCAACCGCAAGCGATCAGCCGTTTCCTCTCCAAGTTCTCTATTCTAGGTGTTCTGGGAATAGCAGCGGTGACCTGCTTCATCTTCTATGCGTATTGGGAAAAATCTCAGAAGAGTCAATTGGAAAAAATAATCCGAATGGCTCTAGCAGCGGTCATCTTAGTGTTGGCTGCAGTCTTGTTAAAGACAGGCTATCTCTTGTCGCAAGTGGGGATTACAGCGATGCTCTACTTGAGCATTCTCTTTATCCTAAACTTTAAGATCTCACGTTTATCCATGATTGTCGTATCAGTACTGACAATCTTTGAGTTTGGCTATAATGCCTATTTGTCCCAAGTAACATTTGGGTATGATGATGTGCACAAGTTTGCAGATGCGACCGTTTCAGTCAAGCGTGTGACAGACAATATCCAAGAAAATGCAGATCAAAAATTCTATCGGATTGCCACAGATTTTGCCTATTCCAGAACAGTTCCTTCTTTGGTGTCCTATCCAGGCTTAAGTACCTTTAGCTCAAGTTTGGAACGTAGCACCATGGATCACTTTGCTTTCATGGGAGATCTGGGTGTCAATGCGGCGACTCAATATTCAAATGGGACACCTTTGACAGATGCTTTATATGGTGTTCGTTACTTTATGAGTGCCAAGGATTTTGATCCCAAAGAGATTGAAGCCCATCCAGATAAGATGTACTTTTATCGATTTACAGACCGCTTTGATCTGCATCGCTATTTCACAGACAAGGTCTATGAGGACAAGCGTTATGTCGTCTATAAGAATCCAAATTCCTTCCCACTTGCATACGGGACGAACAGTCTGGTAAGGAATATTCAATTTGGTGCCAATAATGCCTTTGCCAACCAGAATATTATTTTGAACTCCATGGAGGGACATCAAAAGGCCAATAATGATACCGTTGAGTACTTTAAACCCTTGGCGTTCAGCTCGATCGAGACCGAAAATGTGATTGAAGAAAAGGTCAATAAGGAAACGGGAGAAGCCATCTATAAGAGAGCGGATTCGTCAAAAGATGCCATTATTCGTTATAAGGTCACTCCACGTACCAATTACACCTATTATTTCTTTACTCCTGTATCTTTGATCCAAAACCAAGATTACTCGGTTTTACTCAATAATAAATGGTTGCTCAATGCTAAAATTTTCACGCAAAGACAAATTTGGCAGTTGACAGATCAAACTGAAAACCAAGAAACTGTTATTGAATTTAGATTTAGAACAGATCACATCGATATGAGCAATGCAGGTGTTTATCGCGCTGACGTTGATCAAATTCAACAGGTATTAGAAAACCGTAAGAAACAAGGTTTACATGTAACCAAGTTTTCAAATACCCATATTGTTGGTGATGTGTCTATTACAGATGATAGTAACTATATGATGACTTCCATTCCATACAGCGATGGCTGGAAAGTGAAAGTGGATGGGAAGTTTGTCAAAACTGAAAAAGCATGGAATGCATTCTTATCGTTCCCAATCTCAAAGGGAAATCATAAGGTTGAATTCGTCTTTAGACAAAAAGGAGTGATCCTGGGTGCCTTGCTATCTATTGTTTCCGTTGCTTACCTCGTCATTCAAATGAGAAGAAGTAGAAGTGATGAAGAACAATAGGATTTAAGGAAATCAAAAATAGTTATCCACACAAAAAAGGATCGCATCCAATGGGATGCGATCCTTTTTTATATGATCCGCAATGCGAACGATTAGTTATTAGAAATCTTGCGTTTCAAGATGACGGCTCCTGATAGGATAGCAACACCGATCAAGATGACACCAGTAGCGACTGCTTCACCTGTTTTTGGCAGGAATGTCTTGCGACCTCCGTTTGAAGTTGTGGTGCCAGAATCACCTGGGTTGCCAGGTTTGGTCGTATTCGTTGTTGGCCCCTCTGGAGTGGTTGTCGTAGTCGTCGTAGGCACTGGTTTTTCAGACGTAGTTGTAGTCGTCGTTGTAGTTGTAGTGGTTGTCGGCGTAGGTTTTGGACCTTCTGTCGTCGTTGTTGTAGTTGTTGGCTCTTGAGTCGTCGTTGTTGTAGTAGTAGGTTCTTCAGTTGTCGTTGAAGTTGTTGTTGACTCTGGAGTTGTTGTAGTGGTAGTAGGAGTAGGTTCCTCAGTTGTTGTCGTAGTCGTAGTCGGCTCTTGAGTTGTCGTCGTAGTTGTTGTTGGCTCTTGAGTCGTTGTAGACGTCGTAGTCGTCGTTGTTGTAGTCGTTGTTTCTTCCTTCGGATTCACAATCGTTTTGGTTACTGAATGGTCTGCTCCAAAATCTTCAACATTAACTACAGTATCAGCTTCTTTGATGATATGACCTGAAGGGGCTTCGATTTCAGTTAAGATATATTTATCTTTTAAGAGTTTTCCAACAGCAATATTACCATTTTCGTCTGATTCAAACTCACCGATAACTTGATTATTCGCTTGACGAACAACTCTAAACTTAGCACCTTTAAGTGGTTGATTCGCATCATCTACTTTATGGATATTGATTGAGTAAACATAACCAACACCAGCACCACCAGCAATTTGAACTGCAGCTTTATTCAAAGCTTCTTTGATAACAATTCCTTTACCTTTTAATGTAGCTTCATTTTTTAAAACTTCTCCATCGACAGGTGAATAATTTAACTGAACATCATAAGTAATACGGTACTGATCCGTTTCAGCAACATCTCCAAGACTAACAGAGAATGATTGTCCATCAGCGCTAACAGTAACCGGATGTTCATTGGTTACATCAGAAGTGTTATTAAATTGCCATTCGCCATCGACAAAAGACATTTCTCCTTTTGTCACACGAAAGCTATCTTTTACATAGGACGCATTCGTGAATTGTAACTTGTCCTCAATAGTCACTTCTTTGAAACTTTGTTTCTTTTGATTAATTGAGATTCCATAGGTAATTATTCTAGGATTATCTTTATGAACCCAACTTGTTTTCTTTAATTCATTAGGATTACCATCACCAACACCAGTAAATGAAACTTTACCACCAATTGTTGTTTTCCCATTGACTGTTATTTCAACAGGAACCTCACCTTTTTGTGGATGTTTCTTAAAGTCGATACGGGCATAGAAGAAAAACGATCCCTTAGTATCTGAATGCTTTTCTGCATAATCGGTGTATGTCAAGGAGAGTTTTTTATTATCCTTATCCACTGTTGCATGGGCAATAACCTCATTAGTATTGACATCTTTAATGTCAAAACTATCCGAAGTAATAATTAAAGCATCTGGTACAGTGATGTCTGTGGTATCTCCTGCTTTAACATCCTTACCAGCTAAGTCAAAATCAGCATTAATTCGGAATGTTGCCCATTGTCCTAATTCCCAATCGAGGTTTCCGCCCTCATTATTGCTAACTTTGACATTTTTGATTGTATCGACCAATTTTCCGCTAACGGTCACTTCAGGAGTTTCTGCTGAAGTGCGATTTAGACCTAAAGCGAAAAGCATGGCCACTAAACAAAGGACAAATGAGAAAATTTTAATATTTCTATTCTTCATCTTATCTTCCCTTTTCATAAAAAAATTAGTGCCTAATTATCAATGCCTGATTACTCTTAAAGATATGAATGTTCAAATCCTATCTGTTGGCAATAAGAATTGACTGCTGAGACACAACCTCCATAAAATTATTTTATAGGGTAAAATATTTTACTTTTAAAATTATTCCCTACAAAGGGAATTATAGCAAAAATAATGAGTAGCTTCAAGCTAAAAAGAGTGAATTTTTGCACAAATTTTCTATTAAATAACTTTTTCATTGACTTTCTAAAATTTCCCGAATACATGCATGAAACTGTCATAAAATATCCAAAGGTGCGTAAAATGAGCAGAAAAATGAATGACATTATTAAAAAAATACGAATAGTAGTATAGGGGAGACGCTAGGTCAAAGTGATGGTATAATAGAAGAGATGGAACTATTTAGAATGAAAGAGGAATTATGATGACAAAAATTCGTGGATTTGAACTTGTATCAAGCTATACCAATCAGGACTTACTGCCAAAACGGGAGACGGCCCACGCAGCTGGCTACGACTTAAAGGTGGCAGAGCGCACAGTCATTGCACCAGGAGAGATCGTCCTCGTCCCAACTGGGGTCAAGGCTTATATGCAAGCGGGTGAGGTGCTCTATCTCTATGACCGTTCCTCTAATCCTCGTAAAAAAGGTCTGGTCTTGATCAACTCTGTGGGGGTTATTGATGGAGACTATTATGGCAACCCAGGAAATGAAGGTCATATTTTTGCTCAGATGAAAAACATTACCGACCAGGAAGTCGTTCTTGAAGTTGGAGAACGTGTGGTTCAGGCTGTCTTTGCACCATTTTTAATCGCAGACGGAGATGAAGCAGACGGTGTTCGAACTGGTGGATTTGGATCAACTGGGAAATAGAGGAATAATATGGCAGACTATTTATTAGTTGTAGATATGCAGTCAGATTATGTTGCTGTAGGAAAAGCATATCATGAAGAACTGACTGCAGCTGTAAATGACAAAATTGCTACCTATCCCAGCGACCGGGTTATCTATATTCTCAATCGTTTTTTCTGGGAGAGAAAAGATAGAAAGAAGAAATTTGCGACCGGCTTGCTGCTTGTATCTTCTCGTATCTTTGAGAAGCGTCGGGCTTCTTGCTTTACTAATCCAGATTTAAAAGATTTTTTAGAGGGAAACGGTGCTAAAAGCATAGAGTTTATAGGGGTAGATGGCAATGGCTGTGTCAAGGGTTCCATTTTGGCAGCTGTCAAGGAGAATTATCAGGTTTCTGTCGATTTGTCCGCTGTCGGAGTTGCCAACCAGAAGAAATTTCAAAATACATTGTATAAGTGGCATTCTGTAGGAGTAACCGTAGAAGGAGAATTATTATAGTAAAGAAAAGAACGACATTTATTTGTCAAAATTGTGCCTATAATTCACCCAAATACCTAGGGCGCTGTCCCAACTGTGGTTCCTGGTCTTCCTTTGTGGAGGAAGTCGAAGTTGCCGAAGTTAAGAATGCCCGGGTGTCCTTGACGGGTGAAAAGACCAAACCCATGAAACTGTCGGAGGTAACCTCCATCAATGTCCATCGTACCAAGACGGAGATGGAGGAATTCAACCGCGTCCTTGGTGGCGGTGTCGTCCCAGGAAGTCTGGTCCTCATCGGTGGTGATCCAGGGATTGGGAAATCAACCCTGCTCCTTCAAGTATCGACCCAACTGTCTCAAGTGGGAACGGTTCTTTATGTCAGTGGAGAGGAGTCGGCCCAGCAGATCAAGCTTCGAGCAGAGCGCTTGGGAGATATCGACAGTGAGTTTTATCTCTACGCTGAGACCAATATGCAAAGCGTGCGAGCAGAGGTAGAGCGGATCCAACCTGATTTTCTTATCATCGACTCGATCCAGACCATTATGTCTCCTGAGATTTCAGGGGTCCAGGGATCGGTTTCTCAGGTGCGAGAAGTGACGGCTGAACTCATGCAGCTGGCTAAGACTAATAACATTGCCATCTTTATCGTTGGACACGTAACAAAGGAAGGAACCTTGGCAGGTCCTCGGATGCTGGAACACATGGTGGATACGGTCCTCTACTTTGAAGGAGAACGCCACCACACCTTCCGGATTCTGAGAGCAGTCAAAAACCGCTTTGGTTCGACTAATGAGATTGGGATCTTTGAGATGCAATCAGGTGGCTTGGTTGAGGTTCTCAATCCGAGTCAAGTTTTCCTAGAAGAGCGTTTAGACGGTGCGACTGGTTCGTCCATCGTAGTGACCATGGAAGGGACGCGTCCAATTCTAGCTGAAGTGCAGGCCTTGGTGACGCCAACTATGTTTGGAAATGCCAAGCGGACGACAACGGGGCTTGATTTCAATCGGGCCAGTCTCATCATGGCAGTGCTAGAAAAACGAGCGGGTTTGCTTCTTCAAAATCAGGATGCCTACCTCAAGTCTGCTGGAGGAGTCAAGTTGGATGAGCCGGCTATCGACCTAGCGGTTGCAGTTGCCATTGCCTCTAGCTACAAGGACAAGCCAACAAATCCTCAGGAATGTTTCGTTGGAGAGTTGGGCTTGACAGGAGAAGTTCGCCGAGTCAACAGGATCGAACAACGGATCAATGAAGCTGCCAAGCTCGGTTTTACCAAGATTTATGTTCCGAAAAACTCTCTGACGGGGATTTCGACACCATCAGGGATCGAAGTGGTCGGTGTGAGTACACTGTCTGAAGTCTTGAAGAAAGTATTTCAATAGAAGAAAAGAGGCTGGGCAAAAACTGTCCAGTCTTTGATGTTTGATAGGAATAATAGCATGACGCAGTGGTTGATTGGCATCTTTGTTCGCTTTTCAACCTCCAAAGACGACCTAATCAACTGTGCGGAGGTGGGACGACGAAATCGGATTCTAACGAATTACCGATTTCTGTCCCACTCTCTTTTTTCAGATGTGACAGATGACAGGAGGTATCCCCTGACAGAAAGGATCGGATATGGTAAAATAATAGATAATTTGAATTTCAAAGGAATGAAGGAGAGACCATGTCTTATTTTGATAATTTTTTAACAGCTAACCAAGCTTATGTGGCGCTACATGGAGACCTCCGTCTTCCGATTAAGCCCAAAACACAAGTAGCCATTGTGACCTGTATGGATTCCCGTCTTCACGTGGCGCCGGCACTAGGTCTGGCTCTTGGAGATGCCCATATTTTGCGGAATGCTGGAGGGCGCGTGACCGATGATATGATTCGCTCCTTGGTCATCTCTCAGCAGCAGATGGGCACCCGTGAAATTGTGGTCTTGCACCATACAGACTGTGGCGCACAGACCTTTGAAAACGAGGGTTTCCGTCAGCATCTCAAGAAAGAACTGGGTGTGGATGTGGGAGAGCGTGATTTCCTCCCCTTTCAAGATATTGAAGAAAGCGTCCGTGAAGATATGGAGCTTTTAAAGGCTTCTCCTTTGATTCCAGAGGATGTCGTTATTTCGGGGGCTGTGTATGATGTGGACACCGGATTGATCTCAGAAGTGAAATAATTACATAGAAGAGTATAGGAAGACAGAACGATCTTTGTTTTCCTGTATTCTTTTTTGGTGTAAAAAAAGTGAACCGAATAGGAAAAAATGTGACAATTTAGCACAAATTATTAAAAAATATGTGGTATAATATGACATTTTAACAAGAATATTACAAATTAATTTCAACAGATTGACTGTAGATGTCAAGGGTGTTACAATTTTATTTGTATCATGGAATCATGAAATATGAAAAAGGAGATCCTATAAATGAAGGATGTATTTAATAAGCGTCAACGCTTTTCATTGCGAAAATATAGCGTTGGGGTTTGTTCAGTTCTTTTAGGAACGGCACTCTTTGCTGCAGGAGCTCAATCTGCGTCAGCGGATGAAGCAAAAGCAGCCTCTGAATCTGCGGGAACAGCAACTTCAGAAGCAACACAACCTGCTGCAACTGAGTCAAGTCAAGCAGAAGCACCAGCTGCTTCTAAGGCATACGGGGAAGGGGCATCAATTCCAAAAATTGACCTTTCTGGAACTGCTGCTGCAACTTCAGAAACACCAGCTTCAGCGACTGAAAAAACTGAGGCAGCTGCAACACCAGCTGCTACAGAAAATAAGGTAGCTCCAGCTGAAACTAAAAAAACTGAAGAAGCTTCAAAACCACTAAACGTTGGTTCATTGCCAGAAATCGCTCTACCAACAGCGAAAAAGGCAGAAACCAGCTCTAAACCAGCTTCTACAACAGCGGCTACCGCAGCTCAACCTACTGCAACTCGTGCTGCAACAAGTGAAAACTCAGAAGCACCAGCTGCAAGAGAAGAAGCAACTACACCAGCAGGAACAACTACTTTTTCAGCTACTGTAAGTTCAGCAGCTCCAATCACTGGCACAGAAACAACTGCGCAAGCAGAAAAAGCAGCAAGTACAGATGCTGCTGTGGCTGTAGCAAATGCTAATGACGAACGTACAAATGCAGGAGCTTTAGCAGTAAGTAGCCGTCGTCGCGGTAAACGTGCTTTGATAGACCACAATGTGACACCGGTTGATGTTACAACGAAAATAGCTGATAATGTTGAAGCTAACCCTGAAATGACAGACCCTAACGGTGCCTCTGTACATTCTCAAACAATTCCAGCTGGTTACCAAGCTAAAGAAGGTGACGTCTATACTTATGGTATCTGGAATCTTACAAAATACAATGAGCGTTACAACACAAACTACTATGCACGTGCGTATAAAAGCTTTGATGCTTCAACAGATACCACAGTTGAATTGATTGATAAGAATACTGGTAATATTGTTGAAACACACACAATTACTGCAACTAGTGGTATTCAAAAATTCACTACAACAGGTCAGAAATCTAATAAAGAGTTGACATTACAAGTGGATTACCAAGCAGGTGCTGGTCAAGGACCTGGTAAGACGGACCAACCATTCATTCAAATGGGATTTGAAGTTGGATCAGAGATTCAAGCTTTAGTAGCTGCTGGTCATAACCTGACTCCAGCTGAACAAGCTCGTTTTGATGCTGTTTATGCAGCACGTAACTCAAACGATATTATCAATGTGGTTGAACCTGCCTACAATGGTCGTCAAGTTACGGATACAAACTTTAAGATTCCTACCAATGTTGAAAAGACTACTTACTATAAACTTGTTGACAAGGCAAACCCTACCTATAAAGCAACTGGTAAGTCTGTTACAGCTCAGGACTATAAAGAAAATGGAAGTGAAACTGAGTTAGCCAAATATACTCTGAAAGCGATGGAAGGTCAAAACTTCACAGCTTCTGGAGAACGTCAATTTACAAAGACTGAAAAAATCACGGATAAAATTACTAGAGAAACAGCTTATACCCTATATCAAACAGCTGATCCAGATACAACTTCTGGTTATGTAAGCCGTCCTTACACCGTTGGTACCAAATTCATGGATGCTGAGCGTGCAGGAATTAAGCGTATCAAAGAAATTGTAGGTGAAGATGGATCTGTAGTGGTTCGTGTTTATCTTCTAGATCCAAAACAACAAAGCAAACGTTCAGATGGCACCTTGAGTACAGACGGCTATATGTTGCTAGCAGAAACAGCACCAATTAAGCCGGGCGAAGCAAATACTAAAGAACTAGTTGTTAAAAAATCTCCCCTCACAACGATTGCTCATACAGTAACTGATCCAAAAACAGGAGCACAAACGAACTATCCAAATGGTAAAGAAGTTCCATTCGACTTCCAAAAAGCTGCTGGATATACACCGTATAAGACAGTCTTTGTTCCTTTCTTGGGAGACAATATCGGTCACCTTTCACCAAATTCACAATTGGAACGTGGAGTAGGAGGTATCGGTACCAACGTTGACTTGCTCAACTCCTTGACACCATACAGTCAACCAATCTACTACTATGACAAGACAGAAACTATCAAGGTAAAACCTGAGGTTGAAAAACAACTGGAAGGTCGTGTGCTAGTTGATGGTGAATTTAACTTCAAGATTAAAGAAGTGAGCAAAAATAAATCACTTCCTTCATATGAACAAGAAGTCACAAATAAAGATGGTAAAGCATCCTTCCCAGAATTATCATTCAAAGAAGAAGGTACTTATACCTACACTATCACTGAATTAAAAGGTTCTGACAAGGATGTCGACTACGATGCCATGGAAGTAACCATGACTGTAAAGGTTACGAAAAATGCTGCGGGTGATTTAGAAGCTTCAGTTAAATACAGTGGTACTGGTGGATTTGCTTCAAGCGCTGATGATAAAGTCTTCAACAACTACGTTGTAGCTCCAGTTAAGACCAAGTTTGACTTCAGCAAGGCTCTTGCAGGTCGTGAGTTGAAAGCCGGTGAATTCAGTTTCGTATTGAAAGATTCAACTGGCAAAGTTCTTCAAACTAAGACAAATACTAAAGAAGGTGTTGTAGCCTTTGATGATTTGACCTTTGACAATACTCAAGTTGGTAATCACAAATACACTGTAGAAGAAGTTATTCCAGAAAATAAAGAAGCTGGTATGACTTACGATACAATGAAGGCTGAAGTAACGATTAAAGTTACGAAGGAAGGTCATGTTCTTAAAGCAACTAACACTCTTCCATCAGATACAGAGTTCAACAATACCTTCACACCTGTTGCTACACAAGCTCAATTCAAGTTCACTAAGAAATTGGAAGGGAAAGAGCTCACGAAGGATGCCTTCACATTTGAATTGGTTGAAAATGGTAATGTCATCCAAACGAAGAAAAATGCGGCTGATGGAACCATCCAATTCGACGCGATTTCTTACGATAAAGAAGGTTCACACACTTATACTGTACGTGAAGTAGCTGGAACAGATACAAACATCGACTACGATGATATGAATGCAGTCGTAAAAGTTAACGTTACGAAAGATGCTGCATCTGGTGTCTTGACTGCTAAGGTTACAATGCCTGAAGATACAGAGTTTAACAACTTTGCAGTAGCTCCAGTTAAGACTCGTTTCGACTTCAGCAAAGCCCTTGCAGGCCGTGAGTTGAAAGAAGGCGAATTCAGCTTTGTATTGAAAGATTCAAATGGTAAGACTCTTCAAACCAAGACCAATACTAAACAAGGTGTTGTAGCCTTTGATGATTTGACCTTTGATAATACTCAAGTTGGTACTCACAAGTACACTGTAGAAGAAGTTATCCCAGAAAATAAAGAAACTGGCATGACTTACGACCCAATGAAAGCTGAAGTAACAATCACTGTTACTAAGGAAGGTCATGTTCTTAAAGCAACAAACACACTTCCTGCAGATACAGAGTTCAACAACACCTTCACACCTGCTGCAGCTCAAGCTCAATTCAAGTTCACTAAACGTCTTGAAGGGAAAGAGCTTACAAAGGATGCCTTCACATTCGAATTGCTTGAAAATGGCAATGTGATCCAAACCAAGAAAAATGCAGCAGATGGATCTATCACATTTGATGCGATTGAATACAACGCTGTAGGTAAACACACTTACACTGTGCGTGAAAAAGCTGGAACAGATACAAACATCGACTACGATTCAATGAATGCAGTCGTAACCGTTAATGTAACGAAAGATGCTGCATCTGGTATCTTGAGCGCAGCTGTTACAATGCCTGAAGATACGGAATTCAACAACTATGTGGTTTCACCAGTTGTGACCAAGTTTGACTTCACTAAGAAATTGGCTGGTCGTAAATTGGCTGCAGGTGAATTCAGCTTCGTATTGAAAGATTCAACTGGTAGAGAAGTTGAAACTGTGAAAAATGATGCTGACGGTAACGTAACCTTCTCAGAATTGTCATTTGACAATACAAAAGTTGGTACCCACACATATACTGTAGAAGAAGTGATTCCGGCAAACAAAGAATTTGGAATGACTTACGACCAAATGAAGGCTACAGTGACTGTTGAAGTTGCCAAGAACGGTCATTCATTGACAACTGTTACAAACGTGACATCAACTGGTGGTAAAGATGCCAATGGTAAGGCTACTGATGGTACTGCAGATAAAGAATTCAACAACAAAGTTACTCCTCCAGAAACTCCAAAATTCCAACCAGAAAAATTTGTCGTTTCTAAAGAGAAATATGACATCACTGGTAACAAGTTGATGGATGACGACGATGAGTTGACAAATGAGTACACTGAAACAAATGCAGATCCATATGTAGACAAGACAACTAACAACGAACCAGAAAACTTGAATACCAAGACAGTTAAACGTGGTTCTAAATTGGTTTACCAAGTATGGCTTGATACTACGAAATTTACTGAAGCTAACAACATCCAATACGTTGGTGTATCTGATACATACGATGCAGAAAAATTGGACGTTAATGCAGCGGACATCAAAGCATACGATTCAGTAACTGGTGCAGAAGTAACCAATAAATTCGACATCAAAGTTGAAAACGGCACCATCACTGCAACTTCTAAGGAAGCATTTATCAAAGACAAAGTAAACGCTCCTGTTATCGATACAACTAAGTTCGAATTTGGACGTTACTATAAATTTGATATTCCAGCAACTGTGAAAGAATCTGTTAAAGCTGGTGCTGATATTGAAAATACAGCCAACCAAACAGTTCACGTTTACAACCCAGTAAGCAAGACAGTTGAAAAACCTGAAAAACCAACACAAAAACGTGTCAACAGTGTTCCAGTTCCAGTGGAAATGAACTTCACGAAACGTTTGGAAGGTCGTGAACTTCAAAAGAACGAATTCGAATTCGTATTGAAGAAAGACGGCGTTGAAGTTGAACGCGTGAAGAATGACGCTGCTGGTAAGATCGTCTTCAAGACTCTTGAATTCGGTCGTGATGATCTTGGTAAGACATACAACTACACAGTTGAAGAAACTCCTGGTACAGATGCAACTGTCAAATACGACACAATGGTTGCGACTGTTAAAGTTGTGGTATCACATGATGGTACTGCTAAAGCGATCGTTGCGAACGTAACGGATGCTGCTGATAAAGAATTTAACAACCGTGTAACACCTCCAGAAGAACCTAAGTTCCAACCAGAGAAATACGTTGTTTCTAAAGAGAAATACGATATCACTGGTGACAAGCTTGTTGACGATGATAGAGAGTTGGCAGACAAGTACGCAGATACAAATGCGAACCCATATGCGGACGATGCATCAAACAACGAAGCAGAAAACTTGAATACCAAGACTGTTGAACGTGGTTCTAAATTGGTTTACCAAGTATGGTTGGATACAACTAAATTTGATGCAGCTAACAAGGACAACATCCAAACAGTTGGTATCTCAGATAACTATGATGAAGCTAAATTAAATCTTAATAAAGCTGACATCAAAGCTTATGACTCTGTAACAGGTGCAGAAGTAACAGATAAATTCGATATCGCTGTCAACAACGGTGTGATCACTGCTAACTTGAAGGCTGGCTTCACGAAGTCACTTGGCGATGCAGAAAACACACAAGTCATCGACACAACTAAATTCGAATTCGGACGTTACTACAAGTTTGATATCCCAACAACAGTGAAAGACGATGTCGTAGCTGGTGCAGATATCGAAAATACTGCGGCTCAAGTAGTTAACTATTACAACCCAACTACTAAGAAAGTTGAAAAACCTGAAAAACCAACTGAAAAACGTGTCAACAATGTTCCAATCTCAGTAGAATTTAACTTCACTAAGAAATTGGAAGGACGTGAACTGAAAGCTAACGAATTCACATTCGAGTTGAAAGACAGCGACAATGTTGTGATTGCGACTGCAACCAACGACGCAAACGGTAACTTCAAGTTCACTCCAGTTGATTACACAAACAAAGCTGGTAAAACTGTCACTGCCCTTAAATACCAGAAGGGTCAAGAAGGTACGTACACTTACACTGTAACAGAGGTTAAGGGTACAGATTCAACTGTCACTTACGACACAATGGCTGCAGTGGTAACTGTTAAAGTAAGTCATGATGGTACTGCCAAAGCCTTGATCACAAACGTGACAGAACCTGCTGATAAAGAGTTCAACAACCGTGTCACTCCACCAACAGAACCTAAGTTCCAACCAGAGAAATACGTTGTTTCTAAAGCGAAATTCGATATCACAGGTACGAAGCTCGTTGATGACGATTCTGAATTGACAGATAAATATGGTGAAACAAATACAAACCCATATGTCGATACAACTGCCAACAACGAAGATGAAAACTTGAATACGAAACCAGTTGAACGTGGTCAAAAACTTTACTACCAAGTATGGTTGGATACAACTAAATTCTCAGCAACTAACAAAGAAAATATCCAAACAGTAGGAATCACAGATAACTACGACAAGGATAAATTGACTGTTAATGCTTCAGATATCAAGGTTTACGATTCAGTTACTGGTGCAGACGTTACGACTAAATTTGATATCTCTGATAACAATGGTGTTCTGACAGCGAACCTGAAAGATGGCTTCACGAAGTCACTTGGCGATGCTGAAAATACTCAAATCATTGATACGACTAAGTTTGAATTTGGACGCTACTATAAATTTGATATCCCAGCAACAGTGAAAGACGATGTCGTAGCTGGTGCAGATATCGAAAACAAGGCAGCACAAGTTGTTAACTACTACAACCCAGTAAGCAAGACTGTTGAAAAACCAAACAAACCAACTGAAAAACGTGTCAACAGTGTTCCAATCTCAGTAGAATTCAACTTCACTAAGAAATTGGAAGGCCGTGATCTGAAAGCTGGCGAATTCACATTCGAGTTGAAAGACAGCGACAATGTTGTGATTGCAACTGCAACCAACGATGCAGCTGGTAAGATCAAGTTTGCTCCAGTAGATTACACCAATAAAGCTGGTGAAACTGTCACTGCCCTTAAATACAAGAAGGGTCAAGAGGGTACTTACAAGTACACAGTAGAAGAGGTTAAAGGAACAGACGCAACCGTAACTTATGACACAATGAAAGCTGTTGTAACAGTTGAAGTTCGTCATGATGGTACAGCCAAAGCCTTGATCACAAACGTGACAGAACCAGCTGATAAAGAATTCAATAACACAGTTCGTCCTCCAGAAGAACCTAAGTTCCAACCAGAGAAATATGTTGTTTCTAAAGAGAAATTCGATATCACAGGCGACAAACTCGTTGATGATGATAAAGAGTTGGCAGACAAGTACGCAGATACCAATGCGGACCCATATGCGGACGATGCATCAAACAACGAAAAAGAAAACTTGAACACTAAGACTGTGAAACGTGGCGACAAGTTGGTTTACCAAGTATGGTTGGATACAACTAAATTTGATGCAGCTAACAAGGACAACATCCAATCAGTAGGAATCTCAGATGACTACGATGAAGCTAAATTGGAACTTGATTCTACTAAGATCAAAGCTTACGATTCAGTAACAGGCGCAGAAGTAACAGATAAATTCGATATCACTGTGAACAACGGTGTGATCACTGCAACCCTTAAAGATGGCTTCACTAAGTCACTTGGCGATGCGGAAAACACACAAGTCATTGACACAACTAAATTCGAATTCGGACGTTACTACAAGTTCGACATCCCAACAACAGTGAAAGCTGATGTACCTGGTGGTGTAGACATCGAAAATACTGCGGCTCAAGTAGTCAACTACTACAACCCAACTACTAAGAAAGTTGAAAAACCAAGCAAACCAACTGAAAAACGTGTAAACAACGTTCCAGTTGAAGTGGAATTCAACTTCACGAAACGTTTGGAAGGCCGTGAACTTAAAGCCAATGAATTCAGCTTCGTTCTTAAAGATTCAACTGGTAAAGAAGTTGAGACTGTAAGCAATGATGCTTCTGGTAACGTTAAGTTCAAAGCTCTTGAATTCAAGAAGGGTGACGAAGGTGTTCACAACTACACAGTAGAAGAAGTTAAAGGAAGCGACGCAACCGTTACATACGACACAATGAAAGCGAATGTAACAGTCACAGTGAAACACGATGGTACAGCTAAAGTACTTATCGCGACTGTAGGCGACATTGCGGATAAAGAATTTAACAACAAGGTGACTCCTCCAGAAGAACCTAAGTTCCAACCAGAGAAATACGTATTGAATACAGCGAAATTCTCTATCACTGATAACAAGCTTCTTGATGATGATGCCGAGTTGACTGATAAATATGGTGAAACAAATACTGATCCATATGTAGACAAAACAGACAACAACGAAGCAGAAAACATCAATACGAAGACTGTTAAACGCGGCGAAAAGATTTACTACCAAGTATGGTTGGATACAACTAAATTCGACGCAGCTAACAAAGACAACGTTCAAACTGTAGGAATTACAGATAACTTTGACGAAACTAAGGTTGATGTTGATGGTTCAGCAATCAAAGCTTACGATTCAGTAACTGGAGCTGATGTAACAGATAAATTCGATATTGCTGTGAACAACGGTGTGATGACTGCAACTCTTAAAGATGGCTTCACTAAGTCACTTGGCGATGCAGAAAACACACAAGTCATCGACACATCTAAATTCGAATTCGGACGTTACTACAAGTTCGACATCCCAACAACAGTGAAAGCTGATGTACCTGGTGGTGTAGACATCGAAAATACTGCGGCTCAAGTAGTCAACTACTACAACCCAACTACTAAGAAAGTTGAAAAACCAAGCAAACCAACTGAAAAACGTGTTAACAACGTTCCAGTTGAAGTGGAATTCAACTTCACTAAACGTTTGGAAGGTCGTGAACTGAAAGCTAACGAATTCAGCTTCGTTCTTAAAGATTCAGAAGGTAAGACTCTTGAAACTGTAAGCAATGATGCGGCTGGTAACGTTAAGTTCAAAGCTCTTGAATTCAAGAAAGGCCAAGAAGGCGTACACAACTACACAGTAGAAGAAGTTAAAGGATCTGACGCAACCGTTACATACGACACCATGAAAGCGAATGTAACAGTTACAGTGAAACACGACGGAACAGCTAAGATTCTCGTAGCGACTGTAGGCAAAATTGCGGATAAAGAATTTAACAACCGTGTAACACCTCCTGAAACTCCAGAATTCAATCCAGAAAAATATGTTCTAAACGAAAAAGAATTTGATTTGACTGGAACTTCATTATTAGATGATGATAAAGAGTTGGCAGACAAGTACGCAGATACCAATGCAAACCCATATGCGGACGATGCATCTAATAACGAAAAAGCGAATATCAATACTAAATCAGTTAAACCAGGTCAAAAACTTGTTTACCAAGTATGGTTGGATACAACTAAATTTGACGCAAACAACAAAGACCATATCCAATCAGTAGGAATCTCAGATGACTACGATGAGGCTAAAGTTGATGTTGATGGTTCAGCAATCAAAGCTTATGATGGTAAGACTGGTGCGGATGTAACAGCTAAATTCGATATCACTGTGAACAACGGTGTGATTACTGCAACCCTTAAAGATGGCTTCACGAAGTCACTTGGCGATGCAGAAAACACACAAGTGATCGACACAACTAAATTCGAATTCGGACGTTACTACAAGTTTGATATCCCAGCTACAGTGAAAGCTGACGTTGCAGGTGGAGTAGACATTGAAAATACTGCGGCTCAAGTTGTTAACTACTATAACCCAACTACTAAGAAAGTTGAAAAACCTGAAAAACCAACTGAAAAACGTGTCAACAGCGTTCCAGTTGAAGTAGAATTCAACTTTACTAAACGTATGGAAGGCCGTGAGCTTAAAGCTAACGAATTCAGCTTCGTTCTTAAAGATTCAAAAGGTAATACTCTTGAAACTGTGAAGAACGATAAAGATGGTAACGTTAAGTTCTCTAAACTTGAGTTCAAGAAAGGTCAAGAAGGCGTTCACAACTACACAGTAGAAGAAGTTAAAGGAACAGACGCAACCGTTACATACGACACTATGAAAGCGAATGTAACAGTCACAGTTTCACACGACGGAAAAGCTAAAGTTCTGATCGCGAAAGTTGGCGACATTGCGGATAAAGAATTTAACAACAAGGTGACTCCTCCAGAAACTCCAGAGTTCAACCCAGAGAAATACATCTTGAACGCTGAGAAATTCGACCTTACTGGTAAATCACTTCTTGATGATGATAAAGAATTGGCAGACAAGGTTGCGGAAACAAACGCAAATCCTTACGCTGATAAGGCTGACAATAATGAAGCAGCTAACATCAATACTAAGACAGTGAAACGTGGCGATAAGGTTGTTTACCAAGTATGGTTGGATACAACTAAGTTCACTGAAGCGCACAACATCCAATCTGTTGGTGTTACTGATGACTACGAAGAAGACAAACTTGACATCAATGTTGCAAACATCAAAGCTTACGACTCTGTAACAGGCGAAGATGTGACTGCTAAATTTGATATCAAGGTTGAAAACGGTGTGATCTCTGCAACTTCTAAAGCGGACTTGACTAAGTCACTTGGAGACGCAGAAAATACTCCAGTGATCGACACAACTAAGTTTGCGTTTGGACGTTACTACAAGTTCGACATCCCAGCAACAGTGAAAGATACTGTTAAGGGTGGTGCGGATATTGAAAACACTGCAGCTCAAATCGTTCACCAATACGATCCAACAAGCAAGACAGTGAAGAAACCAAACAAACCAACTGAAAAACGTGTTGTGAACATCCCTGTTTCAGTAGAATTCAACTTCACGAAACGTTTGGAAGGCCGTGAGCTTAAAGCTAACGAATTCAGCTTCGTTCTTAAGGATAAAGATGGTAAGACTCTTGAAACTGTGAAGAACGATGCATCTGGTAACGTTAAGTTCTCAGCTCTTGAATTCAAGAAAGGTCAAGAAGGAACTTACAACTACACTGTAGAAGAAGTCAAAGGAACTGATACAACCGTTACTTATGACACTATGAAAGCAGTTGTGAAAGTTGAAGTTTCTCATGATGGAACTGCGAAAGCTCTTCTTACTAAGGTAACGGATCCATCAGACAAAGAATTCAATAACACTGTTCGCCCACCTGAAACTCCAGAATTCAATCCAGAGAAATACATCTTGAACGAATCTAAATTCGATCTTACAGGTGTGAAACTTCTCGACGATGATAAAGAGTTGAAGGATAAGGTTGCGGAAACAAATGCGAACCCTTACGTTGATAAGACTGATAACAACGAAGCTCAAAATATCAATACGAAGACACTCAAGAAAGGTGATAAAGTATACTACCAAGTATGGTTGGATACAACTAAATTCACTGAAGCACACAATATTCAATCTGTTGGTGTTACAGATAAATATGATAGTGCGAACTTGACTGTCAACGGAGCTGATATTAAGGCATACGACTCTGTAACAGGAGAAGATGTAACAGCTAAGTTTGATATCAAGGTTGAAAACGGTGTGATTACTGCAACATCTAAAGCAGACTTGACTAAGTCACTTGGAGACGCAGAAAATACACAAGTGATCGACACAACTAAGTTGGCCTTTGGACGTTACTACAAGTTTGAAATTCCTGCAGAAATTAAACAATCTGCTCAAGATGGTGTGGACATTGAAAATACAGCTTCACAAATCGTACACCAATACGATCCAACTAAGAAGACTGTAGAAAAACCAGAAAAACCAACTGAAAAACGTGTAGTCAACATTCCAGTTAAGGTTCAATTCCAATTCACTAAGAAATTGGAAGGTCGTGCATTGAAGGCTGGTGAATTCAGCTTCGTTCTGAAGGACGAAAAAGGAAATGTGATCGAAACCGTAACCAATGATGCGGCTGGTAAGATCACCTTCTCAAATCTTGAATTCAAACGTGGTGAAGAAGGAACTCATCTCTACCATGTAGAAGAAATCCGTGGCACAGATTCTAGCATCGAATACGATAAGATGGTTGCCACTGTGGGTATTATGATTAACAAAGACGGTAAAGTATTGACGGCTATTACTCAGTTGCCAGAAGATACAGAGTTTAACAACACTGTTATTCCGCCAACAACACCGCCAAATACACCGCCAAATACACCACCAACAACACCGCCAAATACACCACCAACAACACCACCGAATACACCACCAACAACACCACCGAATACACCGCCAACACCACCAACAACACCGCCAACACCACCAACGCCACCAACACCTACAACTCCTCCAGCTCCAGCACTTCCTGAAACTGGTGAAGAACAATCAGCATCTGCTGCATTGTTAGGTGCTGCACTTGGTATGGTTGGCCTTGCGGGACTTGCAAAACGCAAAAAACGCGAAGACTAAAATTGAGGTGACATCGACAAACTTGTTGATGAGGTGACAATTTTAGATCCAACAGGAAGAGGCTTTGCTCGAAAGAGCAAGGCCTCTTTGTTTGGTATTGGAAACTTAGAAAAACATGCATAAATGTGATGAAAAAGTTTCAGTAAAATTCTATATATTCATTTCATTCGGTTACTAGTTTCAGTAAAATTCCATTGACTTGAAGTAGAGAAAACAGTATACTAGTAAAGCAATTTGATCTTTCAAACTGCCGGCAACAAGGGGAATGAATCCACTTTGAATTGGGATACAGTAGGGTTTGGAGTGGTAGTACTTCACACCCTTATTGTCGTCAGTTACCCTAGTAAGACCAGACTTGTGAAACAAACACAGGTTTCTTTTTTGCATAATTATAAAAGCTTATAGAACCCTCCTGCTCCATATAATCAGGAGGGTTCCGTTTTATTTTTAAAAAGCTGGTGATCCAAGAAATATTGTGAATTTCCTATAGGTTCTCTTCCATATTTATGATACAATTAAACTACTATTATCGAAGGGAGAAACTATGATTAATTCAATTGTTTCACAAGGTTTGATTTGGGCCATTTTAGGGTTAGGAATCTTTATGACGTTCCGAATTCTAGATTTTCCAGATATGACGACAGAAGGGTCCTTCCCGCTTGGAGGAGCGGTGGCGGTAACCTTGATTACCAAAGGGGTCAATCCACTCCTTGCGACGCTGGCTGCTATTGGAGCAGGGTGCTTGGCGGGACTTGTGACGGGTCTTCTCTACACAAAAGGAAGAATCCCCACACTCTTGTCAGGGATCCTCGTGATGACATCTTGTAACTCGGTCATTCTCTTTGTCATGCAGCGGGCTAATTTGGGACTTCTAGGCTATAAAAAAATTCAGGAATTTCTTCCTTTTGCCAGTGGGTTCAATGAGATCCTGATTGGTTTAATTTTCGTCACGCTTGTGATCCTTGGTTTGATCTTCTTCTTAGATACACGCTTGGGTCAAGCCTATATTGCGACAGGAGACAATCCAGATATGGCCAAGAGCTTTGGGATCAACACCGACAGGATGGAATTGATGGGCTTGGTCATTTCAAATGGGATTATTGCTCTTTCTGGTGCACTGATGGCCCAGCAAGAAGGCTATGCGGATGCTTCACGTGGGATTGGTGTCATTGTTATCGGGCTTGCCAGCCTCATTATTGGAGAGGTTCTCTTTTCAAATGTCACCTTGACAGAGCGCTTGCTCAGTATTGCAATCGGTTCAATCGCCTACCAATTTTTGATTTGGGCCGTGATTGCACTTGGCATCAATACCAGCTATATCCGAATCTTCAGTGCCTTGATCTTGGCTATCTGCCTGATGATTCCAACCTTTAAGGGAAAAATCATGAAAGGAGCGAAACTCAGTAAATGACAGCAATTGTAGAATTAAAAAATGTAACCAAAGCTGTAAGCAATGGGATGAATGAAGAAAAAGTCATTCTGGATGATGTCTCCTTGGAAATTCGAGAGCATGATTTTATCACGATTTTAGGGGGCAATGGAGCTGGAAAATCAACCCTCTTTAATACCATTGCTGGGACACTTCCAGTTAGTAGCGGGAAGATCTATATTCTAGGGGAAGATGTGACCAACTACTCTCCTGAGAAGAGAGCCAAGTACCTATCTCGTGTCTTTCAAGATCCTAAAATGGGAACAGCGCCTCGCATGACAGTGGCAGAAAATCTCTTGGTAGCGAAGTTTCGTGGAGAAAAACGTGGTTTGATTCCGCGTCACTTGGCAAGCTATAAAGAAGAGTTTCAAACAGTTCTTGCTAAGATCGGCAATGGCTTGGAAAATCATATCGATACAGCAGTTGAGTTTCTATCAGGGGGGCAACGTCAGGCTTTGAGCTTGTTGATGGCGACACTAAAACGTCCAGAACTTTTGCTATTAGATGAACACACTGCAGCCTTGGATCCGAAAACCAGCCAGGCTCTGATGACCTTGACCGATGAGTTTGTGAAACAAGATGCTCTCACTGCCCTTATGATTACCCACCATATGGAAGATGCTTTGAAATATGGCAATCGCTTGATTGTGATGAAAGATGGACATATCGTCCAAGATCTCAATCAAGAAGAAAAAGCCCAAATGGCCATCGCAGACTACTATCAATTATTTGAGAAAGAATAAGATACAAAGCCCGTAAAATGCAAAGTGAAAATAGGGAGTAGGACAGAAGCGATATCGTTTATGGCGCTTACCCCCACAAGTCTGATTAGGATTCTTCCGAACTGATCAAGCGAGAGAAGAGTTCAATCAGCTACTGTGCCTTGTCTACATGCTAAGCTAGAGAGCTTGTTCTCTAGCTTTTTCTCTTTCTAAAACACAAGTTACTGTTTATAAATATACGTCGTCCCTTCAATGACTGCCTTATACAACAAAAAAGCTTAGAAAGAGATCAGAAGAAAACCACATAAAAATAGGAACTAGTTTCAGCTGAAATCGCTTGCAATTACTCAGGTAGGTGAGTATAATATAGTTAGAAAGATGAAGAAGGGATTGATACCAATGCCTTATCGAGTTGAAATTTAGGTTACTTCGTTTTAGGCCTGTTTTGCTGATAGCTGTTCATGCTCTTATCGTAAAAGAGCAGTTATGTCGTGTGTGTCGGATCGGTTGGACGGTCGGGCAAGCCTGCTTAGTTTGTCCGGAGACATAAGAAAACGTGGAAATAGTAGGTAGAAGCTTTTTGTAAAGGTTTTCAAACTTCAATGCGTCCAGTCGAAAACTAATCATTTGGATTTGGGATAGCAAAGAAAACCTCTGGTATTTTACACAAATACTATTAAATGAAATCAACATCATAAACATTGTTTTGTTAGCCAAAAGGTTAATTGCACCAAGTCAGTGAAGCAGACCAGGCCTCTAGTCCCGTAAGACTGGAGGCCATTTTTATAAAATACTCAGGAGGAGGTGAGAGTATGGGATTGTCGTATGCGCAAGAATATAGTTGTCGTGACCATTTTCGGCAAAGAGCTTTTGAGCGCTTTGGCGTAGATGATCAGCACTTGAATAAGTGGATCAACCAACACCTCTCCTCCCTCTCTCCTTATGATAGTAATGTGGTTCAACCCGCCAACACAGAAGCCTATGTAGCCAGTGATGGCGTCATCTTTGTCTGCAATATCAAAAGTCGGGAGTTTATCACCTGTTTTAAGGCGGTTAATTACCAAGAATCTAAGGATGAAGAGGAAGCTTATACGAACATTCACGAAAACAATGTCGCTTCCTTCAAAAAAGATGTGAACCACCTAGTCAATCGCTACCGACTCAAGGAAGCCAAAGAGCTGTTTGAAAACATTGGGGAGGACTTGGATGACTTTTATCGCCTGTCCCAAGCGGTCAAGAACGGCCAATTGAGCGAGCGAAATAGTAAGCGCCTAGAGGAATTGTTAGGCAAGTTTCATGTGATCAAGGCAGCTATGCGGATCATTGAAAATAAACGGGGAGATTACCATCTTTAGGGTCTTTTCCCCCTAAAAATAGGCGCCTAGAAGCCCTCTCATCTACTTCAGATGAGAGGACTTTTTTGCTGTGGAAAGCTTTTTGAAAAAAAGAGAAAAAAATTGTATAATAGAGTGGATATGCAAGTATTTGCAAAGCTGTAATTCGACTTGGGCAACCAAGGACCGTAAGTATTAAAATAATCACACTAAAGGAGACAACAGTGAGTAGTATTAAATTAGTCACTCTTGGCGGTGTTCGAGAAAATGGGAAAAATCTCTACGTTGCCGAAGTGAACGATTCGATTTTTGTCTTGGATGCAGGTTTGAAGTATCCAGAAAATGAGCAACTTGGGGTGGATGTCGTTATCCCCAACATGGATTATCTATTTGAAAACAAGGACCGCATTGCGGGTGTTTTCTTGACCCACGGTCATGCGGATGCCATTGGGGCCTTGCCTTATCTTTTGGCGGAAGCGAAAGTCCCTGTATTCGGGACAGAATTGACCATTGAGTTGGCTAAACTCTTTGTGAAAAGCAATGACAGTGTGAAGAAATTCAACGACTTCCATGTTATTGATCAAAATTCTGAGATTGATTTTGGCGATGCCGTCGTGTCTTTCTTTCAAACAACCCACTCCATCCCTGAAAGTATCGGGATTGTGATTGGCACTCCTGAGGGCAATATCGTCTATACAGGAGACTTTAAATTTGACCAAACTGCCAGCGAGTCATACGCGACAGACTTTGCTCGCCTAGCCGAGATTGGACGCGAAGGCGTACTTGCTCTCTTGAGTGACTCGGCCAATGCGGATAGTAACATTCAAGTTGCCAGTGAGCAAGAAGTAGGCGATGCCATCTTAGATACGATTGCAGACTGGGATGGTCGTGTCATCGTAGCGGCGGTAGCCAGCAACCTTTCTCGGATCCAGCAGGTCTTTGATGCTGCGGCTGAGACTGGCCGTCGAGTGGTCTTGACAGGGTTTGATGTGGAAAACATCGTCCGCACAGCTATTCGCTTGAACAAATTGTCTCTTGCCAACGAAAAACTCTTGATCAAGCCAAAAGAAATGAGCCGTTTTGAGGATCATGAATTGATCATTTTGGAAACAGGCCGGATGGGTGAGCCGATCAATGGTTTGCGCAAGATGTCTATTGGCCGTCACCGTTATGTGGAAATCAAAGATGGGGACTTGGTCTACGTCGTCACAACGCCATCGATTGCTAAAGAAGCTGTGGTGGCTCGTGTGGAAAACATGATCTACCAAGCAGGTGGCATTGTCAAATTGATCACGTCAAGCTTGCGCGTGTCTGGTCACGGAAACGCACGGGACTTGCAGTTGATGATCAACCTTCTTCGTCCTAAATATCTCTTCCCAATCCAAGGGGAATACCGCGAATTGGATGCCCATGCGCGGGTAGCGATGGAAGTTGGTATCTTGCCTGAAAATATCTTTATTCCAAAACGCGGGACTGTGATGGAGTACGAAAAGGGGGACTTCGTCCCTGCTGGTAGCGTCTCAGCTGGAGATGTCATGATCGATGGAAATGCCATTGG
Source organism: Streptococcaceae bacterium AF13-5-6.0 (assembly GCA_027685415.1). GTDB lineage: Bacteria > Bacillota > Bacilli > Lactobacillales > Streptococcaceae > Streptococcus. The sequence goes on from JAQCUL010000007.1 coordinate 55,539, forward strand.
TGATGTGGGCAATATCGTCCTTCGTGACCGTAAGGTCTTGTCAGAAGACGGGATCTTTATCGTGGCGCTCACCGTGAATCGCAAAGAGAAGAAAATTATTTCCAAAGCGCGCGTGCACACCCGTGGTTTTGTCTATGTCAAGAAGAGTCGGGATATTCTTCGTGAAAGTTGCGAATTGGTCAACCAAAGTGTTGAAGACTATTTGGCACAAGACAGCTTTGACTGGGGGGAATTGAAAGGTTTGGTACGCGACAACTTGTCTAAGTTCTTGTTTGAACAAACTAAACGCCGTCCAGCCATCCTACCAGTCGTGATGGAAGTGAAATAATAGAAGAAATGGAAACGCTTGGCAGCCAGAGGCTTGCCGAGTGTTTTTAACAGTAGAAAGAGGAAATCAAATGGCAGTTATGCAGATTGAGTATTATTCAGAAGCCTTGAAGATGGAGTGGGGCGTGTCCGTCCTTTATCCTGATGCATCGCGCGTGGAAGATCCAGCGGATACGGATATTCCAGTCCTTTATCTCTTACACGGGATGAATGGCAACCACCACTCTTGGTTGAAGCGAACCAATGTGGAGCGCATTTTGCGCAATACCAATCTGATCGTGGTCCTACCTAATACCAATAATGGTTTTTACACAGATACCCAGTATGGCTACAACTACTACACAGCCATTGCGGAGGAATTGCCAGAGACTCTTTCTCGCTTCTTCCCTAATATGACCAAGAAACGGGAGAAGACCTTTATTGCTGGCCTATCCATGGGTGGCTATGGATCGATGCTCTTGGCCCTCAAGACAAATCGTTTCTCTCATGCGGCTAGTTTTTCCGGTGCTCTGAGTTTCCACGATCGGGACTTTGAAAACAATGACTTGGAGCAACCAGCTTTTTGGAAGGGGATCTTTGGAGAGATTGAGGATTGGACAACTAGTCCCTATTCGCTAGAGACTGCTGCCAAGAAGTTTTCAGATAAGAAGACCAAACTCTGGATCTGGTGTGGGGAGCAGGATTTCCTTTATGAGGCCAATAATTTTGAAGTCAAGGAATTAGAAAAGTTAGGTTTTGATGTCACCTATACCCACAGCCCGGGTAAGCACGAATGGTTCTACTGGGAACGTGAGTTGGAGCACTTTTTACAAACCCTACCAATCGACTTTGAATTAGAAGAAAGACTAAAATAAGATACAAATAGATTGGATATCAGTCAGAGCATTTGTTCTGGCTTTTTTTATATATAGGAAGAAAAGCTAGAAAGGCCACTTATTCATTTCAGTCCTGCTTTCTTTGTGGTATAATAGGAACGATTGAAAAATGAGCTAGAAATAGCGAACAAGATAAGAGGAGAGAAATATGGCAAAAGATATTCGTGTGCGTTATGCACCAAGTCCAACAGGGCTACTACACATCGGAAATGCTCGTACAGCATTGTTTAACTACTTGTATGCGCGCCACCATGGTGGAACCTTTATCATCCGTATCGAAGATACGGACCGCAAACGTCATGTCGAAGACGGAGAGCGTTCCCAGCTTGAAAACCTGCGTTGGTTGGGCATGGACTGGGATGAAAGTCCTGAGACGCACGAAAACTACCGCCAATCAGAACGTTTGGAACTCTATCAAACATACATCGACCAACTCTTGGCGGAAGGAAAAGCTTACAAATCTTACGTTACTGAAGAAGAGTTGGCAGCTGAACGTGAACGCCAAGAAGCGGCAGGTGAAACACCTCGTTACATTAACGAATACCTTGGCATGAGCGAGGAAGAAAAAGCTGCTTACGTTGCAGAACGTGAAGCAGCGGGTGTGATTCCAACGGTTCGTTTGGCAGTGAATGAGTCTGGTATCTACAAGTGGCATGATATGGTCAAAGGCGATATCGAGTTTGAAGGTGGTAATATCGGTGGGGATTGGGTCATCCAGAAGAAAGATGGCTACCCAACTTACAACTTTGCCGTTGTGATCGATGACCACGACATGCAAATCTCTCACGTTATCCGTGGAGACGACCACATTGCCAACACCCCAAAACAGCTCATGGTCTATGAAGCCCTTGGTTGGGAAGCACCAGAATTCGGTCACATGACTTTGATCATCAATTCTGAAACTGGTAAGAAGTTGTCTAAACGGGACACTAACACCCTTCAATTTATCGAAGATTACCGTAAGAAGGGCTACCTTCCAGAAGCAGTCTTTAACTTCATCGCTCTTCTTGGTTGGAACCCTGGTGGGGAAGACGAAATCTTCTCTCGCGAAGAACTCATCAAGCTCTTTGATGAACATCGTCTCAGCAAGTCTCCAGCTGCTTTCGACCAGAAGAAAATGGACTGGATGAGCAATGAGTATATCAAGAATGCGGATCTTGCGACTATCTTTGAAATGACCAAGCCATTCCTCGAAGAAGCAGGTCGTTTGACAGACAAGGCTGAGAAGTTTGTAGAACTCTACAAGCCACAAATGAAGTCGGTGGACGAAATCGTTCCATTGACAGACCTTTTCTTCTCAGACTTCCCAGAGTTGACAGATGCAGAAAAAGAGGTCATGGCTGGTGAAACGGTTCCGACTGTACTTGAAGCCTTCAAAGCGAAATTGGAAGCCATGTCAGACGATGAGTTTGTGGCAGAAAATATCTTCCCACAAATCAAAGCGGTTCAAAAAGAAACTGGGATCAAAGGGAAGAATCTCTTTATGCCAATCCGTATTGCCGTTTCAGGTGAAATGCATGGTCCTGAATTGCCAGATACCATCTATTTACTTGGACGCGAAAAATCCATCCAACACATTGAAAGTATGTTGGAAAAAATCAGATAATTATCAGAAAAGTCCCTATTAAATGGGGCTTTTTGTTTTACCTCTAAAGTAAAAGCATTATAGGATTTTTTCAAAAAATTGCCCCGGTTTGACAAATTGATCCTACTGAAAACGATTTTATTACTATCTAAAACAAAAATTATAAAAAAATAGCAATAATTAAGGATAATTGCTTCCAAAAATCGACACATTAGTCTATAATGTAAGGGAAATAAAAAATGTAATAAGGAGACAGAAATGTTTTTTAAACGTTCGAACGGTGAATTCCGTGAAACGGATCGTGTGACTCGTTTCAAATTGATCAAATCAGGTAAAAACTGGTTGCGTGCTGCGACTTCTAACTTTGGTCTTTTGAAAGTCATTCGCGGTCAAGTCGAAGAGACTGTTGTAGCTGAAGTGCGTGAAGACGCAGTATCAGTGAAAGAAATGACAAGCCGTGGCTTGCTCAAAGGGATTGTAGCAGCTGGGGCTGTTTTTGGTGCAGCTACAGTAGCAAACACTGCTAAAGCTGATGAAATTGGATCAGATGTTGCAACTGCATCTGAGCTTTCAAGTGAAGCTCTTGTAGAACAAGGAAGTACAGTACTTGGTACAACTTCAACAACAGAATCTCAGTCTGAATCAACAACAGAATCAACAACTGAGTCAACAACAGAATCAGCTAGCGCTTCTGCATCTGCAAGTGCTTCAACCTCTACAAGCGTATCTGTATCTCACTCAGCTTCATTGAGCGAACAAGGTTCAGCAGAACTTTCAGCAGCTTCAAGCGAATCAACTGTAGCAGCTGGCTCTGAAGCAAGTGTAGAAAGCACTACAACAGTAGCGAAAGCTGATGATAAAGTTGTTTTGGAACAAAACACTTCAGAAGCAGCATTGTTGAACAAGATTGCAGGAGACTACTCAGCAACTGTTTCAGCTCCAGAAAAGAAAGCAGCACTTGAAGCTGCTATCGCTAAAGTTCAAACAGAATTGACAGCAAGCAACAGCTTGATCAACGCTAATGCTTCAGCTCAATCATACGCAGACCAACGCGAACGTTTGAGCAAGTCAGTAGATGACATGATGGCAACCTTGACTGCAGCAGGATTTACTGGAAACACAACAGTAAACGGTGCTCCAGCAATTTCAGCTCAGTTGTCACCAATCTCAACAAGCACTAATGGAACGACAGTTCCAGTTATTACAGATGCGAACGGTGCAACGATTGAGGATGCAGCCTTCAGCAAGTCTGGCTATGCTTTGGATCCAAACGCTGATCGTTTCACTTTCGGTGTATGGCAATTCCTTAAAACAGACCATTCTACTGGTGCGAAAACAAACTTTGATTACTATGCTACTCTTGCAGTAGATCGTTCTGCCATCACTGGTAGTCTTTCAGCTAATCCAGATGTTTACTTGCGTATCGTGAAGAAATCTGATGGATCAGAAGTCTACACTCGTACCCTCAAAGCGGGAGAAAGCAACATCTCACTTCCAAGCTACATCACAAACAACAACTCTGATGTAACCAACACTTTGACTTATACAGGTGCTAACGGCACTGATCCAGGAAACGTTACCTTCTCATTGGTAAATGCGAAGCTTGAGTATGAAACACTTCAAATCCGTGATACTAACTATCCTGGTAATGAAGGTGAAGACAAACAAAACGTTCAAACTTCTGTTCCTTATGCAACAGTTGATCAAACAACTCACTATAAGCTTATCCAAGGTAGCTCTACTCCAGGTCAACTATACAAACCTACTGGAAATGAAACAGATCTTGCAAGCTACACACAAACAGGTCTTGCAGGACAACAATTTACAGCTTCAAACAACCGTGATATCCCTGGTTACAAGCATGTAGCTGCTACAACAGATTCTACTCAAAAAACATCTGGTATCCTTGGTAAGGGTGTTGTCGGTCAAAAACTGGTCGAACTTCAAGGTGGAGCCAACCACTACTATGTGAAACGTATTTCTGAAATCGTGGATACAAATGGTTCGACTGTAACGAAATTCTACGCTCTTGATCCATCTCAAGTGAACAATTTTGCTACATCTGATATTGGTACTGAAGATGTATCGAAGTACACACTTATCTACACAAGTAAAGTTAATAAGGCTGGTGAAGAGTGGAAGGCTGACGAGACAAAAGTTACAAAAGTAAACAGTAAAAATGGTGATTACTATCTTGAAGTCAACGAAACTGCTGGAAGTAAATCACTCATTATTACTGGTTGGTCGTCTCCTACTGAGACAGATACTTATAAACAAATGGACGGAACTCTACACACTTATCCACGTCCATTCAAAGGTGCCCCAAGTACTTCATTGACACCTGCTGGTGCTGGAAACAACAGTTACAACGTAATCGCTGGTAAAGTTCCAGAAATCCAAGCAGAAGGATCTGTTGCGAATGATCCAACAGCACCAAATGGTAAAGTATACTCTGATTTGAAGGGTTACACATCATTCTCTAACAACTACTCAATTCCAACTGCGATTAAACCATCAACTGATGTAAATTATTACTTTGAGAAAATGGGTGATTCTGAGTCTGCATCTCAATCACAATCATTCTCAAACTCTGCATCAGAATCCGAAGTAGTATCTAACTCACAATCTGTATCAGAGTCAGAAGTAGTATCTAACTCTAAATCACAATCAGAATCAGAAGTAGTATCTAACTCACGATCTGTATCACAATCAGAGGCTGTGTCTAAGTCACAATCAGAGTCTGAAGTGGTATCTAAATCACAATCTGTATCACAATCACAGGCTGTGTCTAAGTCACAATCTGTGTCACAGTCAGAGGCTGTTTCTAAGTCACAATCTGTATCACAATCAGAGTCAGAAGCACCATCTAAGTCACAATCTCAATCGAATACTGAATCAGCTTCACAATCTATTTCAGAGTCACTTTCTGAATCAGCATCAACATCAGCACAAGAATCTGCAAGTGCATCAGCATCTGAGTCAGCTTCTACATCAGCACAAGAATCTGCATCAGCGTCTGCTTCTGAATCAGCTTCTACATCAGCACAAGAATCTGCAAGTGCATCAGCATCTGAGTCAGCTTCTACATCAGCACAAGAATCTGCATCAGCGTCTGCTTCTGAATCAGCTTCTACATCAGCACAAGAATCTGCAAGTGCATCAGCATCTGAGTCAGCTTCTACATCAGCACAAGAATCTGCATCAGCGTCTGCTTCTGAATCAGCTTCTACATCAGCACAAGAATCTGCAAGTGCATCAGCATCTGAGTCAGCTTCTACATCAGCACAAGAATCTGCATCAGCGTCTGCATCTGAATCAGCAAGCCAATCAGCTTCAGCATCTGCATCAGTATCAGCAAGCCAATCAGCTTCAGCATCAGCAAGCCAATCAGCTTCAGCATCAGAATCAGTATCAGCAAGCCAATCAGCTTCAGCGTCTGAATCAGTATCAGCGAGCCAATCAGCTTCAGCATCTGAATCAGTATCAGCAAGCCAATCAGCTTCAGCGTCTGAATCAGTATCAGCGAGCCAATCAGCTTCAGCGTCTGAATCAGTATCAGCAAGCCAATCAGCATCATTGAGCACATCGGCTTCAACATCACTTTCTACATCAGTATCAGCATCAGCATCTAACTCTTCATCAAATTCTGAAAGTGAAACACCTAAACAAGGTGAAGTAATCATCACTTATGTAGATACAAAAGGTAAAGTGATTAAAGATCCTCGTCAAGACACACCAAACTCACCATATGACACACCATATAACACAACTGAGGAAGGTGAAAAACCTAACACTATCAAGACTCCAGACGGTAAGACTTACAAGATCGTACCGAAAGGTGACTACCCAGTAGGTAAAGTTGATGGCGACGGACACTTGGAATCATCTGATCCAATTAAAGGTAAAGTTGATAAACCTAAGTCAACTATTACGTATGTTTACCAAGAAGTAGGTAACGTTTACGTTCACTATGTTGATACTGAAGGTAACACGATTAAAGCATCTGTGAAAGATGAAGATGAACAACCAATTGATAAGGACTACGATACAGTAGTGGACAACCGTCCACAAACAATCGAGTTCCAAGGTAAGACATACGAATTGGTACCAGCAGGTAACTACAAAGTAGGTCAAGTCGACGAACAAGGTCACTGGACAGGTGATGATGCTACAACTGGTAAAGTTGCTGAAAAAGATAAGAACGTAACATATGTCTACCAATTGAAACAACCTAAGGGTAATGTCTACGTACACTATGTTGACGTTAATGGTAACACGATCAAAGAATCTGTAACTGATGAAAAAGATCAACCAGTAGGTAAAGACTACGATACAGTCGTAGACAACCGTCCACAAACAATCGAGTTCCAAGGTAAGACATACGAATTGGTACCAGCAGGTAACTACAAAGTAGGTCAAGTCGATGACCAAGGTCACTGGACAGGTGATGACGCTACAACTGGTAAAGTCATCGAAGGTGATAAGAATGTCACTTACGTCTACAAACTTAAGGAAGATCCAACGAAACCTAAAGAAGGCGACGTCATCATCACTTACGTAGACGAAAAAGGTAAAGAAATTCAAAAACCTCGTCAAGATACACCAAACTCACCATATGATACACCATATAACACAACTGAGGAAGGTGAAAAACCTAACACTATCAAGACTCCAGACGGTAAGACTTACAAGATCGTACCGAAAGGTGACTACCCAGTAGGTAAAGTTGATGGCGATGGACACTTGGAATCATCTGATCCAATTAAAGGTAAAGTTGATAAACCACGTTCAATCATCACTTACGTTTACAAAGAAGTGAAGGGTGACGTTTACGTTCACTATAAAGACACTGAAGGTAACACAATTAAAGATGATGTCACTGACGAAAAAGATCAACCAGTTGATAAAGACTACGATACAGTAGTAGACAACCGTCCAAAAGAAATCCAATACAATGGTAAGACATATGAATTGGTACCAGCCGGTAACTACACTGTAGGTAAAGTTGATGGACAAGGTCACCTTGAGTCATCAGATGCTACAACTGGTAAAGTGATCGAAGGACGTAAAGACGTTACTTATATCTACAAACTTAAAGAACAACCAACTCAACCTAAGGGTAGCGTATACGTACACTACAAAGATACTGAAGGTAACACAATTAAACAATCAGTAACAGATGAGTTAGACCAACCAGTAGGTAAAAACTACAATACTGTTGAAGACAACCGTCCACAGTACATTAAATTCGAAGGTAAAACTTACGAAATCGTACCAGTCGGAAACTACACAGTTGGTAAAGTAGATACTCAAGGTCATCTTGAATCAACAGACCCAACAACTGGTAAAGTGGTTGAAGGACGTAAAGACGTTACTTACATCTACAAACTTGTCGAAGAACCTGTACAACCTAAGGGTAATGTATACGTTCACTATGTAGATGAAAATGGTAACACTATCAAGACTTCAGTAGTGGATGAAAAAGACCAACCAGTAGGTAAAGACTACGATACAGTTGTGGATAACCGTCCTAAGACAATCACAACTGCAGATGGTAAAGTCTATGAATTGGTACCACAAGGTAACTACCCAGTAGGTAAAGTTGACGGTGAAGGTCACTTGACAACAACTGACCCAACAACTGGTAAAGTCATCGAAGGTGATAAGAACGTTACTTATGTTTACAAACTTGTGAAGACTCCAAACGTTCCAACACCAAACACTCCAGTGCCACCAACTCCAACACCAAACACTCCAGTGCCACCAACTCCAACACCGAACACACCGGTAGATCCAACACCTAATAAACCAATGGATCCAACACCAAACACACCGGTAGATCCAACACCTAATACACCAGTGAACCCAGTTCCTGAGCAACCAGCTAAACCAGCTCCAGCTCTTGAACAACTTCCAAATACTGGTGAAACAGGATCTGTAGCTTCAGCTCTTCTTGGAGCAGTTGCAGGGGTTGCAGGGGTTGCAGCACTTGGAAGCCGCAAAAAAGAAGATGAAAAATAATCTTCTACCCTAATTTGATTCGGTCATTTCAGGTATGTGGGAAATGAAAAAGGATCCAAAAAGAGAACCTCCGGGTTCTCTTTTTGTGTGCTGTTTTTTATGTTAAAAACTAGTCTTAATTAGTTACTTTTGGGGAAAATTAGTGTATAATAACTCGATATCTTATTTTTAAGGAGCGGACATGTTTTTCAAACGTTCGAAGGGTGATTTTCGCGAAACGGAGCGAATCACACGTTATAAATTAATCAAATCAGGAAAGAATTGGGTACGGGCATCTGTCTCGCGGTTAGGCCTATTTCGTGTCATGCGAGGTGGTGTAGATGAAAATATCGTGGTTCAATACGAAGCATCATCACACTCTATGCCTGCGGATCTGGTTAAAGGGATGGTTGTGCTAGGGGCTCTGGCTGGGGCGACAACGGTTGCCAATCCAGTATTTGCTGAGGAAAATGAAATGAATGCGACTGTTGGGTCTGAAATCAGCCCATCGACCGGTGTGGTTGGACAAGATAGCTTTGTCTTGGGAACGACGTCTACCACAGACTCTGTGTCAGCGAATCACTCCATGAGTGAATCCATCTCATTTTCAGAGTCAGCTAGTGAAAGCGTCTCTCTATCTCAATCGGTATCTTTGAGTGAATCTCATGTTATCAGTGCTTCAGCGAGTCCGTCCACTTCAGAAATTGCTAGTAGCACTTTCTCAGAGAATGATACTATTCATGTAGCTACTTCTGAAACGAGTGAGAAAGTAGCAGAGGCTCAAAACAATCGCTCGGAAGACCAGGTGAAGCGTCTGCAAGTTTTGGCTTTGGATTTATACACCTATCGTGCGCAGGCTTTGGAAATCCCTGGGACGGAATCTGCTATTGAAAGTGGAGATCTGGCTTTAGAAGCTATTCGTACTGGTTTGTCCAATCCCGCAATTCAAATCGATGCTGTAGAAAGTCAAGCAAAGAGTGCTCGCAATCGCTTGGCCAATGCGGTGCTTCGTGCGACATCTGGCCAACGGGATCCACGTAACGGGAATCGTATAGATGCTGATACCAGTCTCCGTGCACCCCAGTATAATTTAGGGCCAGCCAACAATGCCTTGATTTCTGTTTATAACTCTGATTACATTAATCAGGCTTATAATGTTGTGGAAACCATTCCTACACGAAATAGTATTAAGAGCATTGGCTACGCTTCTGGTAGTGATCGTGTGAATGGCATCAATGTGCCTCAGACGTCGGCCTTGAAAAATAGTGCAGTGGCCTTTAATATCATGGGAACTGTTGGGCAGACAGAGGTCGTAACGCCTGGGAAAATTTATAATGTTTCTTTTGTAGTGACCAATACGGCTAGGCAGTCAGTGACACGAACGCTACGCATTCAGGTTTTGCCGCAAAATGATGGCATTCGTAATCCGATTACGGCTGTGACGACAGCGACTTTTGTCAATGATACTACTAACTTGGCCCAGGCTGAAAAAGAGAAGATTTGGGAAGCGTTTAAGACTGCTAACCCCAATATTGCCACTTCAAAAGACTTCAAGGAATACTCGGTATCAGAAGCAGGTGTGGTGACCATTACCTATAAAGATAACACTACAAATGATGTGACGGCTCCAGTGAAGCGACTTGCAGCACCAACGGTGGAGACACGCTTGCTGGAGAAAGCCTACACCCAAACGCCTGTAACAGTGACCGGTGCTGAGCCTGGATCGACCGTTGTCTTGTATAATAATGATGATGAAATCGGAACAGCGGTAGCGGATGCTTCTGGACAAGCGATCGTAACACCGAATGCTCCCTTGCAAACGGGTGGAGTAACAGCTAAGACTCGCATTCTGTATGGTGATCATGCAGTTTATTCCGATGCCAGTAATATGGTTGCTGTAACAGATGCCACACGTCCTGAAGTGACGGCTAAGTTGACCGTCAATGGTGTGGAACCGAAATCAACCCCTCTTGAAGGTGGTGGGAAGAATTATACTATTTACGCTGGTGATGATGCGGTTGTGACCTTTACAGCTACTGATGACAGTGGCAAGTTGAAAGAAATGAAAGTCGTTGCACGAGCGGATCTGAACGACAATGCTTTGAACGGGAATTTCTTTGGTAGTAGCCAGTATGGGACAGGTGATATTGCTCCTATCACGGGCGATATTACGGCTACCAGTGCGAACCCTGCAACCATCACAACGACTATTCATTTGAAGGATGATCTTTACCATACCTACCGAAATACATGGCAACGCAACGTCGCGGCTATTGACAATGCCTCCAATATGAACCGTCCAAATGGTTTGGGTGAGATTCGGATTACTCAAGGGCGTCTCGCTGATCGTACGCCAGGTGTGGCGCCGACAAGCACTATTCAGGTGACGAGTCTAACTGCATTGACAGATGCAGATAAGAGCAAGGTGATTGCAGCTGTATCGGCTGTTAATCCAGAGGTGGCCAACCGGATTAAATCCTATACGGTTAATAGCGATGGTACAGTCACCATTACTTATAAAGATAGTACGACCAATGTTGTAGCGGTAAAACTGTCAGATAGCGATCACAGTCAGTCTGTATCAAACAGTCAGAGTGCATCTGCGAAGACTTCGCAATCGATCAGTCAGTCTTTAAGTGCGAAGCAATCACAGAGCGTATCATTGAGCCAGTCACTGAGCTCGGTTCGCTCACAAAGTTTGTCAGCTTCACTAAGCCAATCAGCTTCTGCAAGTGTCTCAGCTCAAGCAAGTCTATCTCGCAGTCAATCGTTGAGCAAGGAGGTTTCTCAATCTCAATCCGCTTCAACGAGTCAATCTGTATCGGTAAGAAAATCTGAATCTGTGAAGGTTTCAGAGTCAGCTTCTGCAAGTGTCAGTGACTTGCAGTCTGCTTCAGTATCGGCGAGTGTATCCAAGGTGGTTAGCCAGTCTATCTCAAGTTCGACATCCGCTTCAACGAGCGCCTCTGTTTCAGTGAGTCAGTCAGCTTCAGCATCGCTATCACAGTTGGCATCAGAGTCACTAAGTCAATCTACTCGCGAGTCGGCTTCAAAATCAGTGAGTCAATCGCAGTCGGAGTCTGCATCAGTATCTTTGAGTGAGTCCGCTAGAAAATCAGCATCGTTGAGCACTTCCGTATTAGAGAGTCAATCAGCCTCTACTTCGGTGTCGGTTTCAACGTCTGAGTCGGTGTCGACTTCCAAATCAGTATCGACTTCCGAGTCTGTTTCTGTATCTGAATCAGTATCAGCCTCTGAGTCAGTTTCAGCCTCAGAATCAGCATCAACCTCTGAATCAGCATCAACCTCTGAATCGGTCTCAGCGTCCGAGTCAGCATCTACATCAGAATCAGTATCAACATCCGAATCGGTTTCTACATCTGAGTCAGTTTCAGCCTCAGAATCAGTGTCTGCTTCTGAATCGGCATCAACATCGGAGTCAGTCTCAGCGTCTGAATCTGTGTCAGTGTCCGAGTCAGCGTCAGAATCAATCTCAACCTCAGAGTCGGTTTCAACGTCAGAATCAGTATCAACGTCTGAGTCGGCATCGACGTCTGAGTCAGCGTCAACCTCAGAATCAGTCTCGACCTCTGAGTCAGTTTCAGTCTCTGAATCTGTATCTACGTCTGAGTCAATTTCAACCTCAGAGTTGGCATCTACCTCTGAGTCAGTTTCTGTATCTGAATCAGTCTCAACGTCTGAGTCAATCTCGACCTCTGAATCATTGTCAGCATCGTTGAGCACCTCAGTATCTGAAAGTCAGTCAGTCTCTGCTTCAGTGTCAGTTTCGACTTCAGAGTCGGTTTCAATGTCAGAATCAGCCTCTGCGTCCGAGTCAGCGTCAACTTCTGAATCAGCCTCTGCGTCCGAGTCAGCGTCAACTTCTGAATCAGCATCAACCTCTGAGTCAGCATCAGATTCCGAGTCAGTCTCAGCGTCGGAATCAGTGTCAACGTCAGAATCAGTGTCTACATCTGAGTCAGTCTCGACGTCTGAGTCGGTATCTACATCTGAGTCAGTGTCAACATCCGAATCAGCTTCTGCGTCTGAGTCAGTGTCAACTTCTGAATCAGTCTCGACCTCTGAGTCAGTCTCGACGTCTGAGTCAGCGTTAACCTCAGAATCGGTGTCTACCTCAGAATCGGTGTCTAAGTCCGAGTCAGCATCAACCTCTGAATCAGTATCTACGTCTGAGTCGGTTTCAACATCCGAATCAGCCTCAACCTCTGAGTCAGTATCAGCATCCGAATCAGTTTCAATATCCGAGTCGGTTTCTGCATCCGAGTCTGTCTCAACATCCGAGTCAATTTCAGCCTCTGAGTCGGTTTCAACATCCAAATCAGTGTCGACCTCAGAATCGGCATCTGCATCTGCATCTGCATCAGAATCAGTGTCAACATCCGAATCAGTCTCAACGTCCGAGTCAGTTTCAACGTCTGAATCAGTATCGGCTTCAGAGTCAGTTTCAACGTCTGAATCAGTATCGGCTTCAGAGTCAGTTTCAACGTCCGAATCGGCATCTACATCAGAATCAGTTTCTGCATCTGAGTCAGCGTCAGCCTCTGAATCAGCGTCAGCCTCTGAGTTAGTTTCAGCCTCTGAGTCGGTCTCAACGTCCGAATCAACATCAGCATCCGAATCGGTTTCAACCTCAGAATCAGTTTCTACATCTGAGTCGGTTTCTGCATCCGAGTCTGTCTCAACCTCTGAATCAGTTTCAGCGTCTGAGTCGGTTTCAACATCCAAATCAGTGTCGACCTCCGAATCGGCATCTGCATCTGCATCCGAATCAGTGTCAACATCCGAATCAGCGTCAGCCTCTGAGTCAGTTTCAGTCTCCGAATCGGCATCAACATCCGAATCAGCTTCTGTGTCTGAGTCAGTATCAACATCCGAATCAGCTTCTGCGTCTGAGTCAGTATCAACATCCGAATCTGCATCTGCTTCTGAATCACTCTCGACATCCGAATCAGTATCAACGTCTGAGTCAGTTTCAACGTCCGAGTCAGTATCAACATCCGAGTCGGTTTCTGTATCTGAATCAGTGTCTACGTCTGAATCGGAATCGACATCCGAATCAGTTTCTGCATCTAAGTCGGTTTCTGCATCCGAGTCTGTCTCAACCTCTGAATCAGTTTCAGCGTCTGAGTCAGTTTCAACATCAGAATCATTCTCAGTCTCTGAATCAGCCTCTGCGTCCGAGTCAGCGTCAACTTCTGAATCAGCGTCTGAGTCAGCGTCAGCCTCTGAGTCAGCATCAGTCTCTGAGTCGGCCTCTACGTCTGAGTCGGTTTCAGCCTCTGAGTCGGCCTCTACGTCTGAGTCGGTTTCAGCCTCTGAATCAGTATCAACATCCGAGTCAATTTCAGCCTCTGAGTTGGTTTCAACGTCTGAATCAGTCTCAGCGTCTGCATCGGTTTCTGTATCCGAATCAGTGTCTACGTCCGAGTCGGTTTCTGTATCAGAATCAGTGTCAACGTCTGAATCAGTTTCTGTATCTGAGTCAGCATCAGCCTCTGAGTCGGCCTCTACATCAGAATCAGTCTCAACCTCTGAATCGGTATCGACGTCTGAGTCAGTCTCAGTCTCTGAGTCAGTATCTACGTCCGAATCAGCGTCAGCCTCTGAATCTGAGTCGGTATCAGCATCAGAATCAGCCTCTGCTTCTGAATCAGTTTCAACATCAGAATCAGAGGCTGACGCTGAGTCGGCCTCTACATCAGAATCAGTCTCAACCTCTGAATCGGTATCGACGTCTGAGTCAGTCTCAGTCTCTGAGTCAGTATCTACGTCCGAATCAGCGTCAGCCTCTGAATCTGAGTCGGTATCAGCATCAGAATCAGCCTCTGCTTCTGAATCAGTTTCAACATCAGAATCAGTCTCAGAGTCCGAATCAGTTTCAACGTCTGAATCGGTTTCTGTATCAGAATCAATCTCGACATCAGAATCATTGTCAGCATCGTTGAGCACTTCAGTATCAGAAAGTCAGTCAGTTTCTACTTCAGTTTCAGTCTCAACATCTGAGTCAGTTTCAGTCTCTGAATCATTGTCAGCCTCTGAGTCGGTTTCAACATCGGAATCAACTTCTGCGTCTGAGTCAGCCTCAACGTCTGAATCAGTGTCTACTTCTGAATCACTTTCAACGTCTGAATCAATCTCGACATCAGAATCATTGTCAGCATCGTTGAGCAATTCAGTATCAGAAAGCCAGTCAGTCTCTACTTCGGTTTCAGTTTCGATGTCAGTATCTGTATCTGAGTCAGCATCGACATCGGAGTCAGTTTCAACGTCCGAATCAGTGTCAGCGTCTGAGTCAGTATCAACATCCGAATCAGTCTCAGTCTCAGAATCAGTATCTACATCAGAATCAGTATCTACATCAGAATCAGTTTCAACGTCTGAATCAGTTTCAACGTCTGAATCAGTTTCAACGTCTGAATCGGTATCAGCATCAGAATCAGTGTCAACGTCTGAATCGGTATCAGCATCAGAATCAGTGTCAGTGTCCGAATCGGTTTCAACATCAGAATCAGTGTCAACGTCCGAATCGGTTTCTGTATCTGAATCCGTTTCTACGTCCGAGTCAGCGTCAGCCTCTGAATCAGCATCAACGTCTGAATCAATCTCGACATCTGAATCATTGTCAGCATCGTTGAGCAGTTCAGTATCTGAAAGCCAGTCAGTCTCTACTTCGGTTTCAGTTTCGACATCAGTCTCTGCATCTGAGTCAGCATCATTGAGTACCTCTGCACCTGAATCAACTTCAACATCAGTAAGTACTTCAGTTTCAGTGAGTCAATCACAATCAGGATCAACATCTGGTAGCGGTTCATACTCTAACTCAATGAGCCAATCAATTTCTCATTCAGAGTCATTGTCTGCATCAGAATCAGCAAGTGGATCACAAAAACACAGCCAGTCTGTAGTGCTTCCAAATACTGGCGAAACAGGATCTGTAACATCAGCTCTTCTTGGGGTTGTTACAGGGTTAGCTGGAATTGCTGGACTTATCCGACGTAAAAAGAAGGGGAAATGATCTAGTAGGAAATATCATTTTTTTCGAGTGAATCTCATAGGAGATTCACTTTTTTACTAGTAGAATGAAGTGTTTTTAATGTGTTACAAAAAAATTTGAAAATTAAACAATAATATAGAAGTTTTTTGTAGCAAATTACTTGAATCTACGTAGTATTCCTGTATAATTAATAATGACTACAATGTAAGGGGAATATCATGCAATTTAAGCGTTCAAAAGGAAACTTTCGTGAAACAGATCGTGTCGTACGCTTCAAATTAATTAAATCAGGAAAAAATTGGCTTCGAGCATCAACGGCTGCTCTAGGCCTCTTTCGCGTGGTGCGTGGGCAAGTGGAGGAGACCATCATTGCCAACGTACAGCAAGATCAAATAGAAAATCAAAAGCATAACCAAGCCTTCTTAAAAGGTTTGATTACGGTAGGGACTGTTTTTGGTGGTGCTGTGCTTGCTACGACAGCTAAGGCGGAGGATGCAACATCACTTGCACCAACGGTTTCTGAGACAAAAGAGGAAACCTTGGCAGAAGTGGATAGTGTGGTCTTAGGAAATACCTCTACCCAGTCTTCAGAATCCAGCTCTGTTTCAGGATCAACTAGCCTTTCTACATCTGTGAGTGTATCTACTTCGATCAGTGAATCCGCATCTTTATCCTTGAGCGAAGTTGGATCAACTGCATTATCAACGGCACTTAGCGAGTCTGCTCAAGCTCTAGAGTCAGAGGTAGTTGTTGATGAACCGACTAGTTTAGAAGAAGCCACTGTTTTAGAACAAAATACCTCTGAAGCTGAATTGCTTCAAGAAATTGCAGGGAATTACGCATCTAAAATGACGGACAACGATCGCCGATCAGTTGTCGAAGCGGTCATTAACAAAGTGCAGGCCGAAGTGACTGCAAGCAATAACTTGATCCACACCAATGCCAGTGCTCAAGCTTATGCTGACCAGCGCGATCGTTTGGAGAAAGCTGTCGATGAGATGATGACGACCTTGACAGCTGCAGGTTTTGTGGGAAATACAAATGTAGATGGGAAACCTGCGATCTCTGCTCAGTTGTCTCCTCTAGCTGAGGAAACATACTTGGCTGATGATGTATTGGATATGAGCCCGAACCCAGAAGATCCCAATGGTGCGAGTGTAGAAGATCCTACACTTGACACACCAGGATATGCTAAGGATCCTCATCTAGATAAAGATCTCTTAAGATTTTCGCCTGAAGAGTTGAAAAATTTTTTAGGTGAACCCTACACCAATCGTTATACATTTGGTATTTGGGACTTTGTGAATAAACAAGGAGAGTCACTTGGTTACTATGCGACCATGTCTGTCAATCGTACCGATACCGATCCGAATACCCATGTGGGAAATGATGTATATTTCCGTATTGTAAAAAAATCAGATGGTTCTGAGATTTTCTCTCAAACCTTCTCTGCAAATGTCATTGGGGGCACGCAGTTCCAACTACCTAACGAAGTGTTGATTAAGAAAGCTCCTTTGGGGAATATGTTTGCCTATAGTAAGGCTGATGATGGGAAACCTGGGAATGTTTATCTAGGTACCTACGCTAGTCCTGAGACAAGTTTCCTTGTACGTGATGTATATGATGTAATGAACCCTTCGAAACAAGGGGAACTATTGACTTCGAGAGCTGAAATCAAGGTTCCATCTATGTGGGGGCAACAGTCGACTTTCTACAAAGTGGTAGATCCAGCAGGCAAATGGGTCGATGGGGAATACACGCCGACTGGGAAGGAAGAAGTCTTGGCAGAGTATACCCAATACGGGATTGAAGGTCAGCATTATACGGCCTCCAATGCTCGTGATATTGCAGGATATGTCAAGGTTCCGGTAGTGAACTCGGCTCAAAAAGCAACAACTGGGATCTTTGACAATAGTACAGTTGGCACACGCCGAGTGGAATTATATGGAAATGCGCGTGAGCATTTTATAAGAAGTGAAGTTGTTACAACCAGTCAAAACGGTGACTACATCCTTCGTTACTACGTTCTGGATCCTTCCAAAGTCTATAACGTTTCGAATCTCGATGTCGGGAATGAGGCGGTATTTGACAAGTATACCCTTGTTTATGAAAAAGAGATTAAACAAGATGCTTCAGATGCCCTTTCTGATTTAGGCGGAACGCGTAAAGTTGAAAGTAAGAACAAAGATTATTTCTTGAATATTACGCCAAAACGTGTGGATGATCGTCATTTTGAGTTGGAAATTACCGGATGGTTTTCGGCTAAGGAAACAGTGACCTATACTGATGAAAATACAGGGAAAGAATACACGGTTCCAAAACCATTCACAGAGCTTCCAAAATCAGCTTTTCTCGGTAACAATCAGACTATGATTGTTGGGAAAGATGCGACCCCTCAAGGAGCAGAAGGCTTTTCTAACTTTAAACAAACCATTCAAAAAATGGTGGTTTCAAATCCATTGACGAGCGTGAATTATTATTATCGGAAAATGACGTCGTCAGAATCTGCATCACAGTCTCAAAGCTTCTCAGCTTCAACGTCAGCATCTCTAGTTTCAGATTCGATTTCATCGTCTCAATCTGTATCGGCTAGTGAGTCCGTTTCCTTGTCGCAAGCATCTAGCTCCGCCAGTCAGTCTGAGTCCTTGGTTCAGGCATCAGTCTCCGCAAGTCAATCAGAATCCTTGGTTCAATCCTCGGTTTCCGCAAGTCAGTCAGACTCGTTGATTCAGGCATCAGTCTCAGCCAGCCAGTCTGAATCACTGGTTCAATCGTCAGTTTCTGCGAGCCAGTCGGAGTCGTTGGTTCAGGCATCGGTTTCAGCTAGCCAATCCGAATCGTTAGTACAAGAATCTGTATCGGCAAGTCAATCAGATTCGCTAGTTCAAGAGTCGATTTCAGCCAGTCAATCAGACTCGTTGATTCAAGCCTCAGTCTCCGCTAGCCAGTCAGAGTCACTGGTTAAAGAATCAGTTTCTGCCAGTCAGTCAGATTCATTGGTTCGAGAGTCAGTTTCAGCTAGTCAGTCAGAGTCACTGGTTAAAGCCTCCGTATCTGCAAGTCAATCAGATTCCTTGATTAAAGAAT
>JAQCUL010000007.1:74437-74886 GCA_027685415.1 Streptococcaceae bacterium AF13-5-6.0
AGTCAGTCAGATTCATTGGTTCGAGAGTCAGTTTCAGCTAGTCAGTCAGAGTCACTGGTACAAGCCTCCGTATCTGCAAGTCAATCAGATTCCTTGATTAAAGAATCTGTATCAGCGAGTCAGTCCGATTCCTTGATTCAAGCCTCGGTTTCTGCAAGTCAGTCAGATTCCTTGATTAAGGAGTCAGTATCAGCGAGTCAGTCAGATTCCTTGGTTCAAGCCTCGGTTTCAGCCAGCCAGTCTGAGTCGTTGGTTCAGGCATCTGTATCGGCAAGTCAATCCGATTCGTTGGTACAAGACTCCGTTTCAGTCAGTCAGTCTGAGTTGTTGCTTCAGGAATCCGTATCTGCCAGCCAGTCTGAGTCGTTGATTCAAGCCTCAGTTTCAGCCAGTCAGTCAGAGTCACTGGTTAAAGAATCAGTTTCTGCAAGTCAGTCAGAGTCACTGGT
>JAQCUL010000070.1:0-1780 GCA_027685415.1 Streptococcaceae bacterium AF13-5-6.0
GGGCTGGTAGAATGAACCTCGCTCGATCTACTGTTTTAGGCGATAGGTCTTGCGTGGTTTTTTCTTAGGTACCCGCTTGACACCCACTTCTTCCACGAATTCTCCGAATTTTACGAGGAAGTTATTGCTAACGATGGGACGTCCAGGATTGATCAGATTGACCAACTCAGTTGCTTCATAAACGGTGAAAGGCTCCTCTAACAGATAGAGGAAGGTTGGATTCCAGTCCAGACGCCCCTGAATCCGCTTGATCGATTCTTGAATAATCTGGTAGTGGTCAAAGGCAAAATCAGAAGCAGCTAAGGGTTCTCCATCAAGCAAACACTGGGACTGTTTGAAATCGACATCGAGAAAAACGACTTCCTTGGCATCGTCACCTGCATGGGCTAAGTCTACTGCTTCTGCTGGCAGATAGACCAGATGGGCAATGGTAATGACCCAGCCTCTGGGGTCCCGCCCAGGGGTGGAAACGGTCAGGAGCTGCTCCACCTTATTCACTGGCAGATCGAGCCCAACTTCTTCTTTGACTTCTCGGATACAGGCATGAGTCGCATCTTCATCCTTGTTCACAAAGCCCCCCACCAAGGCGAGGCGGTGTTGATAAGGGTGGGCCTTGCGGCGAATAGCTAAGAGCTTGAGCTGGCCATCAACAAAACAGTAAGCCACCATGTCCGCTGTGACACTTGGAGTTTCATAAGTTGGCAGGTCTTGCTCCTTGTACCACTTGAGAAAGTCCGCTTCACTAGCGACCGTCTCAAAATACTCTTTCTCCGTCATTCCTGCTGGAATCGAGAGACTTGCCATCTAAACCACCTCCTTCTTGAGGGCTTTGGTCCATTGGTACCAGCCCACTAAACTATTGAGCGTGTAAACCCAGTACATCCCTTGAATGTGAAGACTCTGATCCCACCAGAGATAGATACTAAAGACGTTGGTCGCAATCCAGAAGATCCATTGCTCCCGGTAAAGGCGGGTCATTAGGAGCTGGCCGACCCCATTGGTCGCATCGGTGATACTATCGCGGAAAGGGCGAGCGCTATGGATGCTCTGATACGCAAAGCCCATACCGATCCAAATCACAGCACACAAGGCCAAGTAGCGCATCCACTCAATTAAGTTCAATTTCTTGGCTTCAAAGTGAGATTCTTCGACCTTACCTTGATCATTGATCCGATTAGAGAGCCAAACATAGAGACCGATCGGTTGCATGATGAAGAAATAAAGAGTTGTCAGAACTTCCCCGTAGAAGTTCTTATTGAGGGCTAAAACGAGGTAGATCGCTGAATTCACTGCTCCAAAAAGGTAGTTACTAGCACGCCCTTCTGCAACTAGGATGACGCAGACAATGCCTGTCCAAGAGGCAAACAGTCCCAGCCAATCATGCTGTCCTGTCCGATTGGTCCATTCTAAGAAGAAGGGAACGCTGGAAAGAAGCAGGAGATAGATCCATTGAAAGGCTGTGCGTCCTACAAAAAGGTCCTTCCAAAGAAGTTTCATAATATTGACAAAGCCTTGTTTTTTCGCTTCTTGGTGAACATTTTTAAAGTCTTGGCTAAAAGTTGCGAATTTTTCAGATAGGTTTTTCATAAGCTGCTCCTTAGTCGGCTTGGTAGATGGCATCGATCACCTTCTTGGCTTCTTCGTAGTTGCCGAGGTAGTCTGATGCGAGGAAAGTGGTCGGAATGTTTCCTAGGTATTGCTGGCGCAATTGGTCCAGGTAATTTGAAAAGCTGGTGCGGATCTCTTCGTCAGCCATGGTCATGTCTCGGAAACCATCATT
>JAQCUL010000071.1:0-1778 GCA_027685415.1 Streptococcaceae bacterium AF13-5-6.0
GAATTCTTGATCGAACCTGCAACTCCACCACATGATCCGAACTTCGAATACGATCTTCTGTCAGATCTGATGCTAGAAAATGCCCATCATATGGGACGGGCAGGAGTTGCCAATTCTAAATACGATAGTTACATCATTCCAAAACTGGATTGGGGCGATGGCTGGGATGACTCCTTCTCTGGCTATACAGGAGTTTATGCTGTCTACCATGGTATCTTAGGCCATACTATCGAAATTCCGGAAGGAAATGAAGAATCCTACAAAGCAGGTCGCAATGCTGTCCTAGGAGGGATTGACTTCCTCAACCAAGATCCGGACCGTCTCCTTGAGATGCGTCTCAACTTCTACCTGCGCGGTCTCAATAAAACCGAAGATCCAAAAGCCGAAAATGAACTGGTCGGCCCAAATGGAGAAATCGTTGGACGTGTGAAAAATGGTCGTCCGAAATTCTTCCCAGACTACTACGTCATCCCAATGAGCCTCGACAAAGACAACGATGCCCAAGAAGCCTTCAATATGATCGACTACTTCAAACGCAATGGTGTCCTCGTCAAGGAACTCAAAGAAGATATTGGCAACTATAAAAAAGGGGACTTAGTCATTGACATGGCCCAAGCCAAACGTGGCTATGCTAACCACATTCTCTACAAGGGTTCCAACGAATCTGCCTGGGCTGCTATGTACGCAGAGTTGCTGGTAAACTTCCCAGATATGAGAGGGTTCAAGTCCGAACCTGTCTTTGCGGATGGTCTTTTCAACGGAAAATTAGGAGAAGTCACCACCACCCGCGCCACTCGTACCTCTGAGATCGATCCAAAAGCTCCTTACTATGTGATCGCAAATACCTCAGCCAGTGCCGTTAAAGCTGTCAACCAGGCTATTGCACAAGGAAAATCTGTCTACCTAACAGATGATGGCTACATCGTTGACCGCGATACCTTTGCTTCGCTCCTACCAAACTATGCCATTTATGGTGATGCCCTCTACAAGGTGCCTAGTGGCCCAACCTTGAAACCGATGAAGGTCTACTCTCCAAACTACCACTATAATTGGGCTGGAGTAGATGCGCCTGCTCATACTAGTTTGGTCCTTGAAAAATTAGGCTTCCAAATCGTCAATACGCCAGAAGAAGCGGATGTTGTTATTTTGGAAAGCAATCGCTTTGACGCTTCCATTTTTGGCAAGAAACCAACCCTTGTCATTGGCGGGGAAGCCATGCAAAAATTGGAAAAATTGGGAGTTCTTACAGGATTTGACGCTGAAAAACTAAAAGGCGGTAGTGACTACGAAGGCTTGATGAAAGCGATCATTGATGATCAGGATCCATTGACCAGCGGATACAAGAAGAATACCCTCTTCTACTCCAACTCAGGAAACTGGATTGAAAAGGTTCCAGAGCATTTCAAGACCTTGATGAGCATCGCTCCAAGCGATTATTATATTGCAGGTTGGTGGCCACATAACGATGTTCTGGCTAACAAAGTCATGGCCATCTCTGGAGAACTGATGGGACAACCACTCTTTGTCTATGCAGGAAATCCAACCAACCGTCAACACCCTGTCCACTTCTTCCGCTGGGTAACCAATGCGATCTTTGGCAGCAAGTTGGCAAGCTTGATGGATTACGTTCCAGCTAAAGAACCAGATCAAGTGGTAGTTCCAATTCATAACCAAACAAGCAATCCACAGCCAATCTTGGCCAAGAAGGACACTCCTAAAGTGCTCCTTCCACAAAAAGAAACAACTGTGGAAAATGGAGAAAGCGTGCAAGCTTTGAC
>JAQCUL010000072.1:0-1678 GCA_027685415.1 Streptococcaceae bacterium AF13-5-6.0
AAAAAATGATTCAAAATAAACACCAAGAAGCCCCCGAATTTAAAGCGATACAACAAAAATTGGAAAGTTTGCAGCCACCTACACCACCAATACCCAAAACACCTAAACTTCCAGGGATTTAAACCTTAAAAAAGGAAAAGAGTAGTTACCAAAAAACGGTAACTACTCTTTTTTTATAAAAACATTTCCTCATGTTGGGGTCCCGAGCGCCTACGAGGAATTTGTATCGATAAGAAATAGATTTAAAAATTTCGCTGTTTTTTTCTAATTTCATTTTGAGGTGAATTAATTGGTAGTTATTAGAGGTGCCCTATACCTAATAATTTATCTACATTCCCTTTAGTAACGTGTAACTTTCCAAATTTACAAAAGCGACTCATAGAATTATTTCCTCCCGTTAAATAATAGATAACTATTAAAAATAGACAATACTTGCTCATAAGTAACGGTACTTAAATTGTTTACTTTGGCGTGTTTCATTGCTTGATGAAACTGATTTTTAGTAAACAGTTGACGATATTCTCGATTGACCCATTTTGAAACAAAGTACGTATATAGCTTCCAATATTTATCTGGAACATCTGTGGTATGGCGGGTAAGTTTTATTAAGACACTGTTTACTTTTGGTTTAGGATGAAAGCATTCCGCTGGCAGCTTAAGCAATTGCTGAATCGAGACTTGAGTGTGCAAGAGCAACCCTAGTGTTCGGTGAATATCCAAGGTACGCTTGTAGAATCCTTCTTCAACAATCAGATAGATGTCAGACGCACGGCTTTCAAAAACCACTTTTTTAATAATTTGTGTGCTTAAATGGTAAGGAATATTCCCAACAATTTTATACCTCTGTTTGTTAGGGAATTGAAACTGTAGAATATCTTGGTGAATTAAAGTGACACGAGTATTCAGTTTTAATTTTTCTGACGATAAGTTGAATAGATGACTGTCTAATTCAATAGACGTTACCTGTTTACTTATTTTAGCCAGTTTCGTCGTTAAATGCCCTTTACCTGTTCCAATTTCGTAAACGGTATCGGTTTCTTTTAAATTCAATTGTTTTATTATTTGGTTGAGTACTTTTTCACTCGTTAAAAAGTTTTGAGAATATTTTATATTTTTTTTCATGTAATCACTCCTGAAGTGATTACATCTATAAACAAATACAGAAGTTAAACGATTTGTTTGTAATTTTAGTTATCTGTTTAAAAAGTCATAAGATTAGTCACTGGTAGGAATTAATCTAACGTATTTATTTATCTGCGTAATCACTGTTTTTAGTCTGTTTCAAAGCAGTAGATGTTTTATCTACATTACGCATTTGGAATACCAACATGACGAATCCCTCCTTCTTAATTACAAATTTTTAGCATCTAATTTAACTTCAATTCCTATTATACAAAATTTTAAGATAATGCACTATCAACACACTCTTAAGTTTGCTTCTAAGTCTTATTTCCATAACTTTAGGGTTAACCATACGCAAGACCAATCACTCTCGGACAATACTCATGATTTTAATGATAAAATCCATGTTAAACCCATAGATAAGAAATACACCTGCAATAACCGTTACCTGTTTGTGCCAATTTAAAAATGCACCACTTTTTTATAATTAAAACGGTTGAAAACTGTACCACTAATAACTCACAATAGAGAGATGTCACCGTCAAGTTAAATGTAC
>JAQCUL010000073.1:0-1298 GCA_027685415.1 Streptococcaceae bacterium AF13-5-6.0
GTAACAGTTGATGGCGTTGAAAAAACTGTTGAAATCAATGAAGATGTTCCAGCAACATTCGACGATGGATCAACAACTAAGACAGTAGAAGGTGTTGGTACATACACAGTAGCAGCAGACGGTACAGTAACATTTGTTCCAGAAAAATCATTCACAGGAACTGCACCAGCAGTGACAGTTGTCCGTGAAGATAAGAACGGAACAAAAGCATCAGCTACTTATACACCAACTGTAACTCCTGTTAAACCAACTGCAACACCAGTTGAAACTACAGATATCCAAGGTGCTACACAAACTGGCAAACCTGAATTCACTGAAGGCGATAGTCGTGTGCCAATGAACGATGATGTTCCAGCAACATTTGACGATGGATCAACAACTAAGACAGTTGAAGGTGTTGGTACTTACACAGTAGCAGCTGATGGATCAGTTACATTCGTACCAGAAAAATCATTCGTTGGAACTGCTCCAGCTGTAACCGTTGTACGCGAAGATAAGAACGGAACAAAAGCATCAGCGACTTATACACCGACTGTCACACCAGTAACACCAACAGCTGAAGATGCAACTTCAACTGATAAACAAGGTCAAGAACAATCAGGTAAACCAACCTTCACCCCAGGAAATCCAAATGTCCCAATGGATGATGATACACCTGCAACCTTTGAAGATGGATCAACAACCAAGACAATTCCAGGTGAAGGTACCTACACTGTAGCTCCAGATGGAACTGTAACCTTCGTACCAGAAAAATCATTCACAGGAACAGGTACAGGCGTAACTGTGAAACGTGTCGATAAGAACGGTACTCCAGTTACTGCTAAGTACACACCAACTGTGACTCCAGTAACACCAACAGCAACTCCAGCTGAGTCAGAAGCACCTCAAGGTGTGGTACAAACTGGAACTGTAACCTTCACAGAAGGTGATCCAGTAGCACCAATCGACAAGGATACCATTACCCTTCTTGATGAAAACGGTCAACCAGCTGCATCAGTAGTTGCTAAATCACCAGAAGGTAAAGAAATTGGTACTTTCACAGTTGATAAAGAAACAGGTCTTGTAACCTTCACACCAACTGATAAATCCTACTCAGGAGAAGTCGTTCCAGTTAAGGTTCAAGCTAAAGATACAAACGGAACTGTTGCTGAAACAACATACACTCCTAAGATTACTCCAGTTGTTCCAACAGCTGATCCTGCAACATCTACTGATATCCAAGGTAAAACACAAACAGGTACACCAAACTTCACACCTGGTAACCCTGCAATCCCAATGGATGATGATGTTCCAGCAAC
>JAQCUL010000074.1:0-1279 GCA_027685415.1 Streptococcaceae bacterium AF13-5-6.0
CACATTAGAGATTTTAAAAGTCTCAGAATGCTCGTCTCAACACCTAGAAAATGTAGTAGTACCAAGGGTTTAGAGGTTTTGACAAGAAAACAAAGCCTATAACTAGGCTATTAAACTAGTTATAGGCTTTGTTCCCCATTCTGTACATCAAAAGATACACGTTTCAAAAAAAGAGAAACTGTATTAACTGTATTTAAACCAGTTTAGTTAGATTGATTGCTATCAAGAAGCGAGGGCGTAAGCCCTTATAGAGCGTAGCTCTTGTAGGCGTGAGCGTAGCGAACATGGTTTACTTGTATGATTCAGCTAAGAAGATTTTTCAAAAAGAAAAATGGATAGAGGAAAAAACGAGCGTAGCGAGTCTCTTTTTTTATATATCTTTTTTATATATCTTTTTTATATATCTTTTACGGACTAGCGCAGAAAACAATATAAACCTTACAGTAACAAGGGTTTTCGCGTTTTAAAAATGTCTGTTCTAATGTACAAAATGGGGAGTTTCTAATGTACAAAATGGGGAAAAAATCGAGTTTCTAATGTACAAAATGGGGAGTTTCTAATGTACAAAATGGGGAAAAAATACCGTTCATTTTGCAATTTGTTTTTTATTTGACAAAATAAGAAAAAAGGTATATATTTATGGTATTGATAAGTAATTGCAAAACAAGAAAGAGGGGTAGCATGGCTAAAGAGGTTAAGAAGAGCAAAAGTGAAATTGTTGTCCATAATGAGTTTAACGAGGTTTCTATGAGGCAGTGGACACCAAAAGAAATGGATTTATTTATTGCTATCGTGTCGAAAGTGATGAACAAAAAACAAGACGTGGTAACGCTTGATACAGAAGAGTTGCGCACTATTATATCCGAAAAAAAGAACTTGGATCGCTGGAAAGAAACAGTAGTATCTGTTATTAATAAAATCGGAGAGTTAAAGTATCATAGTTACACTGACAAAGCCTATTCTCTAGTCTTTCCATTCTCCAAATTCGATGTTTTTTTCGATGAAAAGAAAATCGAAGTCAAAGTATCAGAGCATTTCGAAAAGATTGTCAACGTTATTTTAAAAAACGGAGAATTCACTTTTTACGAGTTAGAAGAGTTTGTACAAATCAAAAGTACATACGCAAAGACAATGTACCGTCATTTGAAGCAATGGCGAACAACAGGGAAAGCTGAGTTTTCTATCGAGCGTTTCCGTGAAATGTTAGACGTTCCAGAAAGTTATACAAGCGGAGAAGTAACAAGACGTGTTGTTCTTCAAATTATGAAAGAGTTGTCTC
>JAQCUL010000075.1:0-1200 GCA_027685415.1 Streptococcaceae bacterium AF13-5-6.0
TCGCTTTTGTAAATTTGGAAAGTTACACGTTACTAAAGGGAATGTAGATAAATTATTAGGTATAGGGCACCTCTAATAACTACCAATTAATTCACCTCAAAATGAAATTAGAAAAAAACAGCGAAATTTTTAAATCTATTTCTTATCGATACAAATTCCTCGTAGGCGCTCGGGACCCCAACATGAGGAAATGTTTTTATAAAAAAAGAGTAGTTACCGTTTTTTGGTAACTACTCTTTTCCTTTTTTAAGGTTTAAATCCCTGGAAGTTTAGGTGTTTTGGGTATTGGTGGTGTAGGTGGCTGCAAACTTTCCAATTTTTGTTGTATCGCTTTAAATTCGGGGGCTTCTTGGTGTTTATTTTGAATCATTTTTTGCTCTACTCGCTCCAAAGTCGGTTGAATCTCTTTGCCTGACAATTTACGATTTAATTCTCTTTCTAAGCTCTCTTTTTTGTCTGCGTGGTTCGCAGGCACTTCGGTCTGATTTTAGAAGACCGAACCTTTTTTCGAGAAAAACGCTTGACGTTTTGTGAGAAAAAATCAAGGAATTTTTATTGCGTTGAGCAATAAAAAGGGCTGAAAGCCATAAATGTTTAGCTGATCTGTAAAGTGGCTTTAAGCCACTTTTATGGTCGGCTAAACATTTATCTCGGATAATTTACGGATATTTCATCTTTTTTCTATTAAAGATGAGGTAAAAAGATTCATGCTGATTTTTCGTTTTTGATTTTCTATTTTTTTATTTTATTTTTTGTGGCATACTATTATTGTATAAGATTGATTGGCTAGAGCAATAGAAATAAGCAACCGATTTTTCAGGATTGCGAATTAGGAAACAAAATGCAGTTTTAATGGATTTTACACCAACATATTTAAGTAAAAAATATTCTGTATAGCTGAGCCAAAAAATAGTTTATATATAATTTATCTAAAAATCAAATAAAATTTTTCAAAAAAAGTGTTTATAACTAACGAGGAAACAAAAATATAAAGGAGGAGAAAAAAATAATCATCTTTAGCTATAATTCAATTATGTGGAAAAATTTATTTAAAGTACATTACTAACTAAACAAAAGAAAGAGAGGAAGAGGAAACAGTTGGTAGTAAGGTTCACGGCAGTTAAAACTGATTATTACAACGATTAGCTATCGTGTAACTAGAAGAAAAAACAAAAAGTGGGGCGTGTTTTTTAAGTACCT
>JAQCUL010000076.1:0-1152 GCA_027685415.1 Streptococcaceae bacterium AF13-5-6.0
AGAAGATCGTATTCGAAGTTCGGATCATGTGGTGGAGTTGCAGGTTCGATCAAGAATTCTTTGACAAAACCGTGTAAGTCGTAGAGAGCGATTGGATTCCATTTGTTGATCATTTGGATAACCGTGCGAACTTCAGGGTTGGTTTGGTAGCTGGCATCCCGGTTTGGATCGAGCCCGTTTGCTAGGGCCCGCAGGTTGAGAGCATCCCCATCTGGGTTTTCCGTGAAGTCAAATAAGAAGATGAATTTATTGAGCAAGCTTGGAATATCTAGCGTGACTGTTTTAGCATTTCCAGCTTCATCGGTGGTGTTAAAGGTCACCTTTTCCTTGGTCGCAAAAGTATTGAAGAGGCCTGTGATGATATCAATGCCTGGTTGTTCATCCGCGTGGGTGTTGTGGACTAAGACAGGTAATTTGTAATCCAAGGTCTTGTCCTTCAGAGCTGCCAGCATTTCGCTTGGCTTGGTCAAGGCTGTAGGGTTGGTACTAGAAAGGTAGTGATCAATGCTAGCTTGGTCCTTGCTCACGATCCCCATCTTCATATCCCGGCCTTGGGCACTCTTACCAAGGGTTTCCAGCTGCACCAAACGATCGGGTTTCGCTTCTTCCTTGGATTTTTCGATAGCAGCTAGCATCTCTTCATGTGTATGGTAGTCTTGGTAAGGTCGAAAAACAAGGGTCTTATTGATGGTGATCCCTAAGTCTGCATTGGTTCCGACTAGCTCATGGTTGCCGATGTAATTGCGATAAGTCCGGCGAATATTATTTGGGCTACGAAGACTGAGATCTTCACCAAAGAGATCCTGCACGTCAATGTGGAGATCCAGATCATTGCCGTTTGCGGTCTCTGTGATCGTAAGGAATGGATCCTTGCTCAGTGTTCCTGTCTCCATATCCCAAGTTTTCCACTCAGAGAGAGGCTTATTGTCTAAGGTCCAGTTGATCTTGCCAGCAGCTTGAGCTTTTTCTTGGACTTTGTCATCAATCGTACTCTTTTCAGAGAGATAAATGGTGCTATTCTCCAAGCGTGTCGCTTGGTCAGCGGTCGTTGCAGCACGGTTGGTTGTTGGAGTAACTGCTGTAGCAAGTGTTGCATCAGAGTTCGCTGCCGGTTCCACAGGACTAGCAGGAGTTACTTCTGTGGCTGTAGCC
>JAQCUL010000077.1:0-417 GCA_027685415.1 Streptococcaceae bacterium AF13-5-6.0
ATTATTAAAAAAGTGGTTTTTGAAAGCCGTGCGTCTGACATCTATCTGATTGTTGAAGAAGGATTCTACAAGCGTACCTTGGATATTCACCGAACACTAGGGTTGCTCTTGCACACTCAAGTCTCGATTCAGCAATTGCTTAAGCTGCCAGCGGAATGCTTTCATCCTAAACCAAAAGTAAACAGTGTCTTAATAAAACTTACCCGCCATACCACAGATGTTCCAGATAAATATTGGAAGCTATATACGTACTTTGTTTCAAAATGGGTCAATCGAGAATATCGTCAACTGTTTACTAAAAATCAGTTTCATCAAGCAATGAAACACGCCAAAGTAAACAATTTAAGTACCGTTACTTATGAGCAAGTATTGTCTATTTTTAATAGTTATCTATTATTTAACGGGAGGAAATAATTC
>JAQCUL010000077.1:427-1105 GCA_027685415.1 Streptococcaceae bacterium AF13-5-6.0
GAAATTGATTCCATTGGCAGGCTGAATTATCATACTTGGCGTAGTCTGACTCTCTATAGTATATTTTAATCATATCTTGGATTGTAAAATTTATGTTGTTGTCCCGTTTTACTTTTCGCCAAGCTGTTGCCATATCAGCATTAAATTTAAACGGATTAACACCTGTTACAGCTGAAAAATAATCACGAAATTTCTGATTAAAGGAAAACCCACATTCAAGTAATGATGTATTTAGGGTTATTATTTCGGTTTGATTTTTGTTTCTTTTCCTCAAAAATTTTTCTACTCTATTTCCCTTAAAATATTGTTCTATAATATGATTTAATTCTTTTTTTGTACATCTGTATTCTAATCCAAGGTACTTACAAATTTGTGAAAGCTCTTCTCGATACCAGTAGTATCTGTTAAATTCTTCAAATGATTTTATATCTCTAAAATCAGGTCTATTTTCTTCCAAATGCTCACCTCTACAACTCCAAGTTTATCTTATTATACTACATATAACCATGCCACATAAAGGTATAACAGAAAATATTACAATCTTGTAATTACTGTAAGTTCCTCGCACTATATTAATCTTTCTTGTTAGCAAGAAAATTTTCTAAAAAAGTAATAATTTCTTGTTTGTCTTCTTCAGTTAGTTCATACTCTCTTAATAAACTAACGATTTCTTCCCCC
>JAQCUL010000078.1:0-644 GCA_027685415.1 Streptococcaceae bacterium AF13-5-6.0
ATGTAGATAATAATGAGGAATATGCAGAAGAATTATACGGTAAAGCTGTTACTTCTGCAGAATTATTGGGAGATGAACTGTTAGCACAAAGAATTTTAGAAGAAAAACAAGGAGATTTTTCTGCAACCTGACTTAGAAGTCATGTTGTTTTTTTTATGTTTAGGATATACTTAAATCATAAAAAAAACGGATACAAAACGGAGGCTGATTATGTTGAAGCAGTTGAAAGATATGGATTTAAAAACCCTAATAGGAGCTATCATAGCACTAATTTTAGCACCTGGAGTTGTTAAGGGTGTATACTACGTTGGAGTAGAAGTTGGAAAAACTTTAGCTGGACTTTTTTAAAAAGGAGAATTTAAATGTTGAATAAACAGAACAAGAATTGAAAGATACAAAAGCTGACTTCTTCATAGAAATCTTTTTTCCGAAAAATTGGTCTTTTTCGGAAAGTTATTTCAATGAAATTGCGTATATCCTTGAGGCTCTAGGGTTTTTAGCGATAAGTTACTTACGAATAAATCTGAAAAACGCTCAGAATTGTCATGTCAGCATCAAAAATGCATGTTTTTTGCATAAAAAACGAAAATTGGAGCCCGTTATACAAAAATGACGTAGAGTTCTGCAAGTCTTACGCTTACAA
Organism: Streptococcaceae bacterium AF13-5-6.0; assembly: GCA_027685415.1. Classification (GTDB taxonomy): domain Bacteria; phylum Bacillota; class Bacilli; order Lactobacillales; family Streptococcaceae; genus Streptococcus. Next base: position 644 of record JAQCUL010000078.1, read on the forward strand.
A
>JAQCUL010000078.1:654-1064 GCA_027685415.1 Streptococcaceae bacterium AF13-5-6.0
ATTGGAGCCCGTTATACAAAAATGACGTAGAGTTCTGCAAGTCTTACGCTTACAAATTGTTTAAGCAACTAAAATATAACCCCCACTTTCTAATTCCGAGAATACATTTGAAATAAAAAAGAATGCTGACAAATCAACATTCTTTTTTGGTTTTGTTTTAAGAAAAATAGATATTTTGTCTGTTTAGCTACCAAAATGCTACCAATAGACTTTTTTATTTCTATCGTCTTTAATACTTTATATTCCGTTCGACAAACTGGAATTTGATTATTTGGAAAATGTATTCATTAGTTCTCCGAAATAACTTGCCTTTCCTGTTGAAAAGTAGTTGTACCATGCTTCTATGGTTTCAGAAGAATATATTTCTAACTTTTCAAAGATATATTTTGCCCAAAGCAACGAACCAGCGG
>JAQCUL010000079.1:0-1036 GCA_027685415.1 Streptococcaceae bacterium AF13-5-6.0
AGCAGATTATTGACTTTGTTCGTGCCGTTAGCCCAGCTATCTATCGGATCTTTATGCGATTGATTCAGTTGAAAATTCCTGATATTACCAATTATATCCATAACTCCAAAGAATCCAGTTATGACCGTTGGAAGTTTGAGAGCCTGCATGCGTCCGACAATCCTATCCTGCAGCAATTCCACAGCGAAAGTGTGGTCAATTCGTCCAGTTTGACGGAGTTGATTGTGCAGTTGGATTTGCCAGATAGCGTCAAAGTTGCGGCCCAACAATTGCGGGAGTTAGAAAAATCAGTTCGCAATCCCCTGGCCCATTTGATCAAGCCCTTTGATGAAGAAGAGCTCCATCGGACGACGGGTTTCTCTTCTCAGGATTTTATGAAGAATTTGATTGACCTTGCAAGCTACACAGGCATTCATTATGATCAAGCTAACTTTTATTTTGATCAGGCCAATGCTGTGATGGAAGAGCTACTAAAGGAGAAGTAGATGGATAAGATTGCTCAACTACAGGAGATGATTGATCAGAGTCAACGGATCGTGTTTTTCGGAGGGGCAGGAGTTTCCACGGAGTCAAATATTCCTGATTTTCGAAGCTCAGACGGTGTCTATAGTGTTCAGGTAGGGCGGCATTTGACAGCTGAGCAATTGGTCTCCCATACCATGTTTGAGCGCTATCCAGAGGACTTTTTCGACTTCTATAAGAAATACCTACTCTACCCAGATGCCAAACCCAATGCTGCCCATCGTTATCTGGCTCGGCTTGAGGAGACTGGTAAGCTCAAGGCAGTAGTGACACAAAATATTGATAGTCTCCATGAAATGGCTGGTTCTAAAAAAGTCTTGAAGCTCCATGGTAGCGCCGACCGCAATTACTGTACGGGTTGCCAGCGATTTTATGATTTGGAAGCTTTTTTAGCTTTGGAAGGCCCGGTTCCACACTGTCTGGACTGTGGCAAGGTGGTCAAGCCTGATGTGACACTCTACGAGGAGCCTCTTGATATGGAGGTCTTTAGTCAAGCAGCCCAAGCCATCCAAGA
>JAQCUL010000008.1:0-66420 GCA_027685415.1 Streptococcaceae bacterium AF13-5-6.0
TGGATTTCCGATGAAGGCTCGAGCGATGGCTGCTCGTTGTTTTTGCCCACCGGACATCTGATTCGGGTATTGGTGGTAACAAGCTTCGATGCCAAGATCTGCCAACAAGGCTTTGACTTCCTCTTGGCGTTTTTTCTTGTCCTTTTCCCCTTTTAATTTGGCCACCAGTTCCAACTGGTCACCGATTTTCATATTGGAGAGGAGCTGGTGATCTTGGAAGATAAAGCCAAGCAATTCCAGCCGTTTTTGCGTCCACTGGCCTTGGTTGAGACCGGTCAAGTCTTGGCCTGCGATGCGAATCCGCCCCTCGTCTGCTGATAGAAGCAAGCCGGCGATGGCTAAAAGCGTGGACTTACCAGATCCTGAAGGGCCCAAGATGGCGACGAATTCGTTGGGTTCGACGCTTAACTCTAGCTGGTTTAGGACATGGTGCATCTGGTTGCCATCGGCGTAGGATTTTCTAATGTTTTCTAATTCGATAATGGCCATCTTATTCTCCGTTTCCACCAATGACTTCGATTGGATCTACTTTTTTGATTTTGACAAGGGACAAGGCACCACACAAAATAGAGGTTAGGATAAAGCTAACCGAGATGGTGAGATTGTCCTTCAGGGTCATAAAGGAAGGGACGCTATTGGGTAAAAATGGCGCCATTATGGTTGCCAAGCCAAGTCCCAGCAGCACTCCGATGAGGGAGATAATGGTGAGCTGGGATAGTTGGACATAGGTAATCTGGCTCATGGACATGCCAATAGCCTTCAAGACGCCGAACTGTTTCAACTTCTGCAGGGTGAGGATGTAGAAGAAGACCCCAAGGATAGCAGAAGAAGCGAGAAGTAGCACCCACGTGATCATCCGTAGCGTCAGGTTTTGAGCCTTGTAGCCAGGGATTTTATCGATCACTTGCTTCTTATCCGCCACCATTAAGTTGCTGGCTAGATCGCTAGAAGGGATGCTTTTCTTGGTCACAAGGGTTTGGGCTTGCCATTGATAGCTTGGATCTGTTTTTTGTCGCATGCTTGTGTAGGTATCCGAGCTGATAAAACCAATCTCGCTGTAGCCGTATTTGGCATTTTTCGCGAAGGCCACGACCTTGAGTTTTTGCTTAGAAGTTTTGTCGATCACTTGATCGCCGACTTGGATCCCTTCATCCTCTTTGAAAGAACTGTCCAAAATGACCTCGTTTTTCTTTAGGTCGGAGATCTTGAGGTCTGTATCTTCCATGATTGGATTGAGGATTTCTTCTTCGTTGTGATCGGTCGCGAAGTAGGTGATATCCAGAGTATTGGAATCCTCTGTTTTTGAGACGGTTGCCCGCTGGATGGACAAACCCGAATAGCCCATTCCCTCTATCTTTTGGACCTCATCTAAATCCTTCGCCGTAATAGTTGAAAAGGGGATAATCCCTTCTGAATCCGTCGAAAGGATGTAGTGCAGCGACCCATAGTTATCGATTTGGGCCGATACCGACCGCCCCAGTCCATTTGTCAGACCGGACAAGAACACCACCATAAACATGAGAATGGTAATGAGGAGTTCAATCAGGATAAACTTCTTGGGCTGGTATTTAATTTCATTCCATGCGATTTTCATATTCGTTCTCCTTTTAGCACGGAGGTGCTCAAGTAGCTTGGCACCTAAACATACTCTACCATCATACCACAAGTGGGGGGATAATAGGGGGATGGTGTTTGGTAGAGTATGAAGGAATCGGATTTGTTTACTGTGTTCAATTTGCTTCTCAATTATTAATTGTTAATGAATACAAAAATAAATCTGCTATAGACAAGAAAAAAAGCCTTGATTTCAAGGCTTTTCCTGTTTATTTAGATGCCCCCTGCATGGATTTGGAAAGAACTTTCATATTGAAAGTAATTAAAAATGTTGAAATTTAATTGAATTTCGGAAGGCGCTTTTAGGTATTTTCAATATCATGATTAAAAAGTAGGGCAAAAGACATACTGAAGTGAACTGTTTAGTAGCTTAAATATATCATGGCGCTATCTAAAAAGTTAATTTTATAGAGTTTGTTGGAATAGTTACTAAGTTTTTTGTTTATCATTCGAACTTTATTATTATATCATAAAAATGATTAGAAAAACAGACTTGAATTATTTTGAAATTGGTATATGATGAAGGTATAAAAACTATTAAAATAGCCTGATAGAAAGGAGAATAAAAGAATTAATCAGGCTATATAAAATTGGTGATTGGTATTTAATGTTGTAAAACAAGAAAGGGGAAGGTAAAAAATGCAATTACATAAAAAAATTTTTATAGTAGCGCTGGTTTTATCCATTTGTATCTCACTTTATTTTCTTATCAATCCGTCTAATATCTTCACCTTTCCGATCCGTGTGCATGAATTTGATGACACATTTAAATATTACATGTTTGTGAAGATTGGAATTGTATTATTATTTATCAAATTCCTACTAGATATATGCTTCGAATTTATCAAGAATTGGTTTAAAAATTTTTGATATTTCTTCACACAAAAGAGTCTGAGACAGCGTTTTGTCCCAGACTCTTTTGTGAGTTGTGAGCTCTGTTTTATAGATTCCACTGCTTGAGGGAGATTTCTCCGCTATTGAGCCAGATTTCTTCTTGCTTGTCTAATTGGACCAAGAGTTGGCCGGTATCAGAGATGTCTTTGGCGAGGCCTTGATAGGTCTGCTGGTTCTGCTCAAAAGTGACAGTTCGTCCTAGGACCAGGGAGCGCTCTTTATAGAGGTAGACCAGTTCATCAATATCCGTTTGGAAGAATTCTTTCCAGATCTCGCTGATGAGGTCATTGCGGGTGATGGGACAAGGCCCTTCAAATAAGGAACCCGCCTTACTTTCTAGCGCTTCTGGAAAAGTAGGGATAGCCAAATTGAAACCGACTCCGATAATGACATCCGTGACAAGACCAGTCTCGATGGACGTGATAGCTTCGGTTAAGATTCCCCCAATTTTTTTATGGCGGTAGTAAATATCATTGACCCACTTGATATCGATATCGATCAGGGTCAGGTTTTTAATAGCCTTGTAGATAGCTCCTGCGACCATGAGAGTATAAGGAGGGAGCTCCGCAGGTGGCAGTTGAGGCTTGAGATGAAGGGACATGTAGATGCCCCCTTGATCGGGGCAATAGTAGTCACGACCAAAGCGGCCCTTTCCAGCGGATTGCGAATTGGCTAGGTAGAGCGCCTTGCCTTCTTGATGGGCTTCTATGCCTAATTTAGCATCCAATTGGGTGGAACTACATTGTTCGTTTAAGGAAACGGTCAATTGGGTATTGTTTGCGATCACTTCAGGTAGCAGAATATCGCCTGAGACCAGTTTGTAGCCCTTCTTTTTGAGGGATTCGATGACAACCCCATCTTTTTCTAGACGTTGGATAGCCTTCCAGATAGAGGTGCGGGAAACACCTAGTTCTTGCGCCAACTGCTCCCCGTTGACATAATCATCTGCCTGAGAAAGGGTTTGAAAGAGGATTTCGTGTGTTTTCATAAGACCTCCTAACGACTGCTGTCTCGAATCGTCAGTTTGGTAGCTAATTTGACCATATAGGGAACACTTGGTTGAGCCCCCTGAAAGGTTTGTCGTAACAGCTGAATGGCTTGCTTGCCCATTTCTTCTGTGTAGACGGTCACTGTAGAAAGGGCAGGAAAGACATACTTAGCGATGGAAGTATCATTGAAGGAAATGAGACTGACGCGCTCAGGAACTGCGATTTGATGCTCCTGAAGGGACCGAAGAGCTCCGACAGCTAAGGCATCACTGGCCATGAAAAAGGCAGTTGGCAATTCGTCGCCCAATGCTTGAATCAGTTGTTCCATCATCTGATAACCCGACTCGGTCGAGAATTGCCCAACAGAGACAAAGCGCTCCTCATAAAGTCCTTTTTCCGTGAGAAACTGTTGAAAGGTCCGTTGACGGGGATCCATCTGTAGCGGTGTCGCGTCTGCCGTTTCTTCCTGCCCGACCAAGAGCCCGATCTCCTTGTGGCCATGCTCAAGGAAATACTCGAGAGCGGTGATGACAGAATCTTCTAGATCGGTCGTCACACAGGAATGCCCTAGATAGAGGGTATTGCTATCGACAAAAATCAGGGGTTTGCTGTAGCTTTCTAAATCTCGAATGGTCTTGGGACTGAATTTTCCAAGAGCGATGATGCCGTCTGCCTCTTGAATCAAGGACCAATCGTCATTATTAAAGATACGAAAGATCTCATAGCCTAATTCCTGGGCTTGTTTTTCTAACCCCATCCGAATGGCATAGTAGTAGAGGTCATCTAATTCTTCTTCGCGTGTGTACCATTCAAAGATGACGATTTTATGAAAATCTTCAACTGGTTGAGGCGTTGTTTTGCGGCTTTTCTTTTGGTAATGCAGGTCCTCAGCGATGCGAAGAATCCGATTGCGCGTGTCTTCCCCAACCGATAAGGTCGCATCCTGGTTGAGAACGCGAGAGACCGTTGCCTGAGAAACGCCTGCTTTTTCCGCAATGTCTTTAATCGTTGCCATAGTTCATCCTTTATTGATTTCTACTTCCAGTATACTCTAAAAACTAGTAAAAAGAAATAAAATTTTACTAAATTTTATGTTTATTGCGATATTGGCTAGGAGTCAGTTGGCTATAGGTCTTAAAAGCCTTTGAAAAATAGAGGGGATCTGAAAAGCCAACCGAGTAAGCCACAATCTTGATGCTCTCGTCTGTGTTTGCCAGCAATTGCTGGGCCCGCTGCATGCGGACCGAGTGCAAGAATTCCTTGGGAGAGAGCTGGTGAAACTCCTTAAAGACAGTTGTCAGATAGGAGCGATGGACATTGAGGTCATCAGCGATCTCTTGAATACTCAAGTGCTCTTTATTGTAATGCGTCTCAATCACATGCTTGCAGGTCAGATAGAGTTGATAGGTTGGAGATGGATGGCTCCGATGGATATCGGGAGCCACTTCACTGATAAGAAATAGCAGTTCATAGATCTGCGAGAGTAGGTGGAGTTGGTAGTGTGGGGACAGCTTTGCTGCTTCCGCCTTATGGATGAGTTGCTCCATGAATTGGCCGATCCTCTCAGTGTCCACCTCTGTTTTCTTTAGAAAACCTTTTGCATGCAGTGTTGAAAAACGCATGAAATCGCTCACCTTGGTGCCACTGATGCCAATCCAGTAGTAGGACCAAGGTTCTTCGGCATCGGCCTTGTAGTAGGTCACCTTATTTTTGGGAAGGAGAAAGAGATCCCCAGCTTCAAGGTGGATTTCTTTTTTATTGAAGTGAAAGACTCCCTTTCCCTTGGTAATAAAATGCAGAACAAAATTGTCCCGAACGCTAGGGCCAAATTCATAGTTTTTCGGGCAATCTTCGTAGCCATAAAAATCAAGGGCTAGGTCAATGGTATCAGTTTGGTATTCAGAAAAGACTAACATAGGGAAACCTCCTACCTAACATTTTACCATATATGTCCAACAAAATTCTATTTTCGAAAGCGTTTACATCAAGTAAAATAAAGACATGTAAAAAAAGAAAAATATTGGAACTGAATATAAAAATACATAGTGATTTTTTAGGGTCCAATGGAGGAAGATATGGCAATTCGTATCGAACAAAATTTGTTCTATGTAGAAAGTAAGGGACTGAGCCTGATCCTTGAAAATCGAGATGGCTACCTAATGCTCAAGCATCTGGGACGTCCGATCCCGTCTTATCATTTTTCCAATACGGTGCATGAGAAGGATCATGCTTTCTCTGGAAATCCAACACCTGACAATCGGACCTTCAGCTTGGATACCCAGCGTCAGATCCTAGGACAGCACGGGCTTGGAGATTTCCGAAAGCCGTCTATTCAAATCCAGCACGGCGCCACAGAGGTGACGGATTTCCTCTATGTCGGAGCCAATATCTACTCTGGCAGTGTCGAGGCAACTGGTCTTCCCAATCCACATACACTAGATAGTGCTGAAACCTTAGCCCTGGTCTTTGAAGATGATCAAGCGGCCCTCCGGTTGACCATCTACTACACAGCTTACGAAGATCGGGCAACCATCACCAGCTTTTCAAAGATTGAAAACTGTAGTGATGAAACCGTCGTGATCCACAAGGCTCTCAGTGTGTTGGCAGATCTCCCAGCAGGTGACTATGATGTCATCACCCTTCAAGGGGCCTATGCGAGAGAAAAAACAGTCCGCCGCCAGCAAGTAGAGCAAGGAATCTTCTCCATCAGCTCCAACCGTGGTGCTTCTGGACACGCCCAGACTCCTGCCCTTATTCTAGCAGATCATGAAGTGACCGAAGATGCCGGTTCAGCCCTTGCCTTCCAACTGCTCTACAGTGGAAATTTTGAAGGATTTGTTCAAAAGAATCAACTCAATGAAGTTCGCGTTGGATTGGGAATCAATCCAGAAAACTTCTCCTGGGAGTTGGCACCGAATCAGAGCTTTGATACGCCGGTAGCCATGATCAGCTACTCACATGAGGGATTGACTGGTCTCAGTCAAGAGAGTCAAGCATTTGTCCAAGACCATATCATTCCTAGCCAGTTTGGCCATAAAGAACGTCCAATTCTTATCAACAACTGGGAAGCGACCTACTTTGATTTCAAGAAAGAAAAATTATTGGAGCTGGCAGATGAGGCTCAAAAAGTGGGAATCGAACTCTTTGTTCTTGATGATGGCTGGTTTGGCAATCGCTATGATGACAATCGGGCCCTCGGTGACTGGACTGTCAATGAAGAAAAATTAGGAGGAAGCCTAGCAGAACTGATCCAAGGCATCCATGACAAGGGACTTCAATTTGGCCTTTGGGTGGAGCCAGAAATGATTTCTGTTGATAGCGACCTCTATCGGGCTCATCCGGACTGGGCTATTCAAGTCCCAGGCTACGAACACACCTATTCACGGAATCAACTGGTGCTCGATTTCTCCAATAAAGAAGTGGTTTCTTATATCAAGCAGGTCTTGGATGACTTACTTGGAAAGCATGAGATCGACTATATCAAATGGGATATGAACCGTAATATCACCAAACTTGGAAATGGTAAAACCTACCTTGAAACCAAGATGCAATCCCATGCGTATATCTTGGGTCTCTATGAAGTGGTTTCATACTTAACAGAGAAGTACGAGAACATCCTCTTTGAGTCCTGCTCTGGAGGTGGTGGCCGCAATGACCTTGGTATGATGCGCTACTTCCCTCAGGTCTGGGCAAGTGACAATACGGATGCCATTGCCAGACTTCCGATCCAGTATGGTTCTAGCTACCTCTATCCTACCATTTCTATGGGGGCTCACGTATCAGCAGTGCCAAATCATCAGATGGGACGGATGACACCACTTGAAACGCGAGGTCATGTAGCCATGATGGGAAATCTGGGCTATGAATTGGATCTAACCAGTCTTCCGCAAGAAGAGTTGGATCGGATCGCAGCTCAAGTTGCTCATTACAAAACGATTCGACCACTGGTTCAATTCGGAAAACACTACCGCTTGATCAATCCAAGCCAAGGTAGCAATCAAACAGCCGTCCAGTTTACTTATCAAGACCGCACGGTTGTAACCTATGTACGGGTCTTATCAACGGTTGAAGAGATCGAGCCGACCTTGAAACTCAAAGGATTGGAAGAAGATGCGCTCTATAGCTTAGAAGGGACGGATAAAGTCTATTCAGGAGCCGAGCTCATGTATGCTGGCTTAACCGTCGTTCTTCCTCAGGGAGATTTCCTCAGCAAACAATATGTTTTTGTCAAAAAATAAAAGGAGACAGCCAAATGAAATGGTATAAAAAAATCGGACTTCTTGCGACTACAGGCCTAGCCTTGTTTGGGCTCGGTGCTTGCTCTAACGATGGTAAATCTGCGGATGGCACAGTGACCATCGAGTATTTCAACCAGAAAAAAGAAATGACCAAAACCTTGGAAGAAATCGCGCGTGATTTTGAAAAGGAAAATCCAAAGGTCAAGGTCAAAGTTGTCAATGTACCAAATGGTGGTGAAGTATTGAAAACACGTGTTCTCGCAGGGGATGTGCCAGATGTGGTTAATATATACCCACAGTCCATCGAACTACAAGAATGGGCAAAAGCAGGTGTCTTCGAAGATTTGTCCAATAAAGACTATCTGAAACGCGTGAAAAATGGCTATGCTGAAAAATATGCCGTGAACGGAAAAGTCTACAACGTTCCCTTTACAGCCAATGCTTATGGAATTTATTACAACAAAGATAAATTCGAAGAACTGGGCTTGAAGGTTCCTGAAACCTGGGATGAATTTGAACAGTTAGTCAAAGACATCGTTGCTAAAGGACAAACACCATTTGGAATTGCAGGTGCAGATGCTTGGACACTCAATGGTTACAATCAATTAGCCTTTGCGACAGCAGCAGGTGGAGGAAAGGAAGCCAATCAATACCTTCGTTATTCTCAACCAAATGCCATTAAATTGTCTGATCCGATTATGAAAGATGACATCAAGGTCATGGATATTCTTCGCATTAAAGGTTCGAAGCAAAAGAACTGGGAAGGTGCTGGCTATACAGACGTTATCGGAGCCTTCGCGCGTGGGGACGTCCTCATGACACCAAATGGGTCTTGGGCCATCACAGCGATTAATGAACAAAAACCGAAATTTAAGATTGGAACCTTCATGATTCCAGGAAAAGAAAAAGGACAAAGCTTAACCGTTGGTGCAGGTGACTTGGCATGGTCTATCTCAGCTACTACCAAACATCCAAAAGAAGCCAATGCCTTTGTGGAATACATGACCCGTCCAGAAGTCATGCAAAAATACTACGACGTGGACGGATCTCCAACAGCGATCGAAGGGGTCAAACAAGCAGGAGAGGATTCACCGCTTGCTGGGATGACCAAATATGCCTTTACGGATCGTCACTTGGTCTGGTTGCAACAATACTGGACCAGTGAAGCAGACTTCCATACCTTGACCATGAACTATGTCTTGACAGGTGATAAACAAGGAATGGTCAATGATTTGAATGCCTTCTTTAACCCGATGAAAGCGGATGTGGATTAGGAGTAGAGAGACTATGAAAAAAGTATTACAAAAATATTGGGCATGGGCTTTTGTGGTCATTCCCCTCTTGTTACAAGCAATTTTCTTCTATGTGCCGATGTTCCAAGGAGCCTTTTACAGTTTTACCAACTGGACAGGTTTGACCTATAACTACAAGTTTGTTGGCTTGAACAACTTTAAGCTCCTCTTTATGGATCCAAAATTCATGAATGCGATTGGCTTTACTGCGATCATCACGATTGCCATGGTGGTTGGTGAAATTGCCCTTGGGATCTTCATTGCGCGTGTCTTGAACTCTAAAATCAAAGGCCAAACCTTCTTCCGTGCTTGGTTCTTCTTCCCAGCTGTTTTGTCTGGTTTGACAGTGGCTTTGATCTTCAAACAAGTCTTCAACTACGGTCTACCAGCCATTGGGAATGCCCTTCATATTGAGTTTCTCCAAACCAGTCTTTTAGGGACTAAGTGGGGAGCGATCTTTGCGGCTGTCTTTGTCCTTCTTTGGCAAGGGGTGGCCATGCCCATCATTATCTTCCTAGCTGGTCTGCAATCTATCCCAACTGAGATTACAGAAGCAGCAAGAATCGATGGTGCAACGAGCAAGCAAGTCTTCTGGAATGTTGAATTGCCTTACTTGCTACCAAGTGTCTCTATGGTCTTTATCCTAGCCCTAAAAGGTGGGCTTACCGCCTTTGACCAAGTCTTTGCCATGACTGGTGGGGGTCCAAACAATGCCACAACCTCACTTGGGCTCTTGGTTTATAACTACGCCTTTAAAAACAACCAATTCGGATACGCCAATGCCATTGCCGTAATCTTGTTCTTCTTGATTGTAGTGATTTCGATCATCCAATTGAGAGTATCTAAGAAATTTGAAATTTAAGAGGAGAAGCACGATGAAACAAGATGAAAGAAAAGCCTTGATTGGCAAATACATTCTATTGATTCTAGGATCGGTTCTGATTTTAGTGCCGCTCCTTGCCACCCTCTTTAGTTCCTTCAAACCCACCAAGGATATTGTAGATAATTTCTTTGGATTCCCGACGAATTTCACATGGGACAACTTTAGCCGTCTCTTGGCTGATGGAATCGGAGGCTATTATTGGAACTCTGTCGTCATCACTGTCTTGTCTTTACTTGCAGTAATGATCTTTATCCCCATGGCAGCCTACTCCATCGCCCGTAATATGAGTAAGAGAAAAGCCTTTACCATCATGTACACTCTCTTGATTCTTGGGATTTTCGTACCTTTCCAAGTCATCATGATTCCGATTACGGTTATGATGAGTAAACTCGGTTTAGCTAACACCTTTGGTTTGATCTTGCTCTACTTGACCTATGCGATTCCACAGACCCTCTTCCTCTATGTCGGCTATATCAAAATCTCTATCCCAGAAAGTCTGGATGAAGCAGCAGAAATCGATGGGGCTAATAAATTTACAACCTATTTCCGTATCATCTTCCCAATGATGAAACCCATGCATGCGACAACCATGATCATCAATGCCCTTTGGTTCTGGAATGACTTCATGTTGCCACTCCTTGTCTTGAACCGGGATTCCAAAATGTGGACCCTGCCTTTGTTCCAATACAACTACGCAGGCCAATATTTCAACGACTACGGACCAAGCTTTGCATCTTACGTGGTCGGCATTATCAGTATCACCATTGTCTATCTCTTCTTCCAACGCCATATCATCGCAGGAATGAGCAACGGCGCAGTGAAATGAGAAATAAGATACAAAGCCCGTCAAAAGCTCACAGTGAAAATAGGGAATCTGAATAAGAAGCCTTGGCTTCTTGGAAGATTCATCTTTTTCACACAGAGCTTAGGGCGTGTTCAATTCCGTATACAAAGGGACGATTCAGCTTGCTGAAAATTTCTGTAGTACCCTAGGGCATCCACATCCGTAAACTACTGAAGTAGTAACGGCTGTGGAAATATAGGAAATCGACGTAGTGTGCTCGCACACAAGGAGATTTATCTTTTTTCCTAAGAAATTAGTCCCGTGTTCAATTCCAGATACAAAGGGACGATTCAGCTTGCTGATTTCAATCGTATCCTAGGAAGCAATTCTAAAATAGAAAAACTCAAGAAAGCCAGGTCTCCTAAGACTTGGCTTTCAAAGAAAGAAAAGGAAACCATTATGCCAATTCAAAACAAAACCATGTTAATTACTTATTCAGATAGCTTAGGAAATAACCTCAAGGATCTCTATGAAAATCTGGAGAAGCACTTTGGGGATGCAGTAGGTGGGGTTCACCTCTTGCCATTTTTCCCATCAACTGGTGACCGTGGCTTTGCGCCTGTAGACTATGACCAAGTGGATCCAGCCTTTGGAGATTGGGAAGATGTCAAACGCTTGGGCGACAAGTACTATCTTATGTTTGACTTTATGATCAATCACATTTCTCGTCAATCTAAATACTACAAGGACTACCAAGAAAAGCACGACCAAAGTGCCTACAAAGATCTCTTCCTCAACTGGGACAAGTTCTGGCCGGAGAATCGTCCGACTCAAGCAGACGTTGACTTAATATATAAGCGCAAAGACCGAGCTCCTAAACAAGCCATCACTTTTGCGGATGGGACGACCGAGCATCTCTGGAATACCTTTGGGGAAGAGCAGATTGACCTAGACGTGACCAAGGAAGTGACCATGGACTTTATTCGCAAGACCATCGAACACCTGGCAAGCAATGGCTGTGACCTTATTCGTTTGGACGCCTTTGCCTATGCGGTCAAGAAATTGGATACCAATGATTTCTTTGTGGAACCAGACATTTGGGATTTGTTGGATAAGGTGCGCGATATGGCGGCAGGCTACGGTGCTGAGCTTCTTCCAGAGATTCATGAGCACTATTCCATCCAATTTAAGATTGCCGATCACGACTATTATGTCTATGACTTCGCGCTACCCATGGTAACCCTCTATACCCTCTATAGCTCAAAAGTGGAGCGCCTTGCCAAGTGGTTGAAGATGAGTCCGATGAAGCAGTTCACAACGCTGGACACCCATGACGGGATTGGGGTGGTCGATGTCAAGGATATCTTGACTGATGAAGAGATTGACTATGCTTCAAATGAGCTATATAAGGTTGGGGCAAATGTTAAACGCAAATATTCAACAGCAGAGTACAACAACTTGGATATCTACCAAATCAATTCGACCTACTATTCTGCGCTTGGAGATGACGATCGTAAGTACTTCCTAGCCCGTTTGATTCAAGCTTTTGCACCAGGTATTCCACAAGTTTATTATGTTGGATTCCTAGCTGGAAAGAATGATTTGGAACTCTTAGAAAACACCAAAGAAGGCCGCAATATCAACCGTCATTACTACAGCAATGAAGAAATTGCGCAAGAAGTGGAGCGACCAGTCGTGCAATCCCTTCTCAAGCTCTTTAGTTTCCGGAACAACTCGCAAGCTTTTGACCTAGAAGGAAGCATTGAGGTGGAAACACCAGATGATCATACCATTGTCATCACGCGCCAAAATAAAGACCAAACTTCCACAGCAGTAGCCCGAATCAATCTTGCTGATGGCACTTACCAAGTGACAGAAAATGGTCAAGAAATGGTGTTTTAGAACCTTTAAGAATCTCAATTGGGTCACCCCCAATTGAGATTTTTTGGTAAAATTTTACTAAAATTTAACCAAAAAAGCAATGATAGAATAGAAGTTGGAATCGGAGGAAAACCCTTTGTTATAGCCTTTTTTGACATAAAATAAAAAATTAATAAAATTTTACTAAAAACACTTGAAGTTTTACTTGTGATCAGATATAATACAAGTATAAAAACGTTTACAAAACTAAAGGAGTTTCTCATGACGACAACAATCACATCTCAAGATTTACAAGCAAAATTCCAGACTGTCTTTTGGGAAAAGGCTGACCACACTTTCTTTTCACCAGGACGGATTAATCTGATCGGTGAACACACGGACTATAATGGTGGGCATGTCTTCCCAGCAGCCATTACACTTGGTACCTACGGAGCTGCAAGAAAGCGTGAGGATAAGGTCTTGCGTTTCTTCTCAGGAAACTTTGAAGACAAGGGGATCATTGAAGTTCCACTTGAAAATCTCCACTTTGAAAAAGAACACAACTGGACCAACTATCCAAAAGGCGTGCTCCACTTCTTGCAAGAAGCTGGTCATGTCATTGATAGCGGAATGGATGTCTATGTCTACGGTAATATTCCAAATGGATCCGGTCTTTCTTCTTCAGCTTCGCTTGAGCTCTTGATTGGCGTCATCGCTGAGAAACTATTTGATCTTCAGTTAGACCGTCTAGATCTAGTCAAGATCGGCAAACAAACCGAAAATCACTTCATCGGAGTCAACTCTGGGATCATGGACCAATTTGCCATCGGTATGGGAGCTGATCAACGGGCTATTTATCTCGATACCAACACCCTAGAGTATGATCTGGTACCGCTGGACCTCAAAGACAATGTCGTAGTCATCATGAATACCAACAAACGCCGGGAATTAGCGGATTCAAAATACAATGAACGTCGTTCAGAATGCGAAACCGCCGTTTCTGAACTCCAAGAAAAATTGGATATCCAAACCTTAGGGGAATTGGACCTCTGGGCTTTTGATGCCTACAGCTACTTGATCAAGGATGAAAATCGCATCAAACGGGCTCGTCATGCTGTACTTGAAAACCAACGGACTCTCCAAGCTCGTAAGGCACTTGAAGCAGGTGATTTGGAAGGTTTTGGCCGTCTCATGAATGCTTCCCACGTATCCTTGGAGCATGACTACGAAGTGACAGGTCTAGAATTGGATACCTTGGTGCATACAGCCTGGGAACAAGAAGGCGTCTTGGGCGCTCGTATGACAGGAGCAGGCTTTGGTGGTTGCGCCATCGCCCTTGTAAACAAAGATAAAGTTGAAGCCTTTAAAGAAGCTGTTGGCAAACGCTATGAAGAAGTCGTTGGCTATGCGCCTAGCTTTTATATTGCAGAAGTTGCGGCAGGAACACGAGTTTTAGACTAGGTGATAATAATGGAAGCTGTAATATTTGATTTAGATGGCTTATTAGCCGATACTGAAATCATTTCTCTAAAAGTTTATCAAGAATTGCTTAGAGATTTTGGAATTCCTTTTACAGAAGAAACTTATTCTAGAGACTACAGTGGACATAGGGAAGAGGAGAATGTTCAACGATTTTTGGATACCTATGATTTACCATGGAACTTTGACCAAACCTTGGCTAAAGTCTATGAACTGGAAGCTAAAATCTTAGCCCAAGGTGTTCATTTAAAAAAAGGTGCTAGGAATTTACTTTCTTTTTTGAAAACAGAGGGCATTCCAATCGCCCTAGCAACTTCAAGTGTTGAATCTCGAGCTAGAATGATCTTGGATAGCAATGGGGTACTGTCCCTATTTGACCATTTAGTTTTTGCAAAAGATGTCAAACGAAGTAAACCTTACCCAGATATATTTTTAAAGGCTTGTAGTGATTTGAATGCTTTACCAGAGAATTGCTTAGTACTAGAGGATAGTGAGGCAGGGATTGAAGCAGCCTATCGGGCTGGAATCCCAGTCATATGTGTTCCAGATTTAAAAGTACCAGCACAGTCTTTCTTAACTAAAGCAGAACAAGTTTTCCAGGATTTGGATGCTGTCAGAGACTATTTAAAACGTAAGAAGGAGAATCAATGAATCAGGGAATTTTAGACGCATTTGTCACAGCCGTCATTGCGGCGAGTGACTACGAAGAGATGGATCGGATTTATCTAAAAAATCGCATCATGAGTCGCGTTGGAGAAGAAGGGCTAGACGCCCCAACTCAAAAAGAAGACTTGATTGCGCTCAAAGATCAGCTGGTAGAGATCGCTGTTGCAAATAGCAAGATCCAGGACAGTATGGCCGCAAAAGACAGCCTAGGTGCGGAGTTGATGGATTGGATCACCCCTAGTCCTAGTCAAGTCAACCATCGTTTCTGGGAGACCTACCGTCAGTCCAAGGAAGACGCGATTGCTGATTTCTATGACCTCTCTAAGCGCAATGATTACATCAAGGTCAATGCGATTGCGCAAAACATTGCCTTTGAGGCAGAAACTCCCTACGGTTCTCTTGAAATCACCATTAATCTGTCAAAACCTGAAAAAGATCCTAAAGACATTGCAGCGGCCAAACTTGCCAAAGCCAGTCATTATCCAGCCTGCCAATTGTGTTTTGAAAATGAAGGTTATCAAGGTCGCCTAGACCATCCAGCCCGGGCTAATCACAGGATTATTCGCTTTGATATGAACGGTCATGACTGGGGCTTTCAGTATTCCCCTTATGCCTACTTCAATGAACACTGCATTTTCCTTGATAGCCAGCATGTTCCCATGGCCATTAGTCGTAAGACCTTTGAGCGACTCTTGACCATTGTCGAGACTTTTCCAGGCTATTTTGCGGGCTCCAATGCAGACCTGCCCATTGTAGGGGGGTCCATCCTGACTCATGACCATTACCAAGGCGGACGGCACACCTTCCCTATGGAGCTAGCTCCTGTTGAGGAAATCTTTACCATTGAGGGCTTTGAGGCTGTATCGGTAGGAATTGTTAATTGGCCCATGTCAGTTCTTCGTTTGCAATCGGACGACAAGGCGCAATTGATTGCCCTGGCAGACCATATCCTCACAACCTGGCGAGGCTACTCGGATCCAGCCGTTCAAGTCTTAGCAGCATCCGATGGTCAGCCCCACCATACCATTACCCCCATAGCACGGATTCGTGATGGGCATTATGAACTGGATTTGGTGCTCCGTGACAACCAAACCTCACCAGAGCATCCCGATGGCATTTATCATCCACACGCGGATGTGCAACACATCAAAAAAGAAAATATCGGCCTGATCGAAGTCATGGGCTTGGCCATTTTGCCACCTCGCCTCAAGGAAGAGCTCAAGCAGGTTCAAGACTATTTGCTTGGACGTGAGAGTACAGTGGCAACCTACCACCAGCCTTGGGCAGATGATTTGAAAGCCACTCACCCAGCCATCACAGACGAAGCAGAGGCAGAAGCCCTTGTCCGTGAATCGGTTGGCCAGATCTTTGCGCGCGTGCTGGAAGATGCTGGAGTCTACAAGCGAACGGCAGAAGGACAAGCTGCCTTTAGGCGCTTTGTTGTGACACTTTAAGTGTGGAGAAGCGGCAGAAATTTGGTACAATAAGATAGAAGATAAGAAGCGAAAGGAAAACAAATGGCAATACTCGTACTCGGAGGAGCTGGCTATATCGGTTCCCACATGGTGGACCGTTTGGTCAATGAAGGACAGGAAAAAGTCGTCGTGGTCGATAGTCTGGTCACAGGCCACCGTGCAGCGGTGCATCCAGATGCCGTCTTTTACCAAGGAGACCTGGCGGATCAAGACTTTATGCGCACTGTTTTTAAGGAACATGCAGATATCGATGCGGTCATCCACTTTGCTGCCTACTCACTGGTCGCTGAATCCATGGCCGATCCATTGAAATATTTTGATAACAATACAGCTGGCATGGTCAAGCTCTTGGAAGTCATGCATGAATGTGGAGTGCACTACATCGTCTTTTCTTCAACTGCTGCCACCTACGGCATTCCAGAAGAAATTCCGATTCTTGAAACCACTCCACAAAAACCAATCAATCCTTATGGCGAAAGCAAGCTCATGATGGAAACCATTATGCGCTGGGCCGATCAAGCCTACGGGATCAAGTACGTGCCCCTTCGTTACTTTAATGTTGCGGGTGCTAAGCCAGATGGATCCATCGGAGAAGACCATGGACCAGAGACCCATCTCTTGCCGATCGTCTTACAAGTAGCCCAAGGCAAACGCGAGAAGATCTCTATTTTTGGAGATGACTACAAGACACCAGATGGGACCAATGTTCGGGACTACGTCCATCCATTTGACTTGGCAGATGCCCATCTTTTAGCAGTGGAGTATCTGCGTAATGGCAACCCTTCTACCGCCTTTAATCTGGGCTCATCGACAGGATTCTCTAATCTTCAAATCGTTGAAGCGGCCCGCAAGGTGACGGGTCATCCGATCCCACTTGAGCTGGCCGATCGCAGACCAGGAGATCCAGATACCCTGATCGCATCCTCTGAGAAGGCGCGTGCCATCCTCGGCTGGCAACCCAAATTTGACAATATCGAAACCATTATCCAAACAGCCTGGGCTTGGCATTCCAGCTACCCAGATGGCTACAATGATCGATAAGGAGGGGCTGCGGACATCATTTTTGAGACTTTTTTAATAACATCTAAAACGACAGTTGATCTTGCTAATGACTCGTTTCAGACGTCAGTCATTTCCTTAACCATCATAAAAAAGTGAGGTATTCAAAATGAATAAAACCACAAAAATGTTAGCCGTCTTCTTGACAGCGGGTCTTCTTTTAGCTGGTTGTGGACAAAAAGAGAGTACAAAATCTACTAGTCCATCGTCTACTAAGGCGACAAGTAAAGCAACAAGCAAATCATCTGCTAAAGAGAAGACAAAAGAGTCATCGACTGATGAAAGTAAAAAAGAAGATGCACTAGCAGGTGCACAAAAAACTGTTCTCGAAACGAGTGATGAAGCAGGTAAGTCAACTATCACCTTGTATTACAAGGGAGATACCTTGTTATTACAAGAAAAAGTTGATGATTACGACGTCTCAAAAGTGCCTGGTGAGAACCCTCTTGAAACCATGAAAGAAGCTGTCGCTAAGAGCCAAGAAAAATTCAAAGATCTGATGGGCCATGGATTTGAACTAACATCAGAATACAAAGACGGAATCTTTTATATCCGCAATACCATTGATTACACAAAAATCGATTTTAATAAATTAAAAGAAATCGTACCAGGATTTAATCCCCTAGATGACAAAACAGTCAGTTATTCAGTAACGAAAGACAGTCTTATCAAGGGTGGTATGGTCGAAAAATAAACAAAATGAGAGCAGCTCAGTTTGCTGCTCTTTTTTGTTTTAGATGTTGCGGAGAAATTAATGATTAATGTGGAAAAAAGAATGGATAGATGAAGATGTCAAAGAAGTAGAGATTACTTTATCGTATAACCAATACGATCTTGTATGTTTTTCAGACGAGTACTATAGAAGATTTGTGGGGCAGATAACTTCTCTTCTCGAGCTATTTCACTTAACCCCCTAGGCTTGGTAGGGCCACCAACCAGATGATTACAATGATCCATAAGAAGGAACTCAAGTGAATCAGCTTGAGTTTTTTATGTGCGTGAATGAGCTGGGAATACCACTAACTAGGCTTTTTTCTAGCGGTGAAAGATGTTATAATATGAAAAAATTTAAAGGAGAAATGAATGGGAGATAAATACACAGTAAAAAGTGATCTTTCGGTGGCTGCTAAGCATGCTACTGCAATAGGATCTGCCAATAATCATTCAGCTATTACAATTCAAAGAGATGAGCAAACGACAGTTGCTGGTAATAATAGTGCCAAAATTGGTATTAGTCAATTTGAGAATCTTCAGACTCAGCTATCGAATCATATTGTGAATATGATTCAAAATATCCATAGCTTGGCCGACCAATTTGAAGATAAGGACGCCATGATTCGTCAAAATTTAAATATTTTGAATACCATTCAGTCTAAGCCATCATTCTCAAATGAAGCGAAATCAAAATACTTAGATGTATTAGAGGATTAGATATGAGTATAGAAGATACATGGAAAAAGCTCCATGAGAAAGAACTACAACTTTCAGATAAGGAGTGGGACTTATATCAGCGGATAGAAAAATTAGATTCGAAGAAAATGGAAGTAATAGATCAGCTGTTGAATGGTTCACATTGGTTAAATGATCTAGGTTTTCTTTTCGAAGGTAGTAGATATCAAAGTCAAATGATGAATGACCAGTTAGAATTCCAGCATAAAGTGAGAATAATGGAATACAGTCTGGATGAAGAATTAGAAAAACTTCGGAAAGAACATAAATCTATTGAAATGAAGTTAGATTCGATTCACCAAGAAAAAAGACGATTAGTGACGGAGGAAATCACATGAGTATAGATATGTATCTAGAATCCGCCAGAAGTCAGGCAACTAGTTTATCTAGTATATCCGCCCAGTGCGTGCAACAGAATATTGAATTGATTAAAGTTCTTGAAAATTTTGTGGCTGAAGAAGAGTTAAAAGGGCATGCTTACGACTCAGCAAAGGCGCATATTACAAGTACTGTAATTCCATTAATTCAAGGAATTGTCTTATACCAAGAGTCACTCGCGGAGGACTGTCAAAAATTTGTCAATCAATATACCTCTGATGTAGATAGTAAAAGCTGGCGTCAAGTTGATTTAGAGGAAAAAATTAGGGAGGCAGATCAAAAGATTTCCAGTCTAAGACAGTTAATGGAAACAAAATCGGATAATAAGATTTCGGCTTTTCTAAATCTTTCGGTATCCATAGCCGTATTAGAAGGAGCAAAACAAAAATTACAGAAAATATTAATTAGCCTGCTTACTTTTAATGCAGTCTCTCCAATTATCTTTTTAAATTCAGAGCGGTATTTATTGGCCGTTCAAAATGGTTTTGCCCAAGCCGCACAATCATGGGATGCTGCTAGTGGAACCTACTTGCCTCCGAGTAGTGGATCTGATCTATCGTGGAAGCAAACAATCTCTTTAGGATGGCAAAAACGTCAAGCAATCCTGAACAAAGTGAAGAATCCGAAAGTGGAAACGTTAGAGGAAAAACTCTCAAAAATGTCACGTGCAGAACTGGAGGAAGAGTATGGTTCTGTGATTCAATCATATAAAAGGTTTCTTACAATGGGACAAGGCGATAATGTGACTGCTACTATGGATTATGAGGATGTGAAACTAATTTGGAAGCGGTATAATGAAGTGAAGGATGATCACTTAGGATTATTACCTTCAGAATTAGCCAAGGTGGACCCGAAATTTAAAAAACGTATTGATGCAATGGATCAAGAAGCATTAGAAGAGGCCTACCCAGAACTTAAAACATTGATCTCCATGGCCCATGTGAATCCCTATGCACAACTATTTAAATCTGAAACAGAACGCGCCAATTATGATTACCTACTAGATCGCTATTTCCTTTTAGATAGTCAAAAAATGCTGAGTTGGCGAGATCCCGCCTTTCAAACTAAATATGATTATTATATAATTGAAGAAGGAATTGATCCTTTTACAGGCAAACCTGCTACACAGGAAGAAATCAATCGGGCAAAAGATATCAAGAACGTGAGGGCTTTTACTGAGAGCCTTCAATTAGCAAGTACCTTGTATACCTCTTATGTTGGATATAATCAGTACTACAATAAACCCTATACAACGTTCTCGGATGTATTTAGTAAAGTAAAAGGGAAGGTTCCATTTGTCAATAGGAAAATTGAAAGTTGGAATCGGAATGCTTCTGAATTCAAAATGTACAATATGGATGACTTAGCAAATCTCAAACATACAGAGAATTTTACTGAGAAGTCTTTGAGTCACATTTTTGAAGGTGATTTAAATAGGAGAGGGCAATCAGGTGGTTATCACTATGATATGGTAGAGAGTACTTCTGGCAGTATCATAGAAGGTACGAAAGGCCCTGACCTAAACGATGCTGGGGTTTATGAGGCAAGGGTAGAAGTTAATGGAATTCCTAAAAAAGCAAATGGAGGCTATTCAACCTTCTTCCCTGACCATATGAGCCCTCAGGAAGTTGTAGATACCATTAATGAGGCATATGAAACAAGAGAATTTAAAATAAAAACAAGGAATACCTACGAAGGATTTAGCAAAAACGGAATGAAGATTACGATGTATTTGGATTCTGATGAAAAGATTATTTCAGCGTATCCTAGCAAATAATAAGTAAATATTGAACTATAAGATGAGAAAGAGGAGAAAAATGTTAAAAAGAGAATACGATATATTCAAATATCAAAACACTAGTACTAGCTTAATGATAAGTTTTTTTGACCCCTATTATCAAACCTTGTGTGAATTTTTTGATACAGAAGTCCATAATTTTTATCCCCACATTTACAAAGAATTGGAAGCCGTTGTTACTGGTCAAAAAGAAGAATCAGACTTTGGCGGTAATATGCTCAATATTGATATAGGCAAAGAAGAAACAGAAGTATACTATCAAATGGATGATGAAAGTCTTGGTGAACCATGCTTTATTCCAACTGAAGAACTGTATAAATTAGTTCTTGAATGGAAAGAAATGGAAGAAAGAATGAAAAGAGGGGAAGACATTTTTCCAGTGACTTTAGAGGATTGATGTTGAAAAACTCTTCTCTGTAACCTCTCCTCTAGCTATTCCACCTATTTCATGCTAGAATAAAGAAAAACA
This sequence comes from Streptococcaceae bacterium AF13-5-6.0, assembly GCA_027685415.1. Taxonomy (GTDB): domain Bacteria; phylum Bacillota; class Bacilli; order Lactobacillales; family Streptococcaceae; genus Streptococcus. The sequence continues at coordinate 21,328 of JAQCUL010000008.1, forward strand.
CATTTGGAGGCATTATGAATCAGACAGTGACTTATTTGCAGGAATTGACAGCCATTCCTTCACCGACCGGTTTTACACGTGAGATCGCAGACTATTTGGTCAAAACTATTGAAAGCTTTGGGTACGAAGTAACTCGGACTGCTAAGGGTGGGGTGAATGTGACCATTCCTGGTGTGATCACAGACAAACAACGCTATGTCACAGCCCATGTGGATACCTTGGGGGCTATTGTCCGCGCGGTGAAACCAGATGGCCGTCTCAAGTTGGACCGTATCGGTGGTTTCCCATGGAATATGATTGAAGGGGAAAATTGTACGGTCCATGTAGCCAATACCGGAAAGACCCATTCTGGGACGATTTTGGTCCATCAGACTTCTTGCCATGTCTACAAGGATGCGGGAACTGTCGAGCGGACCCAGGACAATATGGAAGTCCGTCTGGATGAAAAAGTAACCAATGAAAAAGAAACCCGTGCCCTTGGCATTGAAGTAGGTGATTTTGTCAGCTTTGATCCCCGGACTATTGTGACAGATACTGGCTTTATTAAATCTCGTCACTTAGATGACAAGGTGAGTGCGGCGATTCTCTTGAATCTTCTGCGCGTGTACAAGGAAGAGCAGATCCAATTGCCAGTAACGACCACCTTTGCCTTTTCAGTCTTTGAAGAAGTGGGGCATGGGGCTAATTCAAGTATTCCGGCTGAAGTAGTCGAATACTTGGCAGTGGACATGGGAGCTATGGGAGACGACCAAGCGACGGATGAATACACGGTATCCATCTGTGTCAAAGACGCTTCAGGACCATACCACTACGAATTCCGTCAGCATATGGTAGCCTTGGCAAAAGCTCAAGAAATCCCTTATAAGTTGGATATCTATCCTTTCTATGGATCAGATGCCTCTGCAGCCATGAGCGCAGGAGCAGAAGTCAAACATGCCCTCCTCGGAGCAGGGATCGAATCTAGCCACTCATATGAGCGGACTCACTTGGATTCTGTAGTCGCAACAGAGCGCATGGTCGATGCCTACCTCAAGAGCGACTTGGTAGATTAAAAATTGGAACTACTCTCCGGAGTAGTTTTTTTATATAACTAAAATTTTCTGAAAATTCCTTTTCTTCTGAAAATCTTTGTGGTATAATCTTAAAATAAACTTAAAATTTCTTAAGGAGTTTTACATGAAAAAACGAAATGTCATTGCACTTGCGGGAGTTGCCCTCCTTTCAGCAGGTATCCTAGCAGCTTGTTCGGGTGGTTCTAAATCATCTAGCTCAAGCAACGGTCAAAAATTCTCATATGTCTATGAGACTGAGCCAGAAAACCTAAACTATATCACATCTGGTAAAGCAGCAACCCACGATATCACTGGAAACTTGATTGATGGTTTGTTTGAAAATGACAAATACGGTAACTTGATTCCATCTCTTGCAAAAGACTGGACAGTTTCGCAAGATGGCTTGACTTATACTTATAAACTTCGTGATGATGCCAAATGGTATGATTCAGAAGGCGAAGAGTATGCGGATGTAACAGCTAAAGATTTCGTCACAGGGATCAAATATGCGGCTGATAACAAATCAGAAATGCTCTACATCATCCAGGATTCTATCAAAGGCTTGAATGACTACGTCAGTGGTAAAAATAAAGATTTCTCAGCTGTAGGAGTAAAAGCAGTTGATGATCATACCCTTCAAATCACTTTGAACCAACCAGAATCTTACTGGAACTCTAAATTGACTCTTGGGATCACTTTCCCAGTCAACGAAAAATTCGTGAAATCAAAAGGGGATAAATTCGCCCAAGCAAGTGATACTAGCTCCCTTCTTTACAATGGTCCTTACATCTTGAAGAGCTTTACTTCAAAATCTTCTATCGAAATGACCAAGAATGAAAACTACTGGGATAAAGACAAGGTCTACATCTCAGATGTGAAATTGGAATTCTACGATGGACAAGACCAAAGTAAATTGGCCAAATCATTCGGTGAAAATGCTCTTAGCTTGGCTAAACTCTTCCCAACTGGATCTGGATACTCAGAGCAAGCTAAAGAATTCAAAGACGAAATCACCTACACTCCTCAAGATGCTGCTTCTTATGTTATTGGTACCAACATCGACCGTCAATCTTACAAACACACAGCTAAGAAAACCGATGAAGAAAAACAATCTACTAAGAAAGCTCTCTTGAACAAGGACTTCCGTCAAGCGATCAGCTTTGCCTTCAACCGTGAAGCGTATGCTGCTCAATTGAACGGAAAAGACGGAGCAAGCAAGATCATCCGTAACCTCTACATTCCACCAACATTTGTCCAAGCTAATGGCAAGACCTTTGGTGAAATGGTGAAAACTCAATTGGATACCTACGGAGATGAGTGGAAATCTACTAAACTAGACGATGGTCAAAATGGTCTCTTCGATGCTAAGAAAGCGAAGGAAGAGTTTGCAAAAGCGAAGACTGCCTTGGAAGCAGAAGGTGTGAAATTCCCAATTCACATCGATATGCCTGTAGACCAAACCACACCATCAAGAGTTCAACGGGTACAATCCTTCAAACAATCTGTTGAAGAAGCACTTGGTAAAGAAAATATCGTCATCGATATCCAAATGCTTTCGAAAGAAGACCTTCAAAATGTGACCCTCTTTGCGCCAAATGCGGCTGGCGAAGACTGGGATCTCTCTGATAATGTTGGATGGAGCCCTGACTACCAAGACCCATCAACTTACATGGATATCTTGAAAGCTTCATCTGGTGAAAATACTAAAACTTTCCTTGGATTTGACCCAAGTGAAAACAATGAAGCAGCTAAAAAAGTTGGTCTGTACGACTTTGAAAAGATGATCAAAGATGCTGGTGCAGAAACACAAGACGTCAACAAACGCTATGAAAAATATGCGGCAGCGCAAGCTTGGTTGACAGATAGTGCCCTTGTTATGCCAACTTCTTCATCAACTGGACGTCCATTCTTGACACGTATCGAACCATTCTCAGCTCCATTTGCATGGACTGGTGGTAAAGGAAAAGACCACGTGATCTACAAAGGAATGAAACTCCAAGATAAAGCTGTGACAACTGCTGACTACAACAAAGCCCTTGAAAAATGGCAAAAAGAACAAGCAGAGTCAAACAAAAAAGCACAAGAAGATCTTAAGAAACACGTCAAATAAGGATCGATAACCGGGGCTGATGCCTCGGTTTTTTTTGGATCATTTGAATATCTATTTGATATAAAAACGCTTACATAGTATAATAGAAGTGTTTATTACAAAAAAGTAAGGAGACTGACATGAAAAAGAAAACAATGGTTTCCATTGTCGCATCAAGTTTATTGATCGCACCGATGGTCTTGCATCAAGTAGCAGCAGCAGATGAGCAGACAGAAGAGCTAGCCCCATCGACAGAAGTGGTCCATGCTCCAGCTTCCGAAGCAAGACCGACAACAAGTGACACAAGTACTGCCACTAGTGAAGAAGGAGCGAGCTTGAGTGAGGCATCGCTGGATCGGACGGCAGTTGCAAATCAAGTAGCCCCTGCTACAGAAGAACACACAAGACAAAGTGAGCCTACGGTCCCAGTAGCAAGTCCAGCAACAACCAACAGGGAAGCTGCACCTCAATCTGCTCCCAGTTCAGAAGCTCCGGCAACAAGTAATGATTTAGCAAAGGTTACAGGTAGCACCCTTGCAGCTGATCAGGCCCCTAAAGAGTTGACGGTCCAAGATGCTGTTAATGGCTTGCTTCAATGGGCAGCAACAGATCCTAGCCAATTGGGCCAAAGCCAAGCAGATCGCGAACGCTTTGCCAAGAGTTTAGGCTTGATTGAAAAATCAGAAGATCTAAGCCGTAAGGTCAGTCAGCCAGAATTGGCCAGGATGTATGAAACAGCTAAGAAACTCTACGATGCCTATCGTGCTGAAAAGAAAAGCCCGCTCTTTTTAAATGGTCGTGCCCAGCCTATTTTCCCTTATACGACGGGAGAAAAAGAAGACCAAGACTACAAATATGAAGACAGCCAAATTGTGCGCTTCCCGGTCTATGTCGAAACGGACTACGATACCGATGCAGATGGCAAGCCTGACTTAGTCAAAGCCATTGTTCAATTACCAAAAGCCGTAGCGCAAGGTGATTTTAAGGCAGCCACCATTCTAGAAGCGCGCCCTTACGTAGCGGGGACGCTGGATGAAAACTACGTGACCCTTGAAAGTTTGGGGCTTCCAACGGACGGTAGCTATGATATGAAGAAACTGCACAGCCAACCTGCAAAGAGACAGCCAGTAAGCAGTGAAACAACAGTAGAAGCAGCCAAAAAAGCCAAGGCATCGGATTGGTATTACTACAGTCCCTACGAGTATATCTATGACTACGAAGATCTCAACTGGTACGACTATTTCTTGGTCAGAGGCTATGCCTTTATCTCCAGTGCTGGACTTGGTACCAAGGGATCAGAAGGATTTAACACGACGGGATCCGATCTCGAAATCAATGCCTTCAAGAATATCATCGAATGGGTTAATGGTAAACGCAAGGCCTACACCGATAAGACTAGCAATGTTGAAATCAAGGCAGACTGGGCAAGTGGCAATGTCGCTATGACCGGTCTCTCCTGGGCTGGAACCACGACCTTTGGTGTGGCGGCAACAGGTGTAGAAGGCCTAAAGACCATCGTTCCGGCAGCGGGGATTGCCTCTTGGTATGATTATTTCAATAGCCAAGGAACCCAGTTTGGCAATGCACCTTATAGTGATCTTTCATGGCTCTCCCTCTACGTTAGCACGCGGATGCTGGACCAAGATGACTGGGCAGGAATTTGGCAAAACTATTCCAACTACATCAACCAATTGAACAAGGACCAGTACGCTCATGATCGCAACTACAGTGATGTATGGAAGGAGCGGGATTATACCCTTCATCCAGGAAATCTCAAGACCAGCGCCCTGATCGTCCATGGCTTGAATGATGACAATGTCAAGACCAAGCACTTTGAACTTATGTACGATGCCCTCAAGAAAGCAGGACAAGATGTCAAGCTCTATCTTCACCAAGGAGATCACGTCTACCCAGCGGCTATGTCACGGGGATACGGCATCACCGCCAATGGTCAGGACTTTTATGACCTGCTCAATACCTGGCTGACCCATTACCTCTACGGAGTGGACAATCACGTCGAAAGCTTGCCAGCGGTTCTAGCTCAAAACAACTATGATCCAAGCAAGTGGACCAGCTATGATAACTGGAAGAGCAGTCAACGTCTCTTCTTGAATGCAAGCTCGAAACGGCTAGAAGAAACCATTTCTAGTGACTATGCGGCTGTAGGTGTTGAGATCGCTAACCGTAATGAAACAGTCAGCAAAGCCTCCTCTAAGGCCAATCTGACCTTTGTTTCTGATGTCACTGAGGACACTACGATCAAGGGCCACATCCCCGTTCATTTCAAGGCAGCTCTTGCCAAGGGTCAAGGAAAGAATTTCCAAATCAACGCCCTCTTGGTAGACGTGGCAGATGAGGACTTTGACGTGGTAGGAAATGGTAGCGTCAAGCAAGATAAAACAGCAGACGGTTTCTGGATGGGAAGCAATTTAAGTAACCTATCTGTTGCCGAATACGAAACCATCAAGACCAAGTACAAGGTGATTGCGAAAGGTTGGATCAACCTTGCGAATCCTGAGTCTGGCTACGATTCAGCAAGCTCACGAGCTAGCATCGAGCCTAAAGTGGGAGAATACCACGATTACACGGTTTATCTCCAACCAAATCTCTATACGGTTAAGAAAGGTCACAAGTTAGCGCTTGTTTTCAACACCTATGACCCATCAGATTTAACGGTGGAGCATCCATATGAAGTGACCTTCAAGACAGACTCTATCCAGGCGGCGATTCCAATTGTCGAAAAGACCCGCGCTCAAAAGGCAGCCTATGTACCAAGTGCAACAGATACTGACTATGCGAATTTACCAGAAGTTGAAGGTGCTGCTCTAGTTGCTCCAGAAGTACACTACAAGGAAGAATATACGCTTCCAAGCCCAGAATCCTTTGTCCAACCAAGCCAAACTCTTCCTGAAAAAGAAGAGCAGATGCAAACAGAATCAGCAAGACAAGAGCAACCTCATCATACACTAGCTGTATCTTATAGCCCTCAATTTGTTTCACAAGGATTTGCAGAAGATCCTCAAGAAGTGACTCCTGCAGTAGAAGGAGAACAAGCAGACCATATGCTTCCACAAACAGGCAGCAAAGACCACGCTCTGGGTCTCTTAGGGGTGATCAGCCTAACAGCTTCTAGTCTCATCTTTTGGCGCAAAAAGAGAGAAGATGCCTAAGGACTCCCCGTAGCAAATATTTCTAAAATGGCATCTTTTAGTGTAAAATAAAAGTAGAAATGCAGAATCAGTAGTCACTACTGAAAAAGGAGGAAATATGGCACACGTAATCACAGATGCAACTTTTGAACAAGAAACCAGCCAAGGCCTTGTCCTGATTGACTTTTGGGCAACTTGGTGTGGTCCATGCCGCATACAAGCTCCAATCTTGGATCAGTTGGCAGAAGAAGTACATGAAGATGATTTGAAAATCTGTAAGATGGATGTCGATGAAAATCCAAATACAGCACGTCAATTCGGTATCATGTCGATCCCAACTCTTCTCTTTAAAAAAGATGGACAAGTTGTCAAACAAGTGGCTGGAGTTCATACGAAAGCGCAATTGAAAGAAATCATTGCAGAATTGAGCTAAAATGAAAACTCGTTTTCCATATTGGAAAACGAGTTTTTTGATGCTCTTTATTTCTTTTAAATAGACGCGACACCCATTGACAGCGCTTTCTTATAGTGCTAAAATGAAACTGTATTTCCTATAAAATTTTTACAGGAAAAAATTCTCCTAGGAAGATGTCGATCCTAGGAGAAATTTACATATAAAGGTTATTGGCCCTCTGTATCTTGGGCTACCCAGACGCTGACGGAGCGTTCTGCCACTGGGAATTCAGCAGTACCGTCTTCTTGAACTTGGACAGTTTCGCTACAATTTTCTAAGACATTATAGTAGGTGAGGCCTGCGTAGGATGAGCCGATCTCCATGACTTTTGTAGTAGCTTGGTTATTGGAAATCAAGCAGGCGATTGGTGCTGATTCTTCTGTACCTGAACGTGTCCAACCGATGCAATTAGGATCATCGAAGTAGTCTGTTTGTTCCCCATAGGCCAGATCTTTACGAACCCATAAGAGGCGATCGAGGACCTCTTGGAAACTTTCTTGTGCAAATTTGCCCTCGATACCGTAGTAGTCTCCATAGAAGACACAAGGCAAACCAGCTTCACGAAGTAAGATCAAGGCATAGGCTGCAGGCTTGAACCATTCTTCAATGGTAGATTCTAAGGCTTGCCCTCGTTGGGTATCATGGTTGTCCACAAAGGTTACAGCCTCTTCAGGATGATTCAGCGCTAGTGTTCCATCAAAAATAGTTCGCAGGTCGAAATTTTCACCCTCTTGACTAGCTCTGAAGAGGTTTTGGTGGAGGGCTACGTCGACCAGGTCATACAGGTAATCAATGCTTTCCAAGTACTCATCGTTGGTTTCTGTGTCGCCATTCCAAAATTCACCAAAGACGTAGAAGTCTTCACCATATTTTTTGGTGATATTGTGGATGAAATTCTTCATAAAGAAGGAGTCAATGTGCTTGACTGCATCTAGACGGAAACCCTCAACCCCTGTCGTTTCGATAAACCATTCAGCCCATTGGTCGAGATTTTCTATAACCTCGGGATGTTTGAAATCGATATCGGCGTACATGAGGTAATCGTAGTTTCCGTTTTCTTTGTCTACCAGATCTCCATGAGCCCAACCTTTGTTGTCCCCTTGGATTTGGTAGATTCCATTCTTATTACGAGAAGCATCGTAGTCAGTACCGGTGAAGTGGTACCAATGCCAGTGGAAGTCATTATAGGTGCCATTTCGGCCATCAAAGGTGAATTTGGTCCATCCTTGAATGGTGAAGGGTTCAGTGAGAACCTTGTTTCGATCCATAGGATCGACCTCAACGACCTCGAATTCCTCTAAGCCATCGGCAGCAGCTTTATGGTTGAGAACGACATCAGCCATTGGTTGAATCCCTGCATCTTTGAGGGCTTGAATGGCTTGAAGATAATCGTCTTTGAAGCCATATTTGGTACGAACCGTTCCTTTTTGATCGAACTCACCCAAATCAAAGAGGTCATAGACTCCGTACCCAACGTCATTGTTAGATGTAGCTTTAAAGGCAGGTGGCATCCAGACTTTACGAATACCCAAGTCTGCTAAGTGTTGCGCATCTTCAGCAAGACGCGTCCAGTGGTTCCCATCAGCGGGCAAATACCACTCAAAATATTGCATTAAGGTTTGATTTTCCATTTTTATTTCTTCTTTCATGTGAATGTCCCTATTTTACCAAAAATAGTTGGATGCCACAAACGTTTGCGCTGGAAGCAAGCCCTTTCTAAAAAAGAAATCGCATACATGAAAGAAATAAAGTGAGAATATAAAAAAATAGAGTCGGGTTCCGCTAGGACTGACTTTGAAAATGGTGAAAGGAGACCATTTTATGAAAAAAACAACTCTTGTTTCTCTACTCGTTGCAGGTTTACTGATTAGTCCTGCTGTACTCGCCCAGCATGTGCAAGCAGACCAAGTAAGTAGCACAACTACTGAGGAGACGGTGACTCCTTCTACGGCAAGTCCTGAAGTTACTGAAACAGTGACCTCAACACAAGGAGACACTAAAGAAACCGCACAGCCTGAAAAAGTGGAAGAGGTTTCAGAAACTAACAGACCAACCACTTCGCCAACCGCTCCGACAACTACTCCGACGACTGAGCTACATGAAGAACCTGCGTCAAGTCCAGCGGTAGTGAGCGCCCCAACTGTTGAGTCCACTCTAGCCAATCAGCCAAGCCCTGCGCCTGCGACGCCTACCGTTGGCAGTCAAGAGGAGCGCGCGACTTCAAAAGTAACCCAAGGAGACTTGGCTGAAATTACTGGTGCAACTGTAACCGACCAGGATCGTGAAAAAGAAGTCACTGTGACGGAGGCAGTCAATCAACTATTGAACTGGGCTTCAACCAAGGAAAATCAAGTCGGATCTACTGATAAAGACCGATTAGCTTTTGCCAAGAGCCTAGGGATGGTCAAGGAAGGAGTGGAGGGCTCTGCTCCGGTCACCAATCTCACTTCAATGGTTGATATAGCTAAACAGCTCCGAGCAGCTTATCGCGCGGATAAGAAGACTTCTCTCTTTTTGAATGGCAAAGCACAACCTATTTTCCCATTTACGCCAGGAGACGATCCGGAGCATTACTCCTATGACAAGAGTGACATCGTCCGCTATATTGTCTATGTGGAAACCGATTATGATACGGATGGAGACGGCAAGCCTGACTTGGTCAAGACCTTTGTGCAGGTGCCAAAAGCTGCTGTCAATGGGGACTATAAAGCTGCGACCATTTTTGAAGCTAGTCCTTATGTAACAGGAACAACAGAAGAGCGTACCTTAGAGGCAATTGGTCTCAAAGAAGGTGGAAACTTCGATATGGCCAAGCTCTATGAAAAACCTGCCAAACGCCAAGCAACCAAGACTGTTACGACAGAAGAAGTAGCCAAAGCAACTGATCCAAAGGATTGGTACTACGTCAATCCACGTGAAAGCTCTGAAGATTATACGCATTATGATTATGAAAATCTCAACTGGTACAATTATTTCTTAGTTCGTGGTTATGCAGTGGTGACCAGTAGTGGTTTGGGCTCAAAAGGATCAGACGGGATCAATACGACCGGCTCTGACCTTGAAGTAGCTGCTTATAAAAATATCGTTGAGTGGCTCAATGGCAAACGCAAAGCTTACTCAGATAAGACTAGCAACCAGGAAGTCAAGGCGGACTGGTCCAACGGAAACGTCGCCATGACAGGCTTATCTTGGGCAGGTACGACAACATTTGGTGTAGCTTCTACTGGTGTGGAAGGCCTAAAGACCATTGTGCCAGCTGCAGGGATTGCTAGTTGGTATGACCATTTCAACAGCCAAGGATCTCCTCTTGATACCGGAGCTTCCAATGACCTATCTTGGCTGTCTGTCTATACCTCAGGCCGAATCCTTGATAAGGAAGATTGGGACAAGGTCAAGGATTACTATGCAGCCTATATCACCAAACTCAATGAGCTCCAACACAAGGATGGTCATAATTACAACGAAGAATATGCCAAACGCGACTACACCTTAAATGCAAGCAACTTAAAGGCGGCCCCTCTCATTATCCAAGGGCTCAATGATGACAATGTCAAACCAAAACATTTTGAACTCATGCTGGAAGCCTATAAGAAGGCGGGGATTGATCCCAAGGTCTTGCTCCACCAGGGCAATCACATCTATCCATCTACTCGTTGGTCAGGGACAGAAGTCGCAGGCCAAGCCTTTAATGACCTGATGAATCTCTGGTATAGCCATTACCTCTACGGTATTGAAAATGGGATTGAAAACCTTCCACAAGTAACAGCTCAGGACAATCTAGATCCAAGTAAATGGCGTCGTTTTGATAAATGGGATACCAACAATGCCATCTCCGCTCGAATCTACTCTAAACGGGAGGATGTGACAGTAACTGGCGATTACTATGGTACAGGAAATAACTGGACTACACGTAACCAGGATGCGGCCTTCCATTCCTCAGAAGTAGCGGCTTCCTATGCAGCCACCGTCGACCAAGATACGACCATCAAAGGTCATATTCCGGTGCATTTTAGCGCAGCTTTTGTCAAGGGAGACAAGAACCATGCCCATGTCAGTGCGACTCTGATGGATGTTTCCGATGAGGAATTTGATGTGGTCAAGGAAGAAATCACCTATGATAAAGATGGCTACAGCACGCGCACATTGGAAAAAGAAACCATCGATGAGACAGGCTACTGGAATGGTAGCAACCTTGAAACCTTGCCTCTCAAACGTTACAAGACCCACAAGGTTAAGAGTGTGGTGATTGCGCGTGGTTGGATGAATCTGGCCAATCCAGCATCTCGCTATGACTCAGCAAGTTCTAGTCATTCTATTGATCTGAAAGAAAATGAATATCATGATTACACCATGTATCTGCAACCAAATCTCTATACAGTGAAAAAAGGCCATCGACTGGTTTTGAGTTTGCACACCTATGATCCGGATTACATCTATTTTGCAGATCCTTATGAAGTGTCCTTCAAGACAGATTCTATTTCTGCAACAATTCCAATCGTAGAAGACAGTCGGTCTCTCTTGTTCCGTTATCAACCAAGTGAAAAAGATACAGAGTATGCGTCATTGGCAGATCGGATCTTGCCAATTGCAACCATTCAACCAAAAGTAGATCCGGAACAAGACCCAAGTCCAGTAGATCAAGCAGAAAAACCAATTGTTCCAAGTAATCCAATGACTCCAACCAATCCAGCTACTTCTGAAATTCCTCAAAAACCAAGCCACGGTCGAGATCCGATGGATTTCCGTAAGGAACAAAAAGTAGACACTGCACAAGAATTGGCTCAAAGAGTTGATAAAGATAAGATAGAAGTGACAAGCCAACCAAGCCTTCCAAAAACAGGTCAAGCAACAAGCCCTTGGACTCTCTTTGGCTTCCTTGGACTCATGCTCACTAGCCTTTTGTCACTTGGCAAAGCTCATAAAGATGAATAATAGAAAAGAAGGATAGAGAGAAAGTGAAAACCACTAATAGAGAGAGTATCGAAACGATTTTTACCGAAGCCTTGGCGATTCCAAGCTTCACCAATACTGAGACTGAGCAAGGGATCGAAGACTACCTGGATCAACGGATTGCCCAGATCCCCTATTTCAAGGGACATCCGGACCACTTTGGGCGCTATCAGGTGCCACAAGATCACTTGCATCGGTCGGTCAATTGGGCCTTGGTTGATAAGGGCAAGAAAAAAACAGTTATCCTTTTCCACCACCATGATACAGTCGATTTAGAAGACTATGGAAATTTAGCAGGAATAGCGCTCGATTCTGATCAAGTAGCAGAAGCTTTGAAAACACTGGATAGGCGACCAGATATGCAGGAAGATTTAGCTTCTGGGGAGTGGAAATTTGGCAGAGGGTCTTGCGATATGAAAGCAGCCCTAGCCCTTCAATTGGGGGTTCTGGAAGCCTATGCAGCAGATCCCGCAGAAGGTCAGGTCAATCTGCTCTATCTCTCTGTTGGCGATGAGGAATCCTATTCCCGTGGGATGCGGGGTGCTTTGGGCCTCCTTACAGATTTGCAGGAAACCTTTGATCTGGATTATGTATTAGCAGTGGATTCAGAGCCCTTCGAATCAGAAGTAGGAAAAGAAAAGGTACTTCACATCGGCACAGTCGGCAAACTCATGCCAGTCGTTGTGGCACAAGGTGTCTTGTCTCATATGAAGGAGCCACTCAAAGGGATCAATGCCTTGTCCCTCTTAGTGGCCATCGCAAGTCAGCTAGATCTTCATCCCGATCTGGCAGATCAGGCCTTGGGAGAAACGTCTCCCCTTCCTTCTTGGTCCTATCTCAGAGATTTGAAGGAGCAGTACGATGTATCGACCGTGCTTTATGCGGCTGGTTATTTCAGTGTGTTGCATTTGAAGAAAACACCCCAAGAGCTCTTGCAACGAATCTATGAGCTTAGTCAGGAGGCCTTGGATGCCTTTTACAAGAAGTACGAGCACTTGCAGGATCAAGCTGGCCAAGACCATATGATTGCAAGGCCAAGAGTCATCACCTATCAAGAACTAGAGGAACGTTGCCAAGCCTTAGAGGGCTACAAAGACTTTAGAGAAGCTTCTAATAAAAAAGCGGAGCAAGATTTTCGTAATGGGATCAGCTACCAGAGCCTTGCGATTCAGCAAATCCAGCGACTCCTTGAGTTTCTCGGAGATAAGGATCCTATGGTGGTCATCGGTTTTGCGCCCCCATATTATCCTTCCATGAATTGCCGCTTTTTAGACAATACCGATTTCAATATCGTGTCCCTCATCACGGATTACCGCGAGTATCTGGACACAAGAGGTTACCTCTTAAAAGTCGAAGAATACTTTATGGGGATTAACGACACCAGTTATTGTGCCTTGGAAAAGGATGTAGCTTCTTATCAAGTCGTCCTGGATAGCCTAGCCACACCAGCCCAGGTCTATGATCTGGATCTGGAAAAAATTGCTCAAATTCAGGTTCCAGCAGTCAATCTAGGACCATGGGGCAAAGAATTGCACAAGCGAGGAGAGCGGGTCTACAAAGAAGACTTCTTGGAGACCATTCCAAACTATTTACTAGAATTGCTCTACCATTTCGATGATCGCTTATCAACAGAATAAGAAAAAACGGTCCCAATGAGGATCAATTAGGGAGTTAACATGATTACATTTCACGGAGTTACCAAAGATTACGATGGGCATATTGCCCTCAACCACTTGGATCTGACCATCGAAGACGGGCAAATTGTCGGCTTGATTGGCCATAACGGAGCTGGAAAGTCAACGACGATTAAGAGCCTGGTCAGTGTCATCACCCCAACCACTGGATCCATTGAAGTGGATGGTCAGGACCTCTATAGCCATCGACTGGCAATCAAAAAGAAGATCGGTTATGTGGCAGATTCGCCAGATCTTTTCTTGCGTCTCACAGCCAATGAATTCTGGGAGTTGGTTGCGACTTCTTATGATATGAGTCAGAAAGACTGTGACCAACGCCTAGAGGAGCTTCTTAGGATCTTTGATTTTCAGAGCCACCGCTATGAAGTGATTGAATCCTTTTCACATGGGATGCGCCAGAAGGTCTTCGTCATTGCAGCCCTCTTGTCAGATCCAGATATCTGGGTCTTGGACGAACCGATGACCGGTTTAGACCCACAGGCTTCTTACGATTTAAAACAAATGATGCGCCAGCATGCGGATCGTGGCAAGACGGTTATTTTCTCTACCCACGTCTTAGAAGTGGCTGAACAACTCTGTGATAAAATCGCCATTCTTAAAAAAGGTAATCTTATTTTCTATGGGACGATCGAGGAATTGAAAGGTCAACACCCCGAACAAAGTCTGGAAAGTATCTATCTCAGCCTAGCGGGTCGGAAGGAAGAAGGTGGCGATCATGCGTCTTAAGATCATCCAGCAGCTGGTCAATGTTAATATCATCTATGCCAGTCAGCCTGCTCAGATCGCAAAATTACGTGCCAAACAGGCAAAAAAACCGGACGTCAAACTCAATGTTGCCCGTAAATCGGTGCTCAACTACCTCTTATTAGGATTGGTCTATTTCGTCATATTTGGCTTGCTCTTTAGCATCTATGATTTTGTCCATCAACCAGCCTTCTTTGTCAATATGGTCGCCCTTTTTTCCTTGATGACCATTTCCCAAGGCTTTATGAGCTTTTATAATGTCTTTTATGAAAGCAAGGACCTCCAGTTTTACCGGCCCTATGCCTTCTCAGATGCGGAAGTCATTGCTGGAAAGAGCATCTCGGTCATCCTGACCCTTCTCATGGCTATCCTTCCCTTGGTCAGCTATTTTCTGATCCTGCCTGTCCAAGCAGGTGGCTTTAATCCGTTAGGGATCCTGCTAGGCCTCTTTTGTGCCTTAATTCTCTTAGGCGTTCTCTTTTTAGCAACGATCATCCTATCCCATCTGATCACTAAGACCCTCTTTTTCAAAAAACACACGACCTTGGTCTCCAACATCATGGTCGGAATTGGTTCTCTTCTGAGTCTAGGAGCTTATCTCTATCTGAATCTAGTCCAAACCCATCGGGTAGAAGTGTCGGGGGGCGCAGATATTCCCATTCTATTTCCACCTTTTACGGCCTTTCATCAGTTTATCCTCCATCCTTTTGATGGAGAAGCGATCCTTGGCCTCTTGGGCTGGATCCTGGTCCTTCTGGTCTTGATTGGCCTGGTTCGTAAAATCGTGATTCCGCAGTTCTATGATGCGGCCCTTGCAGTTGCGACCAACCAAACCGTTAAAGAGCGCGTGAAAGTGCTCCATGTTGGTCAGAAAGACTCCTTTAGACGATTTGTCATTCAGTATCATCGCAGACTCTTGAGCGATGGAACCCTTATGGTGCAAGTCCTCTTGATGATGAGTATTCTGCCTTATATTTTCCTCCTCAGTGGAGCAGCAGGAGCATCGAAAAATATAGGAGGACTCAGTCCTTACTTGACGCCCCAGTATCTGGTGCCACTGACCCTTGTTGCCATCTTGATCGGTGTTTTTAATAGTTTTGGAGGCTTGACCAGTATTGGTATTTCGCTAGAGCGCGAAAACTTTGAGTACTTGAGATCGCTCCCTATTGATTTCAAACGCTATCTCTTCATGAAGTTTTGGTTGCTTTATCTGGTGCAATCTATCCTTCCTGTCATTCTTCTGGTTGGCGTTTGTCTCTATTTTGGCGTCCATCCCTTGGCTATCCTTGCCATGTTGCTGATCTGGGTTGTAACGACCATTCCGATCTGCATCCGAGACTATGCCAAAGATTTTCAGAACTTTAGCACCAATTGGACCAATATCACAGAGTTGATGACCCGTCATCGTGGGAATGCAGTCCTTCAGTCTATTCTCTTGATTGTCTTTCTCTTTGTGATGTTCCTCTTGATTATTGTCAGCTTCATTTGGACCTATCATTCCGTCAGCACCCTGCTAGCCGTGATCCTTTATAGTGTCATACTGCTAATTGGAGCTGGGATCAGCTATACCATCTACCGCAAAAAAATCCGTACCCTCTACCAAGAGATCGGAGAATAAAAAGAGAGAGTGGGACAGAAATCGGTAATTCGTTAGAATTCGATTTCGTCGTCCCACCCTCCGCACAGTTGAGTAGGGCTGTAAAGCTGATGAAATCAGCGTAGTAGAGCCCACTCAACCACTGCGTCTTGCTCGACAATCCAAAAACAATTGAGAGGCTAGGACTTTTGTCCTAGCCTCTTTTTAGTGGTGATTAAATTTCATAGCCCATGAGGAGGCCGCCTTCTTCGGCGTAGAAACTACAAAGTCCAGAAGTAGGAAGGACTTCAATCATTGCATGGGCAAATTTTTCTCGAATCAATGCAGAGAATTGCTCGATAAATTTTTCATTGTTGCGGTGGGCAATGGTAATATGTCCGCCATTATAGCCTGCCTTGATTAATTCATCAAAAGCTGCCTTGATCGCTTTCTTTTGGCCCCGTGCTTTTTGGAGTAGCTCAAGAGTACCCGTCTTACTAGCTTCCCCAACCATACGGATATTGAGGAGACCGACAACGGTCCCGATCAATTTGCTGAGACGCCCATTTTTGACCAGATTATCAACCTTGGCCAAAACAAAGAGCAACTTCGTCTTAGACTGGTAGGTCGTGATCACATCGACTACTTGATCAAAATCGAGGCCTTCAGCGACCAACTGATTGAGCTTACGAACGATCAGGTCCACCTCACCCCCAGCTGACAAGCTATTAATGACGTGGATATTGGTATTCGGATGCTCTTCTAGATAAATCTTCTTGGCCACCTCAGCACTATTGTAGCTACCTGAAAGGGTTCCAGTGATGGTCACAACGACGATATTTTCAGCTCCTTCAAAGGACTTCATATAATCATCTGGACTTGGACAGGCAGACTTAGAAGCTGTCGTAGTCGCATACATCTCTTCCATCATCTGATCGATATTGAGTTGGGCGTCATCTGTATAGATGGTCTCTCCCACTTGGATGGTCAATGGGACACTGACAAACTCCGTATCCGGTGCCAGATTGTCCAAAGAGCGGTAGTCACAGCCTGAATCCGCAATAATTTTCCATTTCATCAGTTCATACCTCATAATTGTTAAAAATGTACATTGACAAGTAGTATGTCTTCTTTTACAATTATATCATGAAGTACAATGCTATCCAAGCAGATATCATCAGGTGAGACAGATAGAAAGTAAATGTTATGGCAGAAAGAAAAATATCTGAGAAATCATTGGAAAATCTCAAACGATTTAACCAAGAAAACAATGCGATTACACGAGAATCCATCGAAATCTCTCTCCTGCAATTATTGGAGAAAAAAGATCTGAAAAAGATCACCATATCTGAGCTGGTTCAGCGTGCAGGTGTCTCTCGCGCAGCCTTTTACCGTAATTATGACTCCAAAGAAGAGATTCTAGAGTCCATCTTTCAGTCTAGTATCGCAAAGATTACCAAGTCTTTAGATGGCTACAACCTCAAGACAGATCTCTACCAAGTATGGGTCTACCTCTTTAAGGAAGTCAAGAAAGAAGCCAAGATCATTAGCCTGGCCATTGATTATAATTTCGAACGGCTCTTGACTAAGGCAGTCTATGATTTTTTAGAAAAACGAAATGGCAGCTCCTCGAATGGCGCTGGCAGCTACCTCAATTCCTTCTGGAGCTCCGCCATTGTTTCTGTCATCTCCAAATGGATCAAGGATGGCATGAAGATCCCCGCTGAGAAGATCGCGACCCTAGGCCTGCCCCTCTTCCCACAAAAGAAGAAGTAAACACCACCGAGAGGTGGTTTCAGATTGAGGACAAAGTCATATTAAAAACTTTCCTTAGGTGAGTACGGACGTCAGCGAACTTCTTCGAAGTTCCAAGACTAATTATTGAGCCTAGGGTCTCAATAATTCCGAGTGCCTGAAACGTTATTGTTTCAGGCACTTTTCTCACAGCGGAAAGTTTTGGTATTTTTTTGAATCGATTTTAAAATTGGAACGCATTATTATTTCTTTGTAGAATCGCTTAACTTATTTTACTTTAAAATAGTTTGTATACATTCTAAAACCACCGAGAGGTGTTTTTTTTGGTGCAACTATTTCCAACTAGTGAGGAAGTTGCCTCAGTCGCAAATTTTCGGTATCATGGTAGGAGTTAACTACGAGCGTGGAGGTTGAAATGAAACGAGTGAATAAGAAAATAGTAGGAGTGCTAGTCCTTTTAGTAAGTATAGGATCTTTCTACTTGTTGAAGCAAGTTCAAAAGCATGAAAAAACGAGTCAGCAAGAAACCAAGCAGAAATATATAGATGCGAAAACTAAGAAACCAACAATTCATGTTTTTGATGACAATAAATTTGTATTTGTTGCGCAAAAAGATGGTTTAGGAGGTATTGCATTTGGTCAAGATTATATTTCTGTTTTGGATGTCCATCAAAAACAGATCAATGAAAGTATGATTGATAGAGAGAAAAATGGCTCACCTAAAATTGCAAAAGACGAGTATTTTAATATTATTTCTTATGATTTGAATGCTGCTGGCTTCCCAAGTAAAAAGACAGAACTATATCAATTATTAGGGAAAAAAGAGTATCGAGGCGCATACGATATCAATCAGTATTATGCAGATAACAAGGATTATATACCTGTAACTTTATATAAAGTTGGAAATAATGCAAGTAAAGACATTATGGTTGATATTACAAATCAGAAAGTTGAAAATATTGATAAATTTGGTGATTTACAGAAGACCAATTTTTCATATAGGGGACTTGAATTAGGTAAGGGAGGAGTATTCGACAGTTTACGTAAATTAATGGAGGAAAAATACCATTTGAATTTTGCAGCTGGTTATATTGATACATTTATTGCAAATAGAGATCGTAAAAAGATAGACATCTCCAATACAAATTTTGCCCAAGACTATCCGGAAATGGCTAAGGATATAAAGGATTTAGCTCGTTTATATATGAGACCTAAACAGTACTCAACCAAAGAGTGGTTTGATAAAATTCTTCATTGGTTTGCACCAAAGGGGCAGGACGTGTTAGAGATCTATGCGACGGATCCAAAGACTGGTGAGAAAACACAAATAAAATCCTACGATGAATTGCAGGCTTGGTCTGCTAATCATCCAGAGTAAAGTGGGAAAGAAACAATATGAAAAGAAAAAGTTACGTTGAAAATATTAAAAATAAAAATGAGTAAACAAATGGAATTAAAATTTAAAAATTCAAATATGACCTGTTTTCAGATTGTCCAGATAGATCAAGAATCGAAAAAGTATATCATGGATACGAGTACAATGAGTCCTAAGAGTTATTACTGGGGAATTAAAACAGATACGATTACAGTGGATATGGTGGAGATTGAAAAGAATAATACCCAGTTCGAAATTAAGCCTACAACACCTGTCAGTACGACAATGGCAGCCATCATTGTCCAACCAATTGTCAAAGTTGGTTATGATGTTCTAAAGCGGCTTTTCATTCAAAACAATCTTAGTGAGCAAGTATTATTTAAGTTATTACTCTTTGCAATTTCTATGCTGATTTCTTATTTTGCCATTCTGATTTCATTAAAGGTGGCCCATAAAAAAGCTGATAAATGGATTCCTAAAAACAGCCGTAAATACACAGTTACCTTTACAACAATTAAGAAAAGTAACGGAGGAGTATATCCTTTAGTTGGAGCAATTTTCATTTGTTTACTTTTCTTTATTGGTTTGAATAATGGAACAGAAGGAGCTTTTTTGGTAATCAATGGAATTGTATCCTTATTCTTTTTCATGTTTACTCTAGGAAGTTACCCAATTGCTTATCCCTACAAGCAAGGTCAAATTGTTCTTGAAAAAATAGAAGAACAGTAGAAGTTTTGTGATATCGTAGAAGTTACTTAATTGGCAAATACCATTAATTCAGAAAGTGATGAAATAAAATAAATGGAAGTTAATTTTAAAGCCTTGGATGTCTATTATTTTGGCATCCTTGAAATGAATGGAAAAAGGTATGTTTTAGATTCAAATTCGTTGACATCTAAACGTTACTATTGGGGATTTGCTCCTAAGGAATTCAAGTTGGATATCATAGAGTTAGAGGATTCAAATAGAAACTTTGACAAAAAGATTAAAATGGCTCCTGAAGGTAGCCATTCGCTAGCGGTAAGTCTTGGAATTGGACTTAGTTTGGTTCTCAATAGAATTTGGGCTGGAATTTTTAGATATTATAGCATTAGTCAGAATCTCTATTTTAAAATCTTGTTATTTCTATTGTCAATTCTGATAGCTTTTGTCATTTATAGATTCATCCTCTGGAGATCTCGAAAAGAAATAGCCAGACGCCTTACACCCAATCGTCCAAAATATAAGATCGTCTTTCGAAATGTAAAGAAGCAGCGCCAATTTCATGCTTATGTTTTTCTTGTTCCAATTTTTATTGTGTTTGGAATCTATATGAAAATTCATAATGGTACTGAAGCTGGTTTACTTTTTGTCAATGGAATGTTGGCTTATCTTGATATTTGGATCGAATCAGGTAGTATTCCACTGGAATATGCCTATAGAAAGGGACGGATTGAATTTGAGAGGCTGGAAGCAGTGGATGAGGATAAATCTATTTACAAAGAAAATTAGAAGGAACTATGCATGCTAAAAAAAGCAAAAATAGAACAATTATCAAAAATCAATCTTCGTTACCGGATTTTACAAATGGATGGTGAGTCTTATTTAGTCGATGCTGATCGTCCATTTCTCATCAGCTATTTCTTTCCATGGATTTTAAGCTTCATCCCTCATCTAGCCTATTCTTTAACTAAGGAAGAAGTGCAGACTCTAGCTCCCTCGGATTTTTCTAAAGTTCTCAATAAAAAGGATACTCAGAAGAAAGGTTTTGCTTCAGCTTTCGGTATGGGTACAACTGCCGTGCTGTTATCGAAGGCTTTTCCTGTTGAAAAATATCTTTATTTTACTTCACATGTGCTAAATTTTGGAATGTTGGCTCTAGTTTTTAGCCTTGTAATAGGGATTCGGATATGGACAAGCATTCGGAAACCAATGCCCAACATTGTAAATAGCAACCACCCTATAAAGATATACCTCGTCGCAAATGATAGAAAGCATCGATTATTATCAATGATAGCTCCAACTTTTTTTGCTGGGTTGGTTGTATTTTCATCTTGTGCAATATTTAGTAATATTGCACAAAACTTTATCCTTCATATAGCTTTGTTGATATTTTTATCGCTGTTTGTGTTTTCTGGTAATATGCTATTTTTTTCACCAGTGGTGGATTACAAAGTGAAAATTAAATCTCCTAGAAAGGATCTGTTTAAATCGTGAAAATGACAAAGAAAAAACTGGTCGTTGCTCTGCTAATTTTGTTATCGCTCATTGGTGGGATTTGGCTCTATGTGCGCTTTTCAACTGAGAGTTACTACAAGCAATTTCATGAATACAGTGGAAAAGCGAAAATTGATGACTATGAGATGATTGCGGATGGTGAAGGCATTATTACTCACTGGAAATCAACCAATCCCAAGGAAGACCGGTTAATGAGGGCATATGGGTCTTATTATTATTTTGATCCTGTCAGAGTCGGTTCAAAGCATATTTTGCATATGAATATGAAATTGAGAGAGGATCTGTACTTTCAGGAAAAACGTCCATCTAAGGATGAATATTGGACTGTTAGTGTTTACAAAGTTGATGGAGAACGATTAAAAGAAGAGAAAGAGATTGATTTGTTTAAAGTTGTTGAACAGTTCGATCCGGATTATATTCCTACAGAATTAGGTTCAGTGTATTCATGGAATGGACGTGAGTTAGCTGCATTACAAATTCGCAGTACCAAAGATAACTCGGTTCGGAAGATGATGTATTTAAATTTAGATACTCGTAAACTGGAACGAAATGAAACCTTAGAGAATGATCACCAAAGAAAACCGGTTCCGGCTTTCAATGCACGACTTGATCGTGATAAGAGCAGTATTGAAGAATTGAAATTTTTTGATAATTGGTTTTCAATTGATCCTAAGGATCTCTCAAAAACGCAATTTAAGAAATCTTCCAAGGCCTATCAGCTCTTAAAGGAAAAAGATACCAAAGTCATAGTAATAAAACCCCAGAATAGTGCGGATCAATATGCAAGAAGTATTGCTGTATTTGAACTCTTTATGAAGAAGGGTGTGAATCTCTATCAAGATGTCACCATTCCAGCTGAGGTATCAAAAGATGGTCAGGTGCATACCACTCAAACAAAAGGAGAATTTGATCACTATTATGATTTAGAAAAGGCAGGCAAAGCCTACCATGAGATTGATTGAAGTAAGAAATACAAAGGACAAGAACGATGATCGAAGAACGAATCCAAGCTGCTAAGCAGTATGTAAAATCCTTATTTGCTGATCGAGCGGATGGCCATGATGTGGAGCATACCCTCCGCGTCTATACTAATGCTATGAGAATCGCACAAGCAGAAGGTCCATGTGATCTGGAGATAGTGGGCTTGTCAGCTCTTCTTCACGATGCTGATGATGATAAATTGTTTCAAACAGAGAATAATGCGAATGCTCGCATGTTTCTAGAAGAGATCGGTATTCCTCAAGACCAAATCGACCAGATTTGTCGGGTTATCAATGCTGTTTCTTTCAGCAAAAATCGTGGGAAGCATCCAGAAACCTTAGAAGGCAAGATTGTCCAGGATGCTGACCGCCTGGATGCGATAGGAGCTGTAGGAATTGCGCGAACATTTTCCTATGGTGGCCACAAAGGGAGGTCCCTCACTGATACCGTCCAACATTTCCATGACAAGTTGCTTATCTTAAAAGATGAAATGAACACGGAGACTGCCAAACAAATGGCAGAAAGTCGCCATCAATTTTTAATCACCTTTCTAAATGAACTAGAGAAGGAACTGGACTGAGTAAAATATTGAAATTAATTTTTATAAAAGACTCATTTGAAAGGAAGATATGCTAAATAGACTATTGAAAAGCCCTATTTTAAGTTGTTCAATTATATTTGTTATCTGTTCAGTAGCAAGGCTATTCGAATACTTCTATATGAGGACAGATGAAACTTTTTTATCGGAGAATTTTCTACATAAGCTTTTTGGAATACTTTTATTGTGGGGAATTCTTTCAATTAGCAAATTAAGATGGATAGATATTGGTTTTACACCTAATGGAATTATAAGAGGTATAGGAAATGGCCTGCTTTTTGGCTTAGTATGCTCCATCTTTGCATATTCAGTTGAGTGTATTGTTCTCTTGTTTCTTCATGGCAATGTTCACTTATCATTTTATGCGAGTGGTTTCTCTTTAACTGATGAAAAAGGAACACAAGCAGGCATCTTATTTATCTTGTTAAGTGTCTTATTTAACCTGATAAACGTGTGGATGGAAGAAGGAGTTTTTCGTGGCCTTTTCACAAAAATTCTTGAAGGGATTTCTTACCGCAAGAGTCTATTCTTTATAGCCTTCCTATTTGGAATATGGCATTTGGCAATGCCCTTAAGAGATTATCTTCAAGAAGAATCGTCACTCTTAAATCTTATTGTTATGGGAATTGGCTATGTTATCCTAGCGGGAATGATGAGTATCAAATGGTCTTTACTTTACAAAATGACAGGTTCCTTGTGGCTAGGACTAGGAGATCATCTTTTCAACAATCTTGCTTCAAATCTGGTTCATGTTGTCTCAAATTCTGAATCAGATAGCTTGCAGATAGTGAGAATTATTCTTTGGCAGTTGTTGTCATTTGCAATTGTTTTGAGCATTTATAAAAGAAAGTCGAAGGCTATAGCGAATCAATAATGAAGCTCTTTTAAGAATTTTTGAATCCTATTACATTTTATGAATCAACGATTAAAAAATTTTTTATAAGGAACTCTAACAAAAAGCCCCTGTCTGAAAACGATGATTTCAGACAGGGGGCTTTCTTTATTCTTGGATCATGGCTAGGAGGTCCTCTCCTGTAGTGGTTGGAAGGATCCGGACTCGTTTGAGGGAATAGAGTCCATCAGCGGAGCTGGCTAGTCCATTTTTAGTGGTGAGGCCAAGTTTGTAGTCAGCTTTCTTGGCTTGGTCGATCGTGACCTGGCTGTAGCGACCAGATGGGTAGACGATAACGCTAGTATTTTGATCCAGCACCTTATCCAGCAGGCGTTTAGAAGCGACCAGCTCATTCTTTTGGGTCTCAAGACTGGAATTGGCTAGGTCTGGATGATTGACCGTATGGCTTTCAAAGGTCAAGCCAGCACTTTTCATCTCTTTGATTTGGTCAAAGGTCAGGACATTTTCTTTTTCCTTTTGGGTAAAGTCCGTGATGATATTGTTAGTGGCGGTCATCTTGTACTTCTTAAGAAGCGGATAGACGATGGTATAGAAATCCTCGACGCCATCATCAAAGGTCAACCAGACATATTTCTTTCCTTTTGGCACTTCATTTTTTGCGAGGATCCGATAAGCTTCCTCAGGTGTCAGGGTGTAATAACCCGCTTTTTTCAGGGCCTTTAGTTGGCTTTCAAAGGTTTCTGGATCGACAATCAGATTGGCATTAGCAGCTTCGGACTCAGCCATATTGTGCACGGAGTGGTACATGAGGATGGGCAGTTTGACCGGCTTTTTCACTCGGGTCCACTCGATAGAGGAGCTACCTTCCTCGAGAGAACGCGTTACGGCAGTGCCACTGGTATTCCCGTCACTCGGCTGAGTGATCCGTTTGATCAGAAGAAAGCTACAAATAAAGATACAGACTAGGAGGAGGGCATTGATTCCAAGTAGGGCTTTGATTTTTTTAGGTACTCTTCGTTTACTCATAGTGTCACCGTTTTCATTATTTTCTTTATTGTACCACAAATTCTATGTTCTTTTCCAGAACTTGCTACAGGAAGATCCTGTCATGAAAATTCAGAATTTTTAAGGCAATTGGCTGTCAAACGCTCAAGTTTTTGTTATAATGGAGCTACTATAGAAAATTCAAGGAGTCAATAGGATGTCTGTTAAGATTGCCTTACTAGGATTTGGTACTGTTGCTAGTGGCGTACCATTTTTATTAAAAGAAAACCATGAAAAAATCACCCAGGCAGCTCAAGATGAAATCGAGATCGCTAAGGTCTTGGTTCGAGATGATGAGGAAAAGGAAAAATTACAAGCTGCTGGTCACGACTACAACTTTGTGACCAATGTCGATGAAATCATTGAAGACAAAGACATTGCCATCGTTGTGGAATTGATGGGCCGTATCGAGCCAGCTAAGACCTTTATCACCCGTGCGCTTGAAGCGGGTAAGCATGTGGTCTCTGCTAACAAAGACCTTCTTGCCGTTCATGGAAGCGAGTTGCTAGAGATTGCTCAAAAACACCAAGTGGCCCTTTATTATGAAGCTGCCGTAGCTGGTGGGATCCCAATCCTTCGGACCTTGGTGAATTCCCTTGCTTCCGACAAGGTGACTAAGGTTCTTGGTGTGGTCAATGGAACATCTAACTTCATGATGACCAAAATGGTCGAAGAAGGCTGGACTTATGAAGATGCTTTAGCAGAAGCGCAACGCTTAGGTTACGCTGAAAGTGATCCAACCAATGACGTCGAAGGGATCGATGCTGCCTACAAGATGGTGATCTTGAGCCAATTTGCCTTTGGGATGAACATCCAATTTGATCAAGTGGGTCACAAAGGGATCAGCCAGATCACTCCTCAAGATGTCTCAGTCGCTCAAAGCCTTGGATATGTCATCAAGCTTGTCGGATCCATTGTTGAAACAGAGTCAGGGATTGCAGCAGAAGTGACACCAACCTTCCTTCCAAAACAACACCCACTTGCTGGCGTGAACGACGTTATGAATGCGGTCTATGTGGAATCCATCGGTATTGGTGAGTCTATGTACTACGGACCAGGTGCTGGCCAAAAACCAACAGCGACAAGTGTCGTAGCTGATATTGTGCGCATTGTCCGTCGTCTAAAAGAAGGAACGATCGGTAAAGCCTTCAATGAATACAGTCGCCCTCTTCAATTGGCTAAGCCAGAAGACGTGAAGAACAATTATTACTTCTCAATCAAAGCACCAGATGCGACTGGTCAAATCTTGCGTCTTGCGGAAATCTTTAATGCAGAAGGAGCATCCTTCAAGCAAATCCTTCAAGAAGACTCAGATGGTCACTATGCAAGTGTTGTCATCATTACTCACCAAGTTAACCAAACTCAATTCAAGAACTTGGTTGAAAAATTGGATTCAGAGGCGAATTTCGAACTCTTGAATACCTTTAAAGTCTTGGGAGAATAAGCATGAAAATTATTGTTCCAGCAACCAGTGCCAATGTAGGGCCAGGATTTGATTCTGTTGGGATTGCCGTGACTCGCTATTTGACCATTGAAGTCCTTGAACCAGCAGATGCTTGGTTTATTGAGCATGATCTTGGAGCAGGGATTCCGACAGATGAGAAAAACCTTTTGCTCTCAACAGCTCTTTCTATCTCAACTGATATGCAACCCCATCGGATCAAGATGACTAGTGAAGTGCCTTTGGCGCGTGGTCTTGGATCTTCTAGCTCGGTCATTGTCGCAGGGATTGAATTGGCCAACCAATTAGCCAACCTCCAGCTATCAGACGCTGAGAAATTACGCATCGCGACCGAGATCGAAGGTCATCCGGATAATGTAGCTCCAGCTATCTTTGGGAATATGGTCATTGCGAGCTACATCGGTGAAGATGTCCAATATGTCACGGCTGACTTCCCAAGCTGTGACCTTGTGGCCTTTGTACCGAGCTACCAATTGAAGACCAGTGATAGTCGGAATGTCCTACCGAAAGAATGGTCTTATAAGGAAGCTGTTGCAGCCAGTAGCGTAGCCAATGTCGCTATCGCAGCTCTCCTCAAGGGAGATTTGCTGACGGCTGGTCGCTCCATCGAGTCAGATCATTTCCACGAGCGCTACCGTCAATCTCTTGTCAAAGAGTTCCCTCAGGTCAAAGAAGTCGCACATGCGCATGGGGCTTATGCTACCTATCTGTCAGGAGCAGGCCCAACGATCATGAACCTCTTAGCGCCAGAGCATACAGCAGCCTTTGTCGCAGCTCTCGAAGAACTCAGGCTAGATGGTCAGATTTTCCAACTTAAAATCGACACATTTGGCGTTCGTGTTGAGAAATAAACCTCAATGTAACACAAATGAAAGAAGGATGTATACAAATGTATATGTCCTTTTTGCTTCTCCTATGGTAGAATGGGAATTGTATGGGGAAAAGCTCAAGCTTTCCCGAAAGTTTAGGGGGAAACATGAAACCAGAATATTTATATAGTATTGCTACCGATCTTGGTCTACAATTTGATGGCGAAGCCCGTGTGATGTATGGAGAGCGTGAGGGCTTCTTGTTAGTCATTGAAGGCGCTCAAACCAAGAATGTATTTACCATTTCACTCAGTGTGAAACAAGGTTCCGAAGGAGACTTGATCGAAGATAGTGAAATTCTTTGGAATGAATTAAAAGAACAATCAAAAGCCATTAATTCTATCTCTTCTGATGGTTACTTGACCTCGATCGTTGTCAAAGGTGGAATGACCAAAGGGAAGGCTGTCGAAACCTTATGGACAGCTATCCAAGATATTGTTGATTTCTTGCTCAACCACCAATTTGTGCAAGTGAATGCGGAAACGGGTGAGGAAGGACCAATCGGTCTGTATCAAATTGGAGATGCGATCTTTTTAATCGACGATGCAACCTTTAGAGCCTACCAAGCCGAAGTGCAAGATACAGTTGAGGCTTATGAAGCGCGGGAAGAGAATTTCCTTTTAGGGATCGTAGGAGCCGTGATCGGTGTGATCATCGGTGGAGCTGTTGCTCTCTTGGTAGCGCGTCTTGGCTATGTATCTGTTTTAGCAGGGGCTGCCCTCGGTTATTGTACTATCAAAGGTTATGAGATCCTTGGTAAGAAATTGACTAAAAAAGGTGTGGTAGTTTCAGCTATTTTGATGGTCTTGACGGTCTTTTTGGTCAACCAATTAGATTATACTTTGTTTCTCATGGATGAGTATTCCTTGCCATTCGATGTATCTTGGAGTCTCTTCAACGAAGCGACATTCCAAGGGGACGTCCCAGAAAACTTTTACTTGAATCTAGGCTTGCTAGCTGTCTTTACTCTTGGTGGTGCTTGGATTTCAGTCAAATCAGCTCTGGATGGACAAAAGAATCGTACCATCGCACGTAAAATTGCATAATAAATGGTAAAAGGAAGGCCTGAATACTATGGGCCTTCTTTTGTTTTTTAGGGTCGAAAAATCGTCAAAAATTTGGTATAATAGTTTGTATTTTATATAGAGAGAGAACAGACAGAAAGATGATTGAAGAAATGAATCAAATTCTTGAAGGGATTGATATCCGTTTTCAAGAACCATTAAAACATTATACCTATACAAAGGTTGGGGGGAATGCTGAGTTTTTAGCCTTTCCTCGCAACCAATACGAATTAAAACGCATCGTCCAATTTGCAAACAAAGAACAAATTCCATGGATGGTCCTGGGGAATTCTTCTAATATTATTGTCCGAGATGGGGGCATACCGGGATTTGTAATTATGTTTGATCGCTTGCGAGATATCAGTGTGGATGGTTATGTGGTCGAAGCAGAAGCAGGGGCTAAACTCATCGACACCACCCATGTGGCCTTGTACCATAGTTTGAAAGGCTTCGAGTTTGCTAGTGGCATTCCAGGCAGTGTTGGTGGTGCTGTCTTTATGAATGCGGGAGCCTATGGAGGAGAGATTGCGCATGTCCTTGTATCCTGTAAGGTCTTGACCAAAGACGGGGAAATCGAAACTCTGTCAGCGAGTGAACTAGCTTTCGGTTACCGTCATTCTAAGATTCAAGAGACAGGTGCTGTCGTCATCTCTGCCAAATTTGCTTTGTCTCCAGGCAATCACGAGCAAATCAAACAGGAGATGGAGCGTTTGACCCATCTTCGTCAGCTGAAACAACCCCTTGAATACCCTTCTTGTGGATCTGTCTTTAAGCGTCCAGTGGGCCATTTCGCTGGTCAATTAATTAGCGAGGCAGGCTTAAAAGGCTATCGAATCGGTGGTGTTGAAGTCTCTGAAAAGCATGCTGGCTTTATGGTCAATGTGGACAATGGAACAGCTAAGGACTACGAAGACCTGATCGCCCATGTCATTGAAGCAGTCGAGGCTCATTCAGGTGTTCGTTTAGAACCAGAAGTTCGTATTATCGGTCAAACCTAAGAACGTTAGTATTGAAGAACAATTGATAGTGTAAACATCGATAGCATCAGTCGGAAAGGGGGTGAGTGCCTATCGATACCGTAAATAGGTGGGGCAGTCTAGTAAGTCCCCGAGAGGTATTGGTGGCTTGACAGGTTTTCCTGTCAGCCGCTGCGTTTTCGTTTGAAAAGCAGTTTGGTAATCGTAGTAAAGAAGGAATTTATGTGAATTGAAAAAACCAATTATTGAGTTTAAAAATGTTACAAAGGTCTTTGAAGATAGCGGAACCGTTGTCCTAAAGGATATCAATTTTGAATTGGAAGAAGGGAAGTTCTATACCCTGCTCGGTGCATCTGGATCAGGAAAATCAACCATCCTTAATATCATTGCCGGTCTTTTGGATGCGACGACTGGAGATGTCTATCTTGATGGGGAACGGATCAATGATGTCCCTACCAACAAACGGGACGTCCACACCGTCTTTCAGTCCTATGCCCTGTTTCCACATATGACGGTCTTTGAAAATGTGGCTTTTCCCCTTCGTTTGAAAAAGGTGGACAAGGCTGAGATCGAACGTCGGGTTTCAGAAGTCTTGAAAATGGTCCAGTTAGCTGGATTTGAAAAACGTTCGATCCAAAAATTATCCGGTGGTCAACGCCAGCGGGTAGCTATTGCCCGGGCTATTATCAATGAACCACGAGTGGTCCTTTTAGATGAGCCCTTGTCTGCACTTGACTTGAAACTTCGGACAGACATGCAGTATGAGTTGCGGGAATTGCAACAACGCTTGGGGATTACCTTTGTCTTTGTTACCCATGACCAAGAAGAAGCCCTCGCCATGAGTGACTGGATCTTTGTCATGAATGAAGGAGAGATCGTCCAATCTGGTACTCCCGTGGATATCTATGATGAACCGATCAACCACTTTGTAGCTACCTTTATCGGGGAGTCCAACATTCTGGATGGTCGCATGATCGAGGACTACTTGGTTGAGTTCAATGGCAAACGCTTTGAAGCTGTTGATGGAGGGATGCGTCCAAACGAACCAGTTGAAGTCGTTATTCGTCCAGAAGACTTGCAGATCACTCTTCCTGAAGAAGGCAAGCTCCAAGTGAAAGTGGACACCCAGCTCTTCCGTGGTGTGCATTACGAGATCATCGCCTATGATGATTTGGGAAATGAGTGGATGATTCACTCTACTCGTAAGGCCATCGTGGGAGAAGTCATCGGGCTAGACTTTGAACCAGAAGATATCCACGTTATGCGTCTCAATGAAACCGAAGAAGAATTCGATGCGCGGATCGAAGAGTACGTAGAAGTGGAAGAGCAAGAAGCTGGTTTGATTAATGCCATTGAGGAGGAGAGAGATGAAGAAAACAACCTCTAATCTATTTATCCTCCCCTATTTCTTGTGGATTTTTCTATTTGTCTTGGCTCCTGTAGTCATGATTATCTTTCAATCCTTTTTTAACGTTGAAGGACAATTTTCACTTGAAAACTACAAAGAGTTCTTTACTTCACAAAATCTGACCTATTTAAAGATGAGCTTTAATTCGGTCCTTTATGCCGGAATTGTCACCCTGGTGACTCTCTTGATCTCCTATCCGACTGCTTACTTTTTGACGCTTCTCAAACACCGGCAGTTGTGGTTGATGTTGATCGTCTTGCCAACTTGGGTCAATCTCTTGCTCAAGGCCTATGCCTTTATCGGAATCTTTGGTCAAAACGGCTCCATCAATAGCTTTTTAAGCTTTCTCGGAGTCGCTCCCCAGCAGATCCTCTTTACCGATTTCTCCTTTATCTTTGTAGCCAGCTACATCGAGTTGCCTTTTATGATTTTGCCGATCTTTAATGTCTTAGATGACTTAGATCCAAACTTGATTAATGCCAGCTATGATTTGGGAGCCAATCGTTGGGATACCTTCCGTCATGTGGTCTTCCCCTTGTCCATGAATGGAGTCCGCTCAGGTGTGCAGTCTGTCTTTATTCCTAGTCTCAGCCTCTTCATGTTGACACGGATGATCGGTGGAAATCGCGTCATTACCTTAGGGACTGCGATTGAACAGCACTTCCTGACAACACAAAACTGGGGAATGGGTTCTACCATCGGAGTTGTTCTGATCCTTGCTATGCTCTTTACCATGTGGGCAACGAGAGAAAGGAGAGAACGATGAAAAAAGTATCTCATTTCTATCTAGGTTTCGTCTTTCTGATCCTCTATCTTCCTATCTTTTATTTGATCTTTTATGCCTTCAATAAAGGGGGAGATATGAATGCCTTCACGGGCTTCACGCTTGAGCATTTCAATGAATTGTTCGCAGATAGTCGCCTGATGCTGATCTTATCAGAGACCTTCCTCTTGGCCTTCTTGTCAGCCTTGATTGCGACGGTGATTGGAACCTTTGGAGCCATTTATATCTACCAATCGAAGAAGAAGTTAGAAGGACCTTTGCTCTCCATCAATAACATTCTCATGGTAGCACCAGACGTTATGATCGGGGCCAGCTTCTTGATTCTCTTTACGACGGTGAAGTACCAGCTAGGTTTCCTATCTGTTCTGGCTAGCCACGTGGCCTTCTCGATTCCCATTGTGGTCTTGATGGTCTTGCCACGACTCAAGGAAATGAACCGGGATATGGTCAATGCTGCCTATGACCTGGGAGCTACCCAAGTGCAAATGCTCAAAGAGATCATGTTGCCGTATCTGACACCAGCCATTATTGCTGGCTACTTTATGGCCTTTACCTATTCGCTTGATGACTTTGCCGTGACCTTCTTTGTAACCGGAAATGGCTTTACAACCTTGTCTGTAGAGATCTACTCACGTGCGCGTCAAGGAATTTCCCTCAGTATCAATGCCTTGTCCGCCCTTGTCTTTCTCTTTAGTGTGCTCTTGGTCATCGGTTATTACTTTATTACCCGTGAAAAGGAGGAAGCAGCATGAAAAAACTTTATTCATTCCTAACTGGGATTGTCCTTGTCATTCTGGTCCTCTGGGGAATTAGCCACCAGATCGAAGCGAGCATGAATACCAAGAATAGCGACAAGTTGGTCATCTACAACTGGGGAGATTATATCGATCCAGACTTGCTCAAGGAATTCACAAAAGAAACCGGAATTCAGGTGCAATATGATACCTTTGATTCCAACGAAGCCATGTACACTAAGATCAAGCAAGGGGGAACCACCTACGATATTGCTATACCTAGTGAATACATGATTGCTAAGATGATGGATGAGCATCTGGTTGAAAAGTTGGACCAATCCAAGATCAAAGGGATGGAAAATATCGATCCAAAACTCTTGAACCAATCGTTTGATCCCGGCAACCAATATTCAGTCCCTTACTTCTGGGGTACCTTGGGGATTATCTACAATACCAAGATGGTCAAAAATGCTCCTGAACATTGGTCAGATCTCTGGCGTGAAGAGTACAGAAATGACATCATGATGTACGATGGTGCGCGTGAGGTCATGGGAATTGGTCTCAATACCTTGGGCTATAGCCTCAATGAAAAGGATCCAAAGAAATTGCAAGAGGCAGTAGATAAACTCTACACCTTGACGCCAAACATCAAAGCTTTGGTGGCCGATGAGATGAAAGGGTATATGATCCAAAACAATGCGGCTATTGGAGTTACTTTCTCAGGAGAGGCTAGCCAAATGCTTGATGCCAATAAGGATCTTCGCTATGTCGTTCCAACTGAAGCCAGCAACCTTTGGTTTGATAACATTGTCATTCCAAAAACCGTGAAAAATAAAGAAGCAGCATATGCTTTTATTAACTTTATGCTTCGTCCTAAAAATGCTTTGAAAAATGCACTTTATGTCGGCTACTCAACGCCAAATAAAAAAGCCAAAGCCATGTTGCCAAAAGAAATCCAAGATGACCAATCCTTCTATCCAAGCGATGAAACGCTGGACCATTTGGAAGTCTATCAACAATTAGGCAAGAAATTGCTTGGAGTCTATAACGATCTTTACCTTCAGGTCAAGATGTATCGGAAATAACACAAAAGGAACCTTCGGGTTCCTTTTTGATTGCTGCATAAAGTCGCTAACTAGTGAGTTAGATTGAGATTCAAATGAAAGATGCTATAATAGTAAGGAAAGTGACTGGCCCATTCAGTCATGAAAGGAAGGATTGGAGAAGAAGAAATGAAGAGACGAATGGAACTATTTTTGATCATTCTGTTACCGATCTTAGGACTGTTTTTTCTAGGAGGAAAGATCATGCACCTAACCAAAAGACCCGAACAGAAGATAACGACCCCATCTTCAAAGAAAGTCGTACAAAAACCAGAAGGAGACATAAAAAAAGAACAACTTGACTACCTAAAAGAACACGAACAGAAGGTTATGGATTTAGTCAAAGCACAAAATTCAAAAGTCGAATCCGTTCAGATTGATTGGGATCAGACACAATGGGGTGATGGTGGACTGACAACTCCTGAATATTATATGAATGTTTATGGACGTATAAATCATATTGAAGAATCGGGTTGGAGAGTAGATATTCCAATTAATGAGGACAATACATTGAATCTAGATGAGATGTATATAGGATCCGACATTGGAATAGGGGGTAGATTATTTGAGTAATTAGAATTCGAGCAGTTTTGACAATCTATATGCTTCATTAGCTGAATCAACTTATGGTGATAGGCCCAAAAACTTTACATATGAATGATTAGATCAAATTTAGGAAGAGCGTTCAAAGCTTAAATGGGAGTATGACAACGAGATAGATGCTTTCTATAAAAATCAGAAAATGCTGGAATCGAAAGATAAAAAAACAGTAAGGTTGTCCTTACTGTTTTTTTAGTTGGTTCCAGATGATGCTGTATCTGCGCCACTGTCTGTTGCTGTGGAGCCTTGGTCTTGTGCGACAGATGAACTGGTTTCTGTAGCAGATGAGCTATCGGTTTCTTTTTGTGAACTTGTTTCTGTATTGCTTGAATTGGTTTGTGTATTGGTGTTAGCATCTGTATTGGTAGCGCTGGAGTCAGATCCCTTATCATGAACTACGACGACACTGGTGCTACTAGATGGTTTATCTTCTGTCTTTTGATTGTCTTTATTGAGCAGGCTCATAATGGTAAAGGAAGTGACGATAATCCCTAAGAGACTGGCAATCGTAGCTACAACGGTTTGAAATACGGACAAACCTTGTTTGACTTTCTCACCGCGAGATGGTCTTGTATCTGTTTTTTCCTCAGGTTTTTGGTTTTTGTTACTTCTTGAATATTGTGACATGTTCATTCTCTTTCTATCAAAAATTGTTTTTTAACACTTTCCTATTATAAGTCATTTTCTGAAAAATGTCTAAAAAGAACTGAATTTTATAGAGTGATTTTGCCGCATCTCTCTTTATCAAATCCTTGTCCCAAGCGGTTAGAAATGATAAAATAGAAGTTACGTAAAAAGAAAGTGATGGATGCGTAGGACATGATCTATTTTGACAATTCAGCAACGACTAAACCCTATCCAGAAGCCCTTGCGACTTATACAGAAGTAGCGACTCGGATCTGGGGCAACCCTTCTAGTTTGCACAATCTAGGTAGTCAAGCTACTCGTATTTTGGAAGCTTCTCGGAAACAAATTGCGGAGCTAATTGGCAAGAAAGCTGAGGAAATTTACTTCACGTCTGGTGGGACAGAAGGGGACAACTGGATCCTAAAGGGTGTCGCCTTTGAGAAAGCTCCTTATGGCAAGCATATCATTGTCTCTGACATCGAGCATCCCGCTATCAAGGAATCGGCTGCTTGGTTAAAGACGCAGGGATTCGAAGTGGACTATGCTCCAGTGGATGCGCGTGGCTTTGTCAAGGTGGATGCCTTGGCTAGTCTTCTCCGTCCGGATACGACCTTGGTCTCTGTCATGGCCGTCAACAATGAGAATGGCGCTATCCAGCCCATCCATGACATCGCGACTCTCCTAGAAGATCGGCCAACGGTTAGTTTCCATGTCGATGCGGTTCAAGCCTTGGCAAAGGTAGCAACAGAAGTTTATCTACCAGAGCGCGTGGACTTTGCGACCTTCTCTAGTCACAAATTCCATGGCCTTCGCGGAGTCGGCTTTGTCTACATCAAAGAAGGCAAAAAGATCACCCCTCTCTTAACCGGAGGTGGCCAAGAAAAAGAAATGCGCTCGACAACTGAGAATGTGGCAGGCATTGCAGCAACAGCAAAAGCCCTACGCTTAGCCATGGAAAACCAAGAAGCTTTTGCCAGCAAGACCCAGCAGATGGAAGAAGTCATCCGCAAAGAATTGGCCAACTATCCAGATGTCACTATCTTTTCTGGTGAGGATCACTTTGCGCCTCACATCTTGACTTTCGGGATCAAGGGAGTTCGTGGAGAAGTAGTGGTCCATGCCTTTGAAGAGTTTGATATTTACATCTCGACCACTAGTGCCTGCTCGTCCAAAGCTGGTAAGCCAGCTGGAACCTTGATTGCTATGGGAGTGGACAAGAGTATCGCCCAGACAGCTGTTCGCTTGAGTCTCGACCTTGAAAATGATATGAGCCAAGTCGAGCAATTCTTGACCAAGTTCAAACTGATTTACGAACAAACACGAAAAGTACGTTAATTTTAGAAGGAAATCAACATGACCTTAACCTATT
The DNA here is from genome assembly GCA_027685415.1 of Streptococcaceae bacterium AF13-5-6.0. GTDB lineage: Bacteria > Bacillota > Bacilli > Lactobacillales > Streptococcaceae > Streptococcus. The sequence continues at coordinate 56,856 of JAQCUL010000008.1, forward strand.
CAGAAATTATGATTCGCTATGGAGAACTTTCTACTAAAGGAAAGAACCGTATGCGTTTTATCAATAAACTTCGCAATAATATCCAAGATGTTTTATCTATTTATCCAGCTGTTAAAGTGACAGCGGACCGCGATCGGGCGCATGCTTATCTGCATGGGACGGATTATGAGCCAGTAGCAGAATCCCTCAAGCAGGTTTTTGGAATTCAAAATTTTTCACCCGTTTACAAGATTGAAAAATCTGTTCCGGCCTTAAAAGCGGCAGTGCAAGAGATCATGAAGGAGATTTACAAGGACGGCTTGACCTTTAAAATCTCAAGTAAGCGCAGTGACCATACCTTTGAACTCGATAGTCGCGAGCTTAATCAAACCTTGGGAGGTGCAGTCTTTGAAGCGATCCCAACCATCCAAGCTCAGATGAAAAAGCCAGATATCAACTTGCAAGTCGAAATTCGAGAAGAAGCAGCCTACATCTCTTATGAAACCATAAAGGGGGCAGGTGGCCTTCCTGTTGGTACGTCTGGCAAGGGAATGCTCATGCTTTCTGGTGGGATCGACTCTCCAGTAGCTGGTTACCTAGCCTTGAAGCGGGGTGTGGATATTGAGGCAGTACACTTTGCTAGCCCACCTTATACCAGCCCTGGAGCTCTTAAAAAAGCCCATGACTTAACACGGAAGTTGACCAAGTTTGGGGGCAATATCCAATTTATCGAGGTGCCCTTCACAGAGATCCAAGAGGAAATCAAGGCAAAAGCGCCAGAAGCTTACCTCATGACCTTGACCCGTCGCTTTATGATGCGCATTACAGACCGTATTCGCGAGGTTCGAGGTGGTTTGGTGATTATCAATGGTGAAAGCTTGGGACAAGTGGCTAGCCAAACCTTAGAGAGTATGCAGGCCATCAATGCAGTAACCAATACGCCAGTTATCCGTCCGGTGGTGACCATGGACAAGTTGGAAATTATCGATATTGCCCAAGCCATTGATACCTTTGAAATCTCTATCCAGCCATTCGAAGATTGTTGTACTATTTTTGCACCGGATCGTCCAAAGACGAATCCGAAACTCAAAAATGCGGAGCAGTATGAGCAACGGATGGATGTAGAAGCTTTGGTTGAGCGTGCTGTAGCTGGTATCATCGTAACAGAGATCACACCAAAAGCAGAAAAAGATGAGGTCGATGACCTGATCGAGGATTTGCTATAGGAGAGACTGGGAGTATCCAGCCTCTTTTTCTAACCAACTTAAAGGAGACAAGATGAAAAAAATTATCGTTTTAATGACAAGTTTGCTTCTGTTGACAGGCTGTGTCAAAGTATCATTTACTGGCCCGAAAAAAGAAGAAAAGACCAGCCAGTCAACCAGCAGTAAAAAAGAACCGCTCACATTTGTCAGAGCCGACCAGTACAAAGATCAGGACAACGAAGTCTTGGAAGCATCTGAGAAATTTATCAAGGAACATCCAACGCTTGGAGAACCTGGAAAATTATTTGTCTTTTTCCCAGGCTATACCTTTGGAAATGAGGAAAATCGCTTCGCCTTGTTCTTTATCGTGAATCGTACCACCACAACCATCGATCGTGATGGATCCTTTGTTCTGAATTTGGAATATGATGGGGAGCCACTATTCAAAGATGTCACAGTTGACTATGAAGTGAGCGAATCGGGTGTATTGAAACCCAATACGGCTGCAGCCATTCCTATCAAAATCACCAAGGAACAAGAAGAAAAAATGAAGAGCATGAATGATTCGTCTAAAGCAAAAATGAGTTTCAATGACTTTAAATTTAAGGATAAGTAGATGAAGAAGTCGGACTGACAAGCAATCTTAAAATAAAAGATACAAAATAATCCATTTTAAAAAAGAAATTCGTTTTCAAAGCGCAAAAATACTTGTCTTTGTCTGATAGAAGTGATATACTAAGAGAGTTGACTATGCACATGCCTGTGCAACCGCTCGAACATCGTCGCTCATTTCCATGAGAGTAAGTGGTTCGTCCCACGATGCTAGGCGAGTCTTCACAAAAATACGGGGAAACCCAAAAATACATAGGAGGTGCATAATGAGCACATACGCAATCATTAAAACTGGCGGAAAACAAGTTAAAGTTGAAGTTGGTCAAGCAATCTACGTTGAAAAATTGAACGTTGAAGCTGGTCAAGAAGTTACATTTAACGAAGTTGTTCTTGTTGGTGGTGAAAACACTGTTGTCGGAACTCCACTTGTTTCAGGAGCTACTGTTGTTGGAACTGTTGAAAAACAAGGAAAACAAAAGAAAGTTGTTACTTACAAGTACAAACCTAAAAAAGGTAGCCACCGTAAACAAGGTCACCGTCAACCTTACACTAAAGTTGTCATCAACGCTATCAACGCTTAATTTTAGGAGAACACATGATACAAGCAGTCTTTGAACGAGCCGAAGATGGCGAGCTGAGGGGTGCAGAAATCACTGGGCACGCTGGAAGCGGTGAATACGGCTTTGATGTCGTGTGTGCATCGGTTTCGACTCTAGCCATTAACTTTGTCAACTCTGTTGAGAAATTTGCAGGCTACGAACCGGATCTAGAATTAAACGAAGAAGAAGGTGGCTTCCTTCGGGTGACGATCCCGACAGATATTCCACCTCATCAAAGAGAAATGACCCAACTATTCTTTGAATCATTTTTCTTAGGGATGGCAAACTTATCGGAGAACTCATCGGAGTTCGTCCAAACAAGAGTTATCACAGAAAACTAACATGGAGGAAAACAATTATGTTGAAATTGAATCTTGCTAACTTGCAACTTTTCGCCCACAAAAAAGGTGGAGGTTCTACATCAAACGGACGTGATTCACAAGCAAAACGTCTTGGAGCTAAAGCAGCTGATGGACAAACTGTAACAGGTGGATCTATCCTTTACCGTCAACGCGGTACTCACATCTACCCAGGTGTGAACGTTGGACGTGGTGGAGACGATACTTTGTTCGCAAAAGTTGAAGGCGTAGTACGCTTCGAACGTAAAGGTCGCGATAAAAAACAAGTTTCTGTTTACCCAATCGCAAAATAAAAAGGTTTCCTTAACCTTTTTATCCCGAGCCTTGAAATATTAAGGTGAGGAAGCTAGAAATAGCATAAATCAAAGCTTTCCGGATTAACGGAAGGCTTTTTTTCTTTTATTTATTTAAAAATATCATGTTTACTCTTGTTGATATAATGTTTGAATTTGTGTTTTTTGAAAAAAGTAGTATAATAGAGACAAATATAATAGGAATGGAAGTAGTACCATGAAAGATAGCAGACATGTTGAAATTCTTCAGGAACTGGATCGAAAAAGTGTGGTATCGGTCAAAGAGCTTAAGGAACTCTTTGGGGTGACAGACATGACCATTCGTCGCGATCTGATCGATCTTGAAAAACAAGGTCTTTTAGTTCGTGTACATGGTGGGGCCCACAAAAAAGTCAAAGATAGCTTATTAGAAGCTTCTCACAGTGAAAAAAATCTGATCAATATTGATGAGAAACGAAGCATTGCCAAAAAATGTGCAGACTTGATCGAAAATGGGGATACCGTCTTTATTGGCTCTGGTACAACAACAGACTTTATCGGAGATTATTTGGAAGGGAAAGAAATTAGCATCGTCACCAATTCCCTACCGATTTTTGAGAAGCTCAAGGATTTCCCAAATTATGACCTGATCTTAGTTGGTGGTCGTTACCGGGTGAAGACGCAAACTTTTGTCGGTCAATTTGCTAATAAACTCTTGAAAGAAATCAAGGTTTCTAAAGCCTTTATCGGGGTCAATGGAATCGATGGCCATAGTGTCTCTACAGCTAATGAAGAAGAAGGAAATGGCAATGCCATTATTCTGAACAATGCAATAGAGAAATATGTGGTAGCCGATAACAGCAAGTTTGATAGTTATTCCTTCTACAGTTTCTATCGTGTGGAAGATCTAAATGCCATTATTACCGATGATAGTATTCCAAAGAAGATCAAAGACAAATACGGCTTTTATACGAAAATCATTTAAGATCAAGAGGCTGGGACAAAAGTCCTAGCCTCTCGATTATTTTTGGATTGTCGAGCAAGACGCAGTGGTTGAGTGGGCTCTACTACGCTGATTTCATCAGCTTTTACAGCCCTACTCAACTGTGCGGAGGTGGGACGACGAAATCGAATTCTAACGAATTACCGATTTCTGTCCCACTCTCTTTTTACTTTTTTAATAATGTTAGAAAATGACGGTTAGGAAGCGCTTTAAAGAGGAATATAAACAAAAATAATCAAGAGGCTGGGACAAAAGTCCTAGCCTCTCGATTATTTTTGGATTGTCGAGCAAGACGCAGTGGTTGAGTGGGCTCTACTACGCTGATTTCATCAGCTTTTACAGCCCTACTCAACTGTGCGGAGGTGGGACGACGAAATCGAATTCTAACGAATTACCGATTTCTGTCCCACTCTCTTTTTACTTTTTTAATAATGTTAGAAAATGACGGTTAGGAAGCGCTTTAAAGAGGAATATAAACAAAAATAAACAAAATACGACAAAAAATGATTGACAATCAATCAATATAGTGATATACTCTAACCATAAAATAAATAGTTAGATAAGGAGGTGGCAACAATGGGATTAAATCAACTCTTTAACAAAAATCTTGTATTTTGCCTACATGCCAAGGATCAAACAGATCTCTTTGAGCAGGTAGCAAGCTTACTTGAAGAGCGACAGATTGTGACACCAACCTATCGTTCCGCTTTGATTGAGCGTGAAAAGTCTTTCCCGACTGGATTAGACATGGAATTTCTTGGTAAGGACTTACCAAATGTGGCGATCCCGCACACAGACATTGTCCATAATCTCACTGAGAATGTGGTCGTGGTTCGTTTGGATAAACCCGTAACCTTCCATAATATGATTGCTCCAGATAAGGAAGTTCAAGTTTCACTTTTATTCTTCATTATCAACAATTCAAGCTCTAGCCAAACCAATATTTTGGCCCAGCTGATGGATTTCTTTACATCCAATGGAAATCTCGAAGCTCTATCAAAATTAGATAGTGAAGATAAGCTTTATCAATACATTACGGAAACTATTTCCTAAAACATTCGTAAATATTTATAATGGAGGACATCCAAATGATTAAAATTTTAGCTGCCTGTGGTGCAGGTGTTAACTCTAGCCACCAAATTAAGAATGCCTTGGAAGAAGAGTTGTCAAACCGTGGTTATGATGTGCGTTGTGACGCTGTCATGGTCAAAGATGTCAATGAAGATTTGATTTCAGGTTATGATATCTTTACTCCAATTGCTGCAACTGATTTGGGATTCGATCCTGGTATTCCAGTGGTAGAAGCAGGACCAATTTTATTCCGTATTCCAGCGATGAGTGCGCCAGTCTTTGATAACATCGAAGCTGCCATTAAAGAACATGGATTAAGTTAATATTTTTTTAAACAAGTTTGTAAGCGTTATCCAATGATAAAATTGGGAACACTTTATGCCGTAAATTACAAAAAAATTATAAATCGGGAGGATTTATTATGAATGGCATTATTGATTTTGCCAATAAGTTTTTCAAACCCATCCTAGACATGGGTGCTCCGATCATCATGTTGATCGTCTTGACTTTATTGGCTCTCTTGTTTGGAGTGAAATTCTCTAAAGCCCTTGAAGGTGGTATTAAACTTGCCATCGCCCTTACTGGTATCGGTGCTATCATCGGTATGTTGAATGGAGCTTTCTCAGCGTCTCTTGCAAAATTCGTTGAGAACACTGGTATTCAATTGAATATCACTGACGTTGGTTGGGCACCTCTTGCGACCATTACTTGGGGGTCTGCCTGGACACTTTACTTCTTGTTGATTATGTTGATCGTCAACGTTATCATGCTTGCGATCAAGAAAACTGATACACTTGACGTCGATATCTTCGATATCTGGCACTTGTCTATCACTGGTCTTTTGATCAAATGGTATGCAGACAACAACGGTGTCAGCCAAGGAGTTTCACTTTTCGTTGCAACTCTTGCAGTTGTCCTTGTAGGGATTATGAAAATCATCAACTCTGACTTGATGAAACCAACATTTGATGATCTTTTAAATGCACCAAGTTCATCACCTATGACTTCAACTCACATGAACTACATGATGAACCCAATCATCATGGTCTTGGATAAAATCTTTGACAAATTCTTCCCAGGTCTTGATAAATACGACTTCGACGCTGCTAAATTGAACAAGAAGATCGGTTTCTGGGGATCTAAATTCTTTATCGGTTTCCTTCTTGGTATCGTCATCGGTATCATGGGTACTCCACATCCAGTTGCTGGTGTCGCAGATGCGGACAAATGGGAATTGGTTATTAAAGGTTGGTTGAGCCTTGGTTTGACTGCCGGTGTCTGCTTGGAATTGTTCTCATTGATCGGTTCTTGGTTCATCGCAGCGGTAGAACCATTGTCACAAGGTATTACAAACGTTGCTACTAAACGTCTTCAAGGACGTAAATTCAACATCGGTTTGGACTGGCCATTTATCGCTGGTCGTGCTGAAATCTGGGCTTGTGCGAACGTACTTGCACCAATCATGTTGATCGAAGCAGTGCTTCTTTCTAAAGTCGGAAATGGTATCTTGCCACTTGCAGGTATCATCGCTATGGGTGTGACTCCAGCCTTGTTGGTTGTAACACGCGGTAAATTGATCCGTATGATCATCTTTGGAAGCCTTCTCTTGCCACTCTTCCTTCTTTCAGGAACATTGATTGCACCATTTGCAACTCAATTGGCTAAGAGTGTTGATGCCTTCCCTAAAGGGGTAGCTTCTACTCAATTGATCACTCACTCAACTCTTGAAGGCCCAGTTGAAAAATTGCTCGGTTGGACAATCGGTAACGCTACAACTGGAGATATCAAAGCTATCCTTGGTGTAGTTGTCTTCTTGGCATTCTATATCGGAATCTTCGCTTGGTACAGAAAACAAATGATCAAACGTAACGAAGAATATGCTGCAAATGCAAAATAATCGTCATATGTAATTTGAAAACTGACACCATATCTTTTGTGGATATGGTGTTTTTATTTTAAAAAAATGTTCGAAAATAAACAATTTAATGTTGACTTTCGTTCAAAATAGGTGTAATATAATATCAAAAGTAAGAAAATGTTCCTTTGTGAAAAATTAACAACAGGGATATTTGCTGAAACGAACAAAAGGAGGACAGGACATGTCTATTGTAATTGGTGCAGATGCTGCAGGATTAAGATTAAAAGATCTCGTGAAAGAGTTTCTTGTAAAAGAAAACTTCGATGTTGTGGATGTAACTGCTGAAGGTCAAGATTTTGTAGATGTGACACTTGCAGTTGCAAGCGAAGTGAACAAAAACGATCAAAATCTTGGAATCGTGATTGATGCATACGGTGCTGGTCCATTTATGGTTGCAACTAAAATCAAAGGAATGGTGGCAGCAGAAGTTTCAGATGAACGTTCTGCTTATATGACACGTGGACACAACAATTCTCGAATGATTACCATGGGTGCCGAAATTGTTGGGGATGAATTGGCCAAGAACATTGCCAAAGGCTTCGTCAATGGTAAATACGACGGTGGCCGTCACCAAATCCGTGTCGATATGTTGAATAAGATGTGCTAATGAGAGGAGAATTCAAATGAGAATTGCAATTGGTTGTGATCACATTGTGACAAATGAAAAAATGGCTGTTTCTGATTTTTTGAAATCAAAAGGATATGAAGTGCTCGACTTTGGGACTTATGACCATACACGTACCCACTATCCAATCTTTGGTAAAAAAGTCGGTGAAGCCGTAGCAAGTGGCCAAGCAGATCTTGGTGTTTGTATCTGTGGTACAGGTGTTGGGATCAACAATGCTGTTAACAAAGTACCTGGTATCCGTTCTGCCTTGGTACGCGATATGACAACTGCTCTGTATGCTAAAGAAGAATTGAACGCGAATGTGATCGGGTTTGGTGGTAAAATCACTGGTGAATTGCTCATGTGCGATATCATTGAAGCATTTATTCACGCTGAATACAAACCGACTGAAGAAAATAAAAAATTGATCGCTAAGATCCAACATGTGGAAACCCATAATGCCCATCAAGCGGATGCTGATTTCTTTACAGAATTCCTTGAAAAATGGGACCGTGGTGAATACCACGACTAAGAGGTGACATATGATATTAACGGTCACGATGAACCCTTCGATTGATATCTCTTATCCTTTGGATGTACTCCAGTTGGATACAGTCAATCGAGTGGCTGAGGTGAGTAAGACAGCTGGTGGGAAGGGTCTCAATGTCACTCGTGTACTTTCTGAGATCAAGGATCCAGTAGCAGCGACCGGCCTACTTGGTGGTCGAACGGGCCAATTCATTCTCGATCATTTAGGAGAAGGAATAGAGGAACGTTTCTTTGAGATTGCTGGTGATACACGTAATTGTATCGCCATCCTTCACGAAGGCAAGCAAACAGAAATATTAGAAAAAGGCCCAACCATTTCTGAGAAAGAAGGGCAAGGTTTCCTTCAACATTATCGTCACTTGATCGATCAAGTGGAAGTGGTTGCTATCTCAGGTAGTCTTCCTGCTGGTTTACCAGTGGATTATTATGCTAGCCTTGTCAAGATTGCAAGGGAAGCTGGAAAATCAGTCGTGCTCGACTGCTCGGGAGCTTCTTTAGAAGCTGCCATTCAAGCAGATGTCAAGCCTACAGTCATTAAGCCCAACAATGAAGAGTTGTCTCAATTGTTAGGAAAAGAAGTGAGTAAGAATGTGGAAGACTTAAAAGAAGTTCTTCAGGATGCTCTCTTTGATGGCATAGAATGGGTGATTGTCTCCCTTGGAGCAAATGGCGCTTTTGCAAAGCACGGCGACGTCTTCTATAAGGTAGATATTCCTAAGATTGATGTCGTCAATCCAGTCGGATCTGGTGATTCGACTGTTGCAGGGATTGCATCTGGTCTCTATCATCATGAGAGTGACGCAGACTTGCTCAAGAAAGCAAATGTTCTTGGAATGTTAAATGCGCAAGAAGCACAAACAGGACATGTCAACATGGGGCACTATGATGCCTTGTATCAACAATTAATCGTAAAAGAGGTATAAAATGGTATTAACAGAACAAAAACGCAACTATTTGGAACGTCTTAGTACAAAAGACGGTGTTATTTCAGCTTTGGCCTTCGACCAACGTGGGGCTTTGAAACGCTTGATGGCCAAATACCAGGACACTGAGCCAACTGTAGCACAAATGGAAGAATTGAAAGTTCTTGTAGCAGATGAATTGACAAAATATGCTTCATCAATGTTGTTGGACCCAGAATATGGTTTGCCTGCTACGAAAGCCTTGGACAAAGATGCTGGTCTCTTGCTTGCATACGAAAAAACCGGTTATGATACATCTAGCACCAAACGCTTGCCTGACTGCTTGAACCTTTGGTCAGCAAAACGCATCAAAGAACAAGGGGCAGATGCTGTGAAATTCTTGCTCTACTATGATGTAGATAGTGCAGATGAACTCAACCAAGAAAAACAAGCTTATATCGAACGCATTGGTTCAGAATGTGTGGCAGA
>JAQCUL010000080.1:0-262 GCA_027685415.1 Streptococcaceae bacterium AF13-5-6.0
GTTTGATCTACTGTCGCACGGGGATGAAGGGCTGTTTGACCAAGGTTAAAGCCTTCAACGCCGCCATCGACATAATCCACATAGACGTGAGTGGTATAGTTACCTGATTGGTACTGGTGATTTGCTGCAGAGACCTGCACTTCTGTATGCATTCCAGAAGGTGCGCCACGAACGCCCACTAGACTAGCTGCTGCCCGTAAGACACGGTCCCTTTGTCCATTCGTTACACGAGGACTAAAAGCAGTTTGATCTACTGTCGCAC
>JAQCUL010000080.1:272-1035 GCA_027685415.1 Streptococcaceae bacterium AF13-5-6.0
CTTAATCCGACGTCCCTGAGGCGCTTGATCCACTGTTACCGTATAGGTTCCAGCACCAGAATTGACATTCTTGATAGAAGCTTGCGTCTTGGTCTTGGCATTTCGGAACTCCACTTCTGTAGTTGTGGTACCAACACCTACACGAGATCCATCATTTTGGATGTAGTAAAGATGAACATGGTACTTACCAGTAGAGTTCTTGTGGTCGCTCGCTTTGACAGATACCTTGTAGTCTCCGTTTGCTTGGCGAGTCGCCTCATACCAGCGAATATCGTCTTGACCGTCCTTGTCAGACCAGGTTGGGACTTGCACAGTCCGCACCCCTTTAGGATTGTAGACATCCTTGATAATGACGTCAAAAGTACCTGTGTCCTTGTTGTTGTTTTGGATTAAGATTGTACCAGAACGGCGGGCTTGACGTACTTCTGTCGTAGTTTCTGTAATATAGTTTCGTTGGTTATTTTGATCTACATAATAAACATGGACATTGTATTTCCCATCTTCATTTTTATGGTCTGAAGCTTTGATGGTCGCACGATAGCTGCCATCACTTTGACGGACTGCTTTGTGCCATACTAGATCATCAGGCCCGTTCGAATCCGACCAGGTTGGGATCAGAACTTCTTTCAAACCATTTGGTGCAACAACATTACGAATAACCGCGTCAAAGGTACCTGTTACGGTATTATTGTTCTCAATTGTGACAGTACCACTTGGTTTGATTTGTTTAACTTCTGTAACCGTCTCTGTCACATAACTTCGA
>JAQCUL010000081.1:0-1027 GCA_027685415.1 Streptococcaceae bacterium AF13-5-6.0
ATACTGGTAGAAGATTTCTCCTTGACTCCATTGGAAATGAAGGGGATTTTCTTGCGAAGCCAGGGTCAACTGAGCTGTTTCTTGATTCGATACAGTCGCTGTTTTTCCCTCTTCTAGCGCTAGCTCATAGCGAAAACCTTTTTTATAGAGTATGATACGTTTTTTCATAGACTACTCCTTGTGGTCGCTAGACTCAGTCGAGCTTGCAGTTGTAGAAGACGAGCTTTCTGTTGAGGAACCTTCTGTAGACGAAGCCGTTGTTGAGCTGCTAGTGGAAGCTTTGGTTTCATCTGTCTCTGCTTCCAAGAGTTTAGAGCGGGCATCCCAGTATTTCTTGTATTCGCCCTCTAGCTCAGAGAGTTTCTTCTCGCGCTGTTCACCAGAGAGTTTTTCGCTATCACGTGTCGCCTTGATTTCTTTACGAAGGGCATAGATGATCAAGTCTGAATCGTCGATCCGCTTGGCTGTATCCAGCGCTTGGGTAAAGTCATGACGGCCGATATAGATCCAGTAGTGGAGATAGAGACTGTCTGATTTGAGCGTGACGTTGTTGAGGATGACCTTCTTTTGGTCCTCTGAGAAATTCAAGCCTTGCAAGTAAGACGTCGCCAACTCGTATTTCTGTGTCGTTGGAAGACTGCTTGGAGCCACTCCCTCCAACTCATCGATCACACCGGTGTAGTCTACTTTAAGAAAAGCAGTATCCGCTTGAAGCAACTTTTCTTTAAAGGGGGCTTGGAAAAAGACCAAATAGATCAAGGGCAAGAGTAAGAGGGCCACTACAGCTGAAAGCCACACTGTTGCCAACTTAAAGATTCGGTGTTGACGACTTGAAACCAAGGTCAAGGTCTTTTCTTCCTCTTCCTTGCGTTCTTGGTAGGCTTTCTCTAGAAGAGCATTCATCTCTTCTAAGCTAGCGGCATCACGGATTTCCACCAAGAAATCTGGCAGATCTTCTAATTCGAGTGTCCCTTGATAGAGCTCCATGAAATCCCAGTCCCCAAAAAGAGTGACCGCATAGCACTTG
>JAQCUL010000082.1:0-980 GCA_027685415.1 Streptococcaceae bacterium AF13-5-6.0
CACTGCATGCAAAAGGTTTTCTAAAGAAAACAGAGGTGGACACTGAGAGGATCGGCCAATTCATGGAGCAACTCATCCATAAGGCGGAAGCAGCAAAGCTGTCCCCACACTACCAACTCCACCTACTCTCGCAGATCTATGAACTGCTATTTCTTATCAGTGAAGTGGCTCCCGATATCCATCGGAGCCATCCATCGCTGGGGATCTCTTTCTCCTTCCCAAAAATAAGGTGACCTACTACAAGGCCGATGCCGAAGAACCTTGGTCCTACTACTGGATTGGCATCAGTGGCACCAAGGTGAGCGATTTCATGCGTTTTTCAACACTGCATGCAAAAGGTTTTCTAAAGAAAACAGAGGTGGACACTGAGAGGATCGGCCAATTCATGGAGCAACTCATCCATAAGGCGGAAGCAGCAAAGCTGTCCCCACACTACCAACTCCACCTACTCTCGCAGATCTATGAACTGCTATTTCTTATCAGTGAAGTGGCTCCCGATATCCATCGGAGCCATCCATCGCTGGGGATCTCTTTCTCCTTCCCAAAAATAAGGTGACCTACTACAAGGCCGATGCCGAAGAACCTTGGTCCTACTACTGGATTGGCATCAGTGGCACCAAGGTGAGCGATTTCATGCGTTTTTCAACACTGCATGCAAAAGGTTTTCTAAAGAAAACAGAGGTGGACACTGAGAGGATCGGCCAATTCATGGAGCAACTCATCCATAAGGCGGAAGCAGCAAAGCTGTCCCCACACTACCAACTCCACCTACTCTCGCAGATCTATGAACTGCTATTTCTTATCAGTGAAGTGGCTCCCGATATCCATCGGAGCCATCCATCGCTGGGGATCTCTTTCTCCTTCCCAAAAATAAGGTGACCTACTACAAGGCCGATGCCGAAGAACCTTGGTCCTACTACTGGATTGGCATCAGTGGCACCAAGGTGAGCGATTTCATGCGTTTTTCAACACTGCATGCA
>JAQCUL010000083.1:0-958 GCA_027685415.1 Streptococcaceae bacterium AF13-5-6.0
AGAGAATGCGTTGGCTTTCACGAATCAGATCTCCTGATTCACGCATGTAGATAAAGCCACGGCTCAAGATGTCTGGTCCAGCCAGGATCATCTTCGATTTGAAGTCGACAGTCGCAACCGCAAGCACCACACCATCTTCGGAAAGGTCTCTCCGGTCACGAAGGACAGCAGCCCCGATTTCCCCGATGCGGTTTCCATCGACATAGATGTCTTGAGCATTGAAGCTTCCTGCGATCCGAGCAGAGTTGGCTGTAAGAGCAAGGACATCACCATTACTCATGATGAAGATATTGTCTTTTTCCACTCCGCAATCACGCGCAAGTCCTGCGTGGATCTTCTGCATCCGGTATTCACCATGGACAGGCATGAAGTATTTTGGTTTGATCAAGCGGAGCATGAGTTTTTGTTCTTGTTGCCCCCCGTGTCCAGAAGTATGGATGTTGTTGATCTTCCCGTGAATGACATCTACACCCGCTTCGGAAATCGTATTGATCAATTTATTCACACTGGTTGTATTTCCAGGAATCGGACTAGAAGAGAAGATCACGGTATCTCCTGGTTGGAGTTGCACTTGGCGGTGCGTTCCGTTGGCAATCCGAGAGAGGGCTGCCATTGGCTCTCCTTGGCTTCCTGTACACATAATCAGGATTTCATTGGCCGCATAGTCTTTGATCTCATTTGGCTCGATAATGGTTCCAGCAGGGACCTTGATATAGCCAAGCTCGATTCCGTTGACGATGGCTTTTTCCATCGAGCGTCCAAAGACGACGATCTTGCGACCTGTCTTAACAGCTGCCTCAGCTGCTTGTTGGAGACGGAAGATATTCGAAGCAAAGGAAGCAAAAATGATGCGCCCATGGATGCCTTCGATGATCTTCATGATGGATTGGCCAACTACTTTTTCAGAGTTGGTAAAGGTTGGGACTTCTGCGTTGGTTGAGTCTGAGAGCAGGCAGAG
>JAQCUL010000084.1:0-947 GCA_027685415.1 Streptococcaceae bacterium AF13-5-6.0
TTCAGGGATGACCATTGATGGGTGAGTATCGTTGATTTGGACAACAGCATAGTCAGCAAGGTCATGCAAGTTGCTTCCTTTTTCGATGGCTTCGTCGATGATCAATTGTGCACCGTTTGATACCATGAAGTATTGTTGGAAGATACGGAGCAATTCCCCTTGACGGTTACTATCATCTGGGTACAAGAAGAGGGTCAAGTTGCGAGCGATATCTGTCTTGTCAAAGTTAATACCATCTTCAATAATAGATGAATCAACTGAATCCAAGTCGAACAAACGCAAACGGTTCTTGGTATCAATCTTGTAACCAGGGACATCGATATCATAAAGGGTAGAAGTCAATGTGAAGTGTGCAAATGGCACTTGGTAGCTACGGCTTGAACGAACGAGCCAGCTTTGGTCAGTCAACCATGCGTTTGGAATCGTTTCTTGTTGGTTGTTTTTAAGGACTTGTTGGAACAAACCAAAGTGGTAGTTCAAACCAACCCCATCCCCTGTCAAACCAAGGCTTGAGATAGAGTCGATAAAGCAGGCTGCCAAACGTCCCAAACCACCGTTACCAAGTGATGGTTCCAATTCCACTTCTTCGACTTCGATCAAGTCTTTACCAGCATCTGACAATTCTTTTTTAACATCGTCGTAAAGACCCAAGTTGATCAAGTTGTTAGACAAGAGTTTACCGATCAAGAACTCAGCTGAGATGTAGTAAACTTTTTTCTTACCAGTATTGATTTTCTTTTGAGCGCTTGCTTGCTTGGTGTAATTTAGCAAGGCAATGTACAATTCTTCATTTGAACATTCAGCAATTGTTTTTTGATGATGATCAATCACATATTTTTGTAATGATTCCATGTTGGGAGTCTCCTTTGTTTCAACAATTTTAATAGGGGGAAAGATTATTTTTTTGCTTTCTTAACTTCTTTTTTCAAGTCTTTGTTTTCACGACG
>JAQCUL010000085.1:0-914 GCA_027685415.1 Streptococcaceae bacterium AF13-5-6.0
ATGGCAGCAATCTTATCATCTGCATTTTCCTTGTTGCGCTTAGCTTGTGCGATTTCAGCAGATACAGTATTACGCTCTGCTTTGAGATTTTCTACTTTGACTAAGATATCTCGACGTTTGGCATCGATTTCTTTCATTTCATTCAAAATAGCTGCATCTACGCCACGTGTTGCCAATTTTTTAGCAACCGCATCAAAGTCTGTACGAATCCGTTTAATATCTAACATAGCTTCTCCTTTAACAAAAAACACACCTGTTAGAGTGTTGGAGTGGCAGAGCCACGGTTCCATCCAACTTCACAGGTGTGCACTTGATTCAATATTGTATTTTAAAGAAACGGTAGAATTTCAATTAAGATTTCTATCTGCTCGCAGCAACCGCAGACTTTCTGAAAGAACCTCTTAACTTACTTATCCGTTTGCGTCTATTATACAAGAAAAGATCCTATTTTGCAAATAGATTTTTAATTTTAGCCGTGATGATTTGGATCAACGTAGGAAGTTTGACAATTTTATCATTTCCTAGATGTTCCCGAGCAATCTTTAAAATTTTTCCAGAGTCTTTTGAAGCAAAGAGAAATTTTGATTCTCTGGTATAGATTTCAAAATGGCGGCTAATTTTACGTCCGGATACATTGGCTCCGATTCGCTCGATTTCTTGCCAGGGAATTTGGATGTAGTCTTCTACATTTGCATCCGCATAAAATTCAAAAGCGGCATTCCCGACTAGGATTTTTCCAACCTTTCCCCCCACTCCAAGGTAAGAAACCCCTGTAGTATGGAATTCAACGGTTTTATTCAATGATTGAGCCATGAGATCCTCCTGTATTGCTGTTCACTCCATTATATCATAATAAAAAGAAGGCCGAAACCTTCTTTTTAGTTGATCTTTACTTACATCAAGCCAGCAACGTG
>JAQCUL010000086.1:0-330 GCA_027685415.1 Streptococcaceae bacterium AF13-5-6.0
GAGGTCATGATATACTAATATAGTTGTCGCGCGAGAGCGACAAAGACCTTTGAAAACTGAACAAGACGAACCAATGTGCAGGGCGCTATAACGAAAGTTATAGTAACTGAACAATAAAAAACAATAAATCTGTCAGTGACAGAATGAGTTTAAGACAAACAATTATTTTAATGAGAGTTTGATCCTGGCTCAGGATGAACGCTGGCGGCGTGCCTAATACATGCAAGTAGAACGCTGAAGCTTGGTGCTTGCACCGAGCGGATGAGTTGCGAACGGGTGAGTAACGCGTAGGTAACCTGCCTCTTAGCGGGGGATAACTATTGGAAACGA
>JAQCUL010000086.1:414-897 GCA_027685415.1 Streptococcaceae bacterium AF13-5-6.0
TGCATCACTAAGAGATGGACCTGCGTTGTATTAGCTAGTTGGTGAGGTAACGGCTCACCAAGGCGACGATACATAGCCGACCTGAGAGGGTGATCGGCCACACTGGGACTGAGACACGGCCCAGACTCCTACGGGAGGCAGCAGTAGGGAATCTTCGGCAATGGGGGCAACCCTGACCGAGCAACGCCGCGTGAGTGAAGAAGGTTTTCGGATCGTAAAGCTCTGTTGTAAGAGAAGAACGAGTGTGAGAGTGGAAAGTTCACACTGTGACGGTAACTTACCAGAAAGGGACGGCTAACTACGTGCCAGCAGCCGCGGTAATACGTAGGTCCCGAGCGTTATCCGGATTTATTGGGCGTAAAGCGAGCGCAGGCGGTTAGATAAGTCTGAAGTTAAAGGCTGTGGCTTAACCATAGTACGCTTTGGAAACTGTTTAACTTGAGTGCAGAAGGGGAGAGTGGAATTCCATGTGTAGCGGTGAAA
>JAQCUL010000087.1:0-878 GCA_027685415.1 Streptococcaceae bacterium AF13-5-6.0
CGAACCTCTAACCGCCTGATTCGTAGTCAGGTACTCTATCCAGTTGAGCTAAGGGTGCTTCTTTCAACCTTTGTCTATGCCGAGGACCGGAATCGAACCGGTACGATCGTTACCAATCGCAGGATTTTAAGTCCTGTGCGTCTGCCAGTTCCGCCACCCCGGCCTCCTCAAGCGAACGACGGGATTCGAACCCGCGACCCCCACCTTGGCAAGGTGGTGTTCTACCACTGAACTACGTTCGCATTGCTTTCTTTATATAAAAAAATGCCGGCTACATGACTTGAACACGCGACCCTCTGATTACAAATCAGATGCTCTACCAACTGAGCTAAGCCGGCTCATTATTATTCTCTTATGCGGGTTAAGGGACTTGAACCCCCACGCCGTAAAGCGCCAGATCCTAAATCTGGTGCGTCTGCCAATTCCGCCAAACCCGCAAAATATGACCCGTACTGGGCTCGAACCAGTGACCCATTGATTAAAAGTCAATTGCTCTACCAACTGAGCTAACGAGTCTTAAAATAATTTTCATTATCTTAACGGTCCCGACGGGAATCGAACCCGCGATCTTCGCCGTGACAGGGCGACGTGATAACCGCTACACTACGGGACCTATGGGAGTTAACGGGATCGAACCGCTGACCCTCTGCTTGTAAGGCAGATGCTCTCCCAGCTGAGCTAAACTCCCAAATGGTCGTTTAACTCACTGGATCCCTGTCGTGCACTGACTTACGTCAGTTTCGACAAAGTCGAACTTGCGTTCTCCTTAGCTGAGCTAAACTCCCAAATGAGCCTAGTATCTACTAGGCTCAATCTCTTGCTAAGCGACTACCTTATCTCACAGGGGGCAACCCCCAACTACTTCCGGCGTTCTAGGG
>JAQCUL010000088.1:0-876 GCA_027685415.1 Streptococcaceae bacterium AF13-5-6.0
AAAGCTTCCGCAACTTACACACCAACCGTAACGCCTGTTACACCAACTGCAACTCCAGCAGTATCTACTGATGTGCAAGGTGCAACTCAAACAGGTAAACCTGTATTTACTGAAGGCGACAGCCGTGTACCAATGAACGACGATGTTCCAGCAACATTTGACGATGGTTCAACTACGAAGACAGTTGAAGGTGTTGGTACTTACACAGTAGCCCCAGACGGAACAGTGACATTTGTACCAGAGAAATCATTTGTTGGAAATGCACCAGCAGTGACAGTGGTTCGTGAAGATAAAAACGGAACAAAAGCTTCCGCAACTTACACACCAACCGTAACGCCTGTTACACCAACAGCAACTCCAGCAGTATCTACTGATGTGCAAGGTGCAACTCAAACAGGTAAACCTGTATTTACTGAAGGCGACAGCCGTGTACCAATGAACGACGATGTTCCAGCAACATTTGACGATGGTTCAACTACGAAGACAGTTGAAGGTGTTGGTACTTACACAGTAGCCCCAGACGGAACAGTGACATTTGTACCAGAGAAATCATTTGTTGGAAATGCACCAGCAGTGACAGTGGTTCGTGAAGATAAAAACGGAACAAAAGCTTCCGCAACTTACACACCAACCGTAACGCCTGTTACACCAACAGCTGATCCTGCAACATCTACAGATATCCAAGGTCAAACCCAAACAGGTAAACCAAGCTTCACGCCTGGTAACCCAAGTGTACCAATGGATGATGATGTGCCTGCAACCTTTGAAGATGGATCAACTACTAAAGTTATTCCTGGAGAAGGAACTTACACCGTTTCTCCAGACGGAACCGTAACCTTTGTACCAGAAAAATCATTCACAGGAACAGGTACAGGC
>JAQCUL010000089.1:0-851 GCA_027685415.1 Streptococcaceae bacterium AF13-5-6.0
GAGGTTGGCCATTCCCCCACCCTTGTAGTCGATGAGGAGGAAAGCCACATCGTGTGGATCTCCGCATTGATAGAGGCCAAGGCCCGCATAGACTGGGCACCATCCAAGTTGGTGATGGTCCCAAGCAAGTGAGGCAGATCCTTGAAGAGGTTGGCCATTCCCCCACCCTTGTAGTCGATGAGGAGGAAAGCCACATCGTGTGGATGGAAGTTGACAGCAAGGCTCAGGATGTAAGACTGAATGGTTTCAGACTTACCAGAACCGGTTGTCCCTGCAATCAAACCGGTATTGGTTGATATGGTTGACCCCATATTGACCAAAGAGGCGTTCTCGACGATGGATCTCCGCATTGATAGAGGCCAAGGCCCGCATAGACTGGGCACCATCCAAGTTGGTGATGGTCCCAAGCAAGTGAGGCAGATCCTTGAAGAGGTTGGCCATTCCCCCACCCTTGTAGTCGATGAGGAGGAAAGCCACATCGTGTGGATGGAAGTTGACAGCAAGGCTCAGGATGTAAGACTGAATGGTTTCAGACTTACCAGAACCGGTTGTCCCTGCAATCAAACCGGTATTGGTTGATATGGTTGACCCCATATTGACCAAAGAGGCGTTCTCGACGATGGATCTCCGCATTGATAGAGGCCAAGGCCCGCATAGACTGGGCACCATCCAAGTTGGTGATGGTCCCAAGCAAGTGAGGCAGATCCTTGAAGAGGTTGGCCATTCCCCCACCCTTGTAGTCGATGAGGAGGAAAGCCACATCGTGTGGATGGAAGTTGACAGCAAGGCTCAGGATGTAAGACTGAATGGTTTCAGACTTACCAGAACCGGTTGTCCCTGCAATCAAACCG
>JAQCUL010000009.1:0-3621 GCA_027685415.1 Streptococcaceae bacterium AF13-5-6.0
GCCTGTTCGGGCTGGTGAAGTTCATAAGAAAGCTGAGAAGCAAGAAGCTTCAATTGGGCATCAAAGGGATTCTTCTGGATCCCTTGTTTAGCAATCTCAAGTGCTTTTTCACGGTCATTTTCAGCCTGTAAAGCCAAGGCATAACCATACTCATAGCCCTCAAAATCAGGCGACAAGGTATCAATCTGTTTGTAGTAGATCAGGGCTTTTTGGAATTCTTCTTGGTCAGACAATAAGGTCGCTAATTCGTAAGCAATCTGGTCATCAAACTCAATCTCCAGAGCTTTCTCTAAGAAAGGAACAGCTGCTTCAAACTTACCAAGATTGGCATAGGCAAAACCAATCCGTTGATAGGTGGAAATTCCTGTTGCTTCCAAAATCTCCCGATTGTCTAACTGGGCATACTCTTGGATAGCCTCTTGGTAGCGTTCCAATTCCAGATCAATTTCAGCTAGCCCTAATTGAATGATCGGATCATCAGACAAATGAGCAGCTTCAACTAATTTTTCACGCGCCACATCTGATAAGCCTTCCATCTGATAGAGATCCGCCTTAACCAAGAGACTGGCCACATACCAGTTTGATTCAGGTCCAATTTCTTCTAAATAAGCAAAGGCCTCTTCCATTTGGCCTTCCTCTGCAAGGATGGTTGCCAAACTCAAATACACTTCTGGATAGGTTTCTGCAATCTGTTCGTAAACCTCTTTTGCCTGAGGGTAAAAACCGATACTTTCAAGATATTGACCTAAATCCAATAATTGTGCTTCACTATCTTCTAACAAGGCCTGTTGAAATTGAACTTCTGCCTCTTCTAGCTCTTGCCGATCGAGAGCCTCTACCATTTGTTGACTATGACTCACTGTGTGTTTCCTCTTCTATTTCATTGTGTTCTTCATACAAGCCACTGACGACCTTATACCATTCAAAGATAGCTCCGATCACCACCTTAGCAGATGCATAGACTGGAATTCCAAGGAAAACTCCCCAGATTCCAAACATAGATCCTGACGTCAAGAGCACAAATAAAATGGTAATCGGGTGGATATTTAACTGGCTTCCCAAAACCAACGGTGATACAAAACGTCCTTCAATGGTTTGCTCCACTGCAAATACAATCAAGACCTTGATAAACATCTCTGGTCCTGCTACCAAGCCCAATACTAAGGCAGGTAACATGGCTAAAAAACTACCCAAGTAAGGGATCAAATTCAAGATCCCCGCAGAGATCCCCAGTGTCACCGCATAGCGCAAACCAATAATCTTAAAGAAGATGATGAACATAATGGCGACGACAATGGCTACCGTAATTTGCCCTCGAACGTAGTTGGAGAGTTGGGTGTTGACATCTGAGAGAACTTGTTCCGCCGATTTACGAATCTTAGTCGGTAAGAAGCGAACAATGTGGCCCTTTAAATTTTTTCCATCTCGAAGAAGATAAAAGACAATAAAAGGCATGATGATCAAGGCAACAATGACTTGCGAAGCCACTCCGATCAAGTTGCTGACCCAATTGACAGCCCTCCCAGAGATCGAACTGGCCCAAGAAGTAATGTTTGCAGACAATTCCTTAGTGATCTCATCTAACTGGGGTTTGATATCTGAGGAGACGCGATTATCTAGAAAATCATCGATGGTTGCATTGGCCTTTTCCAAATAAGTTGGCAGGTTATGAAAGAAACTCACCACTTGTCGTTGGACGGATGGAATCACTACAGCTAGACCCCAAATTAAAAGCACTGCAATCAAGAAAAAGACTAAGGAAATCGCAAAAATCCGCTTGAGTCCTTTTCTTTCAAGAAAGTCAACAATGGGGTTAAGCAGGTAATAGAGCAAACCAGAAATAATGACAGGCAGCATGACGGCTCCTGCAAACTCAAAAATAGGAATAAAAATAAAGGTGATTTTACTCAAAACCAAAAGGTTCAAGCCCAACAGCAAGGTAACTAAAAATACGGTAATGGCCTTGTTATCTAAAAACCATCTAAAAAACCAGGACAAACTAAACTGTTTTTCTTTATTATCCACAGAGAACTCCTTTTCATTTCAATCTGTTTCTATTTTAGCATTTTTTGAGCTTGAAGTTACGAAAAAACTAGCAAAATAAGAAAGAAAGGCCTCCCCTTTTCAACTAGTAATTGCCTTCCAATAGGACCTTTGATATAATAAACCTAACAAATCATACGAGGTGACCTATGTCTCAAACCATTTATTTCGGTACCTATACCAAAAAAGAATCCAAAGGAATTTACAAGGCACAATTTGAACCTGAAACAGGGGCATTGAGCCAACTTGAACTAGTGGCAGCTGAGCCCAATCCAACCTATATCGCTTTTTCTGAAAAAGGCAACCTCTACAGTGTCGGAGCTGAAGATGGAAAAGGAGGAATCGCAAGTTTTACAGCTGATTTTCAGCCACTCAATCACGTTGTTGAAAAGGGGGCTCCACTCTGCTATGTCTCTGTCGATGACAAGCGTCAACTGGTCTATGGGGCCAACTATCACAAAGGCCAAGTTCTCGTATATCAGCTAGAGGCAGATGGGCGTTTGTCCTTTGTCGATCAAGACACCCACCAAGGAAGTGGTCCTCATGCCAATCAAGCAAGCCCGCATGCTCACTATGCAGACCTTACACCAGATCAGTACTTGATCACGTGTGACTTAGGAACAGACAGTTTGCATGTCTATGATGTCAGTGAGGAAGGAAAACTGACCCTGATCAATCAGTACCAAACAGCTCCAGGGGCAGGACCTCGTCACCTGGTTTTTCATCCTCACTATAAAACTGCCTATCTCATCAATGAGTTAAATGCTACGATCGATGTGCTCTTTTATGACGGTATGGGTGAATTCGAACACTTCCAAACTGTTTCCACACTTCCATCAGACTACGATGGTCAAAAATGGGCTTCTGCGATCAAGCTCTCTGCTGATGGAAAATTCCTCTATGCATCTAACCGTGCTCACAATTCCATCGCTGTCTTCAAAGTCGTGGCTGATGGTAGCATAGAACTCATTGAAATTGTTCCAAGTCAAGGGCTCAATCCACGTGATTTCACGCTTAGTCCTGATCAAAACTATTTGATCGCAGCCCATCAAGATTCACCGAATGCCACCGTCTTCAAACGAGATTTTGCTAGCGGAAAATTGACCCTTCTATCCGACGACTTCTATGTTCCAGAGGCCGTTTGTATGGTTTTCCATTAAGTCGTTTTAATTGTCAAACCTCTAAAAAAATGATTAAATAGATGAGAAAAAGGCGCGAGCCTGACTTCACAACTTATATTTTAGGAGACCCTAACATGAATCCATTGGACTTATTTAACCAAGTGAAAGAAATGATCGAAAAGAAAGATTTCGACGCTGCAAAGAAATTTGTTGATGACAACAAAGACAACCTCGGTGACTACCTTGAACAAGCCAAAGGGCTTGTATCTGGAAATGAAATGGTCAGCGGTGCCTTGGACAAAATCAAAGGCTTGTTCTAATAAGACGATGAGAGTGGGACAGAAATCGGTAATTCGTTAGAATTCGATTTCGTCGTCCCACCTCCGCACAGTTGAGTAGGGCTGTAAAAGCTGATGAAATCAGCGTAGTAGAGCCCACTCAACCACTGCGTCTTGCT
>JAQCUL010000009.1:3631-57915 GCA_027685415.1 Streptococcaceae bacterium AF13-5-6.0
GTAGAGCCCACTCAACCACTGCGTCTTGCCCTACAATCCAAAAATAATTGAGAGGCCAGGACTTTTGTCCCAGCCTCATTTTTGTTTACCCCAAGCAAAAAAAGATCCTTGAGAAGACTCAAGGATCTTTCTAGTCTAGTAAACTAGATTATTTTTTCAAGTTGTAGAATGATTTCAATCCACGGTATTCAGCTACTTCACCAAGTTGATCTTCGATGCGAAGCAATTGGTTGTATTTAGCGATACGGTCTGTACGTGAAAGTGAACCAGTCTTGATTTGTCCTGCGTTTGTTGCAACTGCGATGTCAGCGATTGTTGAATCTTCAGTTTCACCTGAACGGTGTGATACAACGGCAGTGTAACCAGCTTCTTTCGCCATTTCGATAGCATCGAATGTTTCAGTAAGAGTACCAATTTGGTTAACTTTGATAAGGATAGAGTTAGCACATTTTTCTTCGATACCACGTGAAAGGTAGTCAGTGTTTGTTACGAAGAAGTCGTCACCAACCAATTGAACTTTACCACCAAGACGTTCAGTAAGAGCTTTCCAACCGTCCCAGTCGTTTTCGTCCATACCATCTTCGATAGTGATGATTGGGTATTTGTTTACCAATTCTTCAAGGTAGTCGATTTGTTCAGCAGCAGTGCGGACAGCAGCTCCTTCACCTTCGAATTTAGTGTAATCGTAAACTTTGCGTTCTTTATCGTAGAATTCTGATGATGCACAGTCAAATCCGATAAATACGTCTTTACCTGGAACATAACCAGCAGCTTCGATAGCAGCGATGATAGTTTCTACACCATCTTCAGTTCCGTCGAAACGAGGAGCAAATCCACCTTCGTCACCAACGGCTGTTTCAAGACCACGACCTTTAAGGATTTTCTTAAGTGCGTGGAAGATTTCAGCACCCCAACGAAGAGCTTCTTTGAATGTAGGTGCACCAGCAGGTACGATCATGAATTCTTGGAAAGCGATTGGAGCATCTGAGTGAGATCCACCATTGATGATGTTCATCATTGGAGTTGGAAGAACTTTAGTGTTGAATCCACCAAGGTAGCTGTAAAGTGGGATTTCAAGGTAGTCAGCAGCAGCACGAGCTACAGCGATAGACACACCAAGGATTGCGTTTGCTCCCAATTTACCTTTGTTAGGAGTACCGTCAAGAGCGATCATAGCACGGTCGATAGCTTGTTGATCACGTACATCATAGCCGATGATTGCTTCAGCAATAATGTTGTTTACGTTGTCAACAGCCTTTTGAGTTCCAAGACCACCGTAACGAGATTTGTCACCGTCACGAAGTTCAACTGCTTCGTGTTCACCAGTAGAAGCTCCTGATGGAACCATACCACGTCCATGAGCACCTGATTCAGTATATACTTCTACTTCAAGTGTTGGGTTACCGCGTGAGTCTAGGACTTCGCGAGCGTAAACATCAGTAATAATTGACATTTCTTACTCTCCTTATTGAGTTATATTTTTTACTCCTCTATCATATCGTAATTAGGCTATTTTTTCAAGAAAAAACAAGGAAATCTACGAAAATTGAGAAGTTTTTAACAAGAAAACGGTTCCACTTTCTTTTTTTCTTCTATTTCCCTCCTTATTTAATTTTTTCGCATTCTTCTATTCTTCTGCTGCGCTTTATGCTATACTAAGCTTATGACAGATATTAATAAAACAATTTTAGAAAAAGCTGCTGGTCCTACTCGATTCAATCCGGATGAGCAACGTCGATTTTTGGAGACTTATGAGGAGCGGGTGATTGCTTCATGCACCTTGGAGGAGGCAAGGGACAAGATGTACCTGGAGCAGTATTCGACAATCCTCACTGATATTTCAGATCGCTTTCATCCTGTTTTGGTCAAGATCTCCCCAGCTTTAGATGAAAGCAGCCAGCTACAATATTTGAAAAAAACCAAGGATCTTGGACTTGTGGCAAGCATCGTTTCGGATGACTGTCGCCATTCTCCCTTTGGTCTCATCATCCATACGGATCATCCATCTGGAATTTCACCAACAGACATGAGTCTCCAGTATCCAAATTTATTTGAAAAGAAAGAAGAGACTGCTAGTCCAGAAAAGAAACCATTTTGGAAACGTCTCTTTAGCTAAAGAAAAACCAATGGAAGGGAACATCTCCTTTTCATTGGTTTTTTAGTTTGCTTTTATTTTTAAAAGGTTCCCAATATTTCGAGCGCAGGAAATTAGATTTCTTTCAGCATGAGCGAGTGCATCTGCTACCCCACAAGGACCAGGTACGATAGAGAAGGCAGCTTCAATGTGATGACTAGGAAAAGCAGGCAAATCCTCCGCTAAGCTACCACAAATAGCAAGCACTTGTATCTTTTCTGGTGTTCGTTTGGCCACCCCGACAGGTGCCTTCCCAGAAAGAGATTGGAGATCCATCCTACCTTCCCCGACCACGACCAGATCAGCTTTTTGTACTTTGTGATCAAAGTCAATCAAATCGAGGCTTTTTTCAATTCCTGAGGAAATCTGACCTCCCGCAAAAGCGACCAAGCCAGCAGCCATGCCACCTCCAGCTCCGGCGCCAGCCATGGACAATATTCGTGCATTTGCTAGCTGGTAAAAATCCTGCATAGCCTGATCAACAGCTGGAAATAGAAGGGGATTCAATCCCTTTTGCCCACCAAAGATATAGGTCGCTCCTTGACTGCCACAGAGAGGATTGGTTACATCCGTTAAGACTTGGAGCTCGATGTCTTTTAAAGCTTTTGGAATCGCACTGGTATCTATTCTAGCCACACGACCGAGCGAAGCCCCAACAGGACGAAGCAGATGGCCTTGATCATCATAGAAGGCTACCCCTAATCCAGCTGCCATCCCAATCCCACCATCATTCGTTGCAGAACCGCCAATTCCCACACAGATCGTTTTAACCCCTTGGTCAACCAATTGCAAAATAAGTTCACCAATTCCTCGTGTTTCCAGTTCAAGAGGATTTCGTTTTTCAGCTGGAATGGTGCCTAAACCGACAAGTGAAGCCATCTCAAAAAAAGCCATCTCATCTTTTTGGTAGTAAGACATTGAAACAGGCTGTCCAAATGGTCCGGTTACTTGAGTTTGGTACTCCGTTACATCCAGAACTCCAGCTAGGGTTTCCATGGTGCCTTCGCCTCCATCCCCAATAGGAAGGAGGTCAAAAGTTGCATCTGGTAGAGCCTCTTGAAATCCTTTTTTCAAGGCTTCTGCTACTTGTTTGGCAGATAAGGATTCTTTAAATGAATCCGGGGCTAGTAGGATATGCATGCTGTTTCCTTTCTATGCTGGTCTAGAATTTCAAGAACAAGGCTTAAATCCCTCTTCTCGATACGATATGGGGCTCGCTCAGCGACGATTGGCTTGGCCATAAAGGCAATCCCGATACCTGCTGTTTCAATCATCAGAAGATCATTGGCACCATCACCCATCGCAATCGTCTGACTTCGTGGGACATGATTTTCTTTCGCCCACGTCAGGAGAGACTCCTTTTTCCTTTCAGGAGTTAGAATTTCACCAAGGACTTTCCCTGTCAAACGGCCATTAGAAACCTCTAAACGATTGGCTCGGACTAGATCAATTCCTAAAGACATCGCGATGGGATCAATGACTTCATGAAATCCCCCGGAAACAAGGCCAACCTTGTAACCTCTTTGATGCAGTTCCGTGATCAATGTTTCAGCACCCGGTGTGACTTCCATCTGCTCCAAAATTTTCGGAAAGATAGAGGTCTCTAATCCCTTCAATAAAGCAACACGCGCCTCTAAAGATGTTGCAAAATCCAGCTCCCCATTCATTGCTTGGGCTGTAATCTCTGCCACTTTTTCTCCCACGCCAGCTTCTTGAGCTAGTAGATCAATCCCTTCCTGTCTTATCAAGGTTCCATCTACATCCATAACGAGAAGACCTGTTACTTCTTTCATCGCTTTCCTTTCTTATTTCTCCCTTACTATACAAAAATAGGGTTTAAATTTCAAGTTTCAATGATGATTTGAAGATAAAAAAATGACCTCCTGAAAGGTCATTTTCTGTTATTAGAAGCGAATTTGCTCCCGGGTTTTTTCATAGGAAGTAACAAAGCGATCAGTTACACCAGCTTCTACCATTTCCAAAGCATCTGAGATGACTTTGAAGGAAGCCGCATAGTCATATTCTCTTTCGAAAATATAAAGGGACTCATCAAAGGCTGCCTGTACATGATCATCAAATGAACGGTAACGGTTCGAGTATTGCAACAATTGTTCTGTCAATGTCGCATTTTGAACAATTCGATACGCCGCTTCTTCCAATTCATTCATATCATTGGTCAAGATTTCCAACAAACGATTGGTTGATTCGATGTTGATTTTATCCCCTTCCAACTCATCCATCAAAGCTTCTGTATTGTTACTTGCAGTGAAGAAAATTTCTAAGAATTCTTGAGGAATTCCTGGCAAGTTCCGTTTGTCCATATAGCGTTTAATGGCATGCAAACGGTTGGCATAGATGTTGACTTTTTGGCGAGCATTGGCATCGTCTTTTTCAATTTTTGAAAGGGAATCACTTAAGCCAATTTGCTCATCTTCGATTTCTTTCAATCGAGCTTCAATAGCTTCTAACTCTTCTTCTACGATAGAATAGGCCTTTTGTGTTTCAGATGAATCTTTCAAGGCATCTTCTACCACATTTTCTTGTGAAGATAGCTCAGCTTCCAACTCTTTTAACTGTTGGCTAAAGCTTTCATTCAAGACGAATGTTTTACCGAGACGTTCCACTTCTGCCGCAAGCTTGCTATTGTTATCTTTGGCATGTTTCAAATAACCAGGCAGTTGTTTCACTAATTTCTTCACAACTTTTTGTGATTCAATTTCACGGGTAAAGATGTGATACAATGCATCGATTTCTTCTTGAATTTGTTCATTTTCGTAAATGGCATTGTCCAATTCAAGGGCAGATACATTTGCCATATTGTTCTTCAAGGAAGCATGCAATTGTTGGAAACGAGATTCAATATCTGTTTCAGTGAAGTGGTATCCAGATTCCAAAAGCTTACGGTAGCCACTTTCCAAATCCTCTAATTGATCTGGAAGTTTTGCTTGAAGGGCAGTGACAATTTCTGGCACTCGCTCAACAATTTGTTTTAAGGCTACAATATGATTTTCAGCTGTATCAAGGATTTCAGCCGCTTCAACAGGGTCACCTGAAGAATTCAAGGTTACAAATTGTGAGAACTCAGATTGAATATTTCCAATTTGTTTTTCAATTTCAGGAAGCGCACTGCCATAACGATCTGGGTCTGAAGTGACTTCTTTTTGAAGTTCTTCAAACATATCCAATGCATGAACCACACGACCGCTATTCTTTTGTTCCTGCTCTTCCAGATCAGAAAGGGCTTTGCGAATCGCCTTGATATCTTCGTCGATCAATTGGATCTGACTTTCGATATTGTCAATGGCTTGTTTAGCCTTCATGAAACGGAAAGAATTATTATAGCCTTCCGCTTCAAACAGATTGTTTTCAATATCAGCAAATGAATTTAAGGATAAATCTACCCATTTTTGATTCCATTCACGAAATGCAACTTGACTCTGACCAATCAAATGCATGTTTTTTACGGCCTCTACTTCATCGTTGACCGGAAGGTTGTATAACTTTTCTTTTCGTTCTTCCAGTGCTGCCAGTAAGGCTTCGTTTCGTTTTCTCAAAATAACTGCAACCACATATCCTACAATCAAGATAAGGGCGACAATAAAGATGAGAACAATTAGTCCACTAGACATATAAAAACTCCTTCATCGTATTACTTGAACGTAATCCTAGTAATTATACCATAAAATATCCATTAATGGGAAGCGTTCGGTGAATTTTATACATCGAGTGTACTATATTCAGCGTTTTCTTCGATAAATTTACGACGTGGTTCCACGCGGTCCCCCATCAACATATCAAAGATCTTATCTGCTTCCGCAGCATCGTCTACTGATACTCGTGCCATCAAGCGGTGTTCTGGATTCATGGTTGTTTCCCATAATTGGTGATCATCCATTTCTCCAAGACCTTTATAGCGTTGGATGGTTGGTTTTGAGCGACCTTCTGAATAACGTTCCAAAGCTGCAGCTAATTCAGCTTCTTGGTTGGCACCAGGTTGGATATATTCTTTGATTTCACTACCGACTTTGACTCCATAGATTGGTGGTTGCGCAATATAAACATATCCCGCTTCCAAGACTGGTTTCATATAGCGATAGATCAAGGTCAACAGAAGGGTTCGGATATGAGCGCCATCGACATCGGCATCGGTCATGATCACTAATTTTTGATAACGCGCTTTTGTAACATCAAATTCTGCACCAAATCCAGTTCCCATAGCAGTAAATAAACTACGGATCTCTTCATTGGCTAGAATTTTATCCATACTGGCTTTTTCAACGTTCAAGATCTTACCACGGATTGGGAGAATCGCTTGGAATTCCCGATTTCGACCAGATTTTGCAGATCCTCCGGCTGAATCCCCTTCGACGATAAAGAGTTCTGTTTCTTGTGGATTATTTGAAGAGCAATCTGCCAATTTACCAGGTAGGTTGGAAATCTCAAGCCCTGATTTCTTACGGGTCACCTCACGCGCTCGCTTAGCAGCTACGCGAGCTTTCGCCGCTAAAATCCCTTTTTCGACGATTTTCTTAGCAATTTGCGGATTTTCCAAAAGGAAATCAGAAAAGGCATCACTAAAGAGTCGATTGGTAATTTTAACAACTTCTGAATTTCCAAGTTTGGTCTTGGTTTGTCCTTCAAACTGTGGATTTGGATGTTTAACCGAGATCACTGCTGTTAAGCCTTCTCGAACATCTTCCCCAGTTAGATTGTCTTCGTTTTCTTTTAAGAGTTTATTTTTCTTAGCGTAATCATTGATCACACGAGTGAGAGCTGTACGGAAGCCCTGTTCATGCGTCCCACCTTCATGGGTATGAATGTTATTGGCAAAACTCATGACCGTCTCATGGTAGCCTGTGGTATATTGCATAGCTACTTCAACTGTAATATCATCCATTTCACCATCTGTGTAGATTGGTTTTTCAAAGATGACATCTTTGTTTTCATTGATGTATTCGACGTAACTAGAGATCCCACCTTCGTAGTGGTAATGCTTTTCTTGCTCCAGGCCTTCTCGCTTATCCGTCAAAGAAATACGCAAGCCACGATTCAAAAAGGCTAATTCTTGAATCCGTTTATTTAATTTTTCAAAATCATACTCGGTGGTTTCCGTGAAGATTTCTGGGTCTGGAATAAAGTGGACGGTTGTCCCTGTCCGATCTGTCTCCCCGATGACTTTCAAATCATCCACAACGTGTCCACGTCGATACTCTTGGTAATGGATACTGCCATTTTTATAGACGCGAACATCGAGGGATGTGGAGAGGGCATTCACAACGGATGATCCTACCCCGTGAAGACCACCAGATACCTTGTAGCCGCCTCCGCCGAATTTTCCTCCTGCGTGAAGTACGGTAAAGACAGTTTCGACGGCAGGTCGACCTGTCTTTTCTTGGATATCCACTGGGATCCCACGACCATCATCGACAACCGTGATCGAATTATCTGCTTCAATGAAAACTTCAATATGGCTAGCAAAACCAGCTAAGGCTTCGTCAATCGAGTTATCTACGATTTCCCAGACCAGATGATGAAGACCTTCTTTTGAGGTAGAACCAATATACATCCCCGGACGCATCCGAACGGCTTCTAGTCCTTCCAAGACCTGAATCTGACTGGCATCATATTCTTGCGCTTGAATTTCTTGCTGTTTATCCTCTGTCATAATTTCCCTTTTCTATTCAAATATAAACTGGTGTAAGTGGGGCATGGTATCAAATAAATAGGTTGAAAGCCCTGCAGCCTTCCCAGCTTCAATATCGATCGGACGATCTCCGATGACCAGACCGTCTTGAATGCCATATTTTTCCTTCAAATAAAGCATAGAGGCTGGGTCTGGTTTTCGAGGAAAGCCCTCGTCTGCTGTTACAATCTCCGTAAAGTAGGGTGCAATGCCTGTCTGTTCAATAAGGGTCAAAACTTGGCGATCCCGATGAGATACCAAAAAATGGCGTCCTCCATGTGCTTGGATCTCTTCTAGTAACTCTTTTGCTCCCTCAAATAAGACCGGCTCTTGCAAGCCCAAGGCTTCTTTTTTCTTGTATTCCGTACGAAAATTTGAAATATGTGGTGCAAAGGTTTGAATTGCATCCTGTGTTGAGATTTTTAATGCTGCATAAACAGAATCATGATCGGCTTGGATATGAAAGTCCTTCAATGTCGCTACAAAGGCATTTGTGGACGTTTCGTAATTATCCAATAGCGTCCCACCAAGATCCCATATAAAATCATGATAATTCATAGTCAATATTATACCACAAATGGACAAAAAAAATAAGCTAAAACCCTCATTTAGGGGGGATTTTAGCCATTTTTTACGGTCATTTCATTTTAAATCAAAGAGAAGTCATTTTCCGACATAGAATGTGATCTTTCACCAGAAAATATGGTGCCCAAAAGAGCTCTTTTAAGCATCTCCAAAGACATCTTGATAGAGCATTCCTTGACGAAGGCTTTGGGCATCTCCTCCAAATTGCTCTACCAAGGCATAGGCTAAGGCAAGCGCAGTTGAAGGACCACGACTGGTCAAGAGATTCCCGTCTTTCACCACTGTTTCTTTCTGATAGTGCCCATCTTGAATCTCTTCTTCAAAACCATCGTAACACGTATAGTGTTTATCTTTTAAGAGGCCGGCACGCGCCAAGACAATTGGTGCTGCACAAATCGCAGAAATGATTTTTCCTTTTCTACTTTCTTCTTGGAGAGCTGCAATCAATTCCGGATTATCCCGCAAATTCGCAGCTCCTGGCATCCCACCTGGTAAGAAGATTCCATCATAATCTGACAGGTCCCCATTCCAGAGACGGTCGACTTCCACTGTGATCTGGTGAGAACCTGTGACCGTTTCTTCCATCCCAACGAGGTCACAGTCGATCCCAGCACGTCTCAAAACATCGACAATGGTCAAGGCTTCAATTTCTTCAAAACCGTTTGCTAAAATCGTTGCTACTTTTTTCATTTTCATTCCTTCTTTCTATCTATTGCGCCTTTTTAAGGACTACTTTTTTACGGATTGGAGGCCCTTCTTCTGGCTCTTTCTTTTTGCTACTATGATTATATATTGAAAGGACCAGACCAATACCAATCAGATTACTAATAATAGAGGACCCACCTTGTGAGATAAAGGGGAGGGGAATCCCCGTCAAAGGGAGAAGACCCGTTACTGCTCCAACATTTTCAAAAATATGAAAGACCAGCATCATAATAAATCCAATGGAAATATAGGTATAAAATTGGTTATTGGACTGGAGGGTAATTTTTAAAATGCGGTAAATCAGGGTCACATATAAAATCAACAGCACCAGAGCTCCAACAAAGCCAAAGTCTTCTGCTACTACTGTAAAAATCATATCACTTTCCCGTACGGGAACCAATAAATTGGAGACATTAAAGCCTTGCCCAAAGAGGCCACCACTTGCAATGGCTAGCTGTCCTTGCGCCTGCTGGTAGGTGGTGGTTTGTGCATAGTCAAAAGGATTTAACCAGGCTAAAATACGGTTCATCTGATAGGTTGGCATCCCTACTTGCTGGTGCAGAAAAGCTCGCCCCCCTTCTGAAAGAAAGAGGAAGAGAAAGCCTGCTAACCCACCTGCTAAAAGCAAGATGACCGGCAAGATAATTTTCCAGGAAACTCCTGAAACGAGCACTAAGCCCGCAAAAATGGCCAAGAATACTAAGGCCGTTCCCAAGTCCTGCTGGAGAGCCAATAAGGCAAAGACCGGAATCGTATAGATGGTCAACTCTAGAATCAAAAACCAATCTTGTCGTAATAATCGCTCACGCCCCTTATTTCTTTGCAAAAATCGGACAATAGAGCGTGACAGCATCAGGATGAAGGGGATCTTCATAAATTCTGAGGGCTGAAATAAGGTGATGTTCCCATAAGCCACCCAGTTTTTAGCTCCTGTTGAAGCTACCAAGTTGGGATTATAAAAAACAAGGGGAAGAACCATCAAGGCCAGGCCAAGCAGGTAAAGAAAGGGAGTGATTTTCCAAAGAAATTTCGTGCTAAAAATGGTCACAATCAGGCAAATGACGCATCCCACACCAATCCAGGCCAATTGCTGTCCTAAAAAAGGCCACACCATTTGGGGATAGTCATGAGAAACTGCTACATAAACAGATAAAATCCCAAGCATGAGAAGGGCGAAGACAATCCCAATGATCGAATAATCCAGGTGAATCGTCCAAAAATGATGTTTCTTCATTCACGTTCCTTTCTGTGAGAATCATCAAATCAATTAATAGAACAACATTTGTAGAATCAAGCTAGATCCTGCTACACAAAACCAAGCAATCAACCCTACTAGAAGGGGGGCTGCTCCTGCTGCACGGAACTGTTTCCAAGAAACCTTGCTTCCGATTCCGACCAAGGCCATGGCCATAAAGAGGTGAGAAAGGTCCTTAAGGTAAGGAAGAACCACTTTAGGTACCAAGCCGATAGATGAAAGAATAGAAGCCACAATAAACCAGATGATGAACCAAGGAATAATTTTCTTTAACATTCCTTTGTTTCTTCCTTGTTGCTTGCTCCGATACCATTTTAAACCGATCAAGCCTAAACAAACTGGTACAATCATCAGGGCGCGTGTTAACTTAACAATGGTCGCCATTTCACCCGCCGCTTTACTATAAGAAAACGCTGCTGCTACAACTGATGACGTATCGTTAATGGCTGTTCCTGACCAGAGGCCAAATTGAAAATTAGACATATGCCATACATGCCCTAATACTGGAAAGATAAAGACAGCCAAAATGTTGAAGAAGAAGATAGTTGACATAGATAAGGCAATTTCCTCTTCGTCTGCTTCAATGATCGGAGCAGCTGCTGCGATAGCAGATCCACCACAAATAGCCGTTCCAAATCCAATTAAGGTCCGTAGGTGAGATTTCAGATGGAAGACTTTCCCAAAGATCATCGCTGCAAGAAAGGCAACTGTTATCGTTGGCAGACTAATCTTCAAAGAAGACAAGCCGGTAGAGGCAACCGTCGCAATCGGCAAGCTAAATCCCATGAAGATAATCGAATACTGCAATAATTTCTTACCGGACCAGTTCAGTCCTGGTCGTGAATTCTCCGGCAAATCTACTAATTCATTGAGGACAATTCCTAAAATCAAAGCAAAGACACTGGAGCCAATGATGGGAAAGAAAGTTCCCAAAAACATGGAGCAAAGAGCCAGTAGAAATGCAATTGCAAGTCCAAATCCTTTATTTTTCATTCTCTCAATTCCTTTCAAAAAAGGCAGCTGCTTGCTCAACAAGCCGCTCTCTCACTGTCGTATGAAGGGGCAACACTTGCTGCAAACCATCTAAAATTTGTTTTCCATATCGTTTGGTCACCACTCGCTGATCCAATAAGAGGACCAACGATTCCTGGTCTTGAAAACGGCTGGTTCTCCCAATAGCCTGTTTGAGCCTTAAAATTGCGACTGGAAGGCTATAGTCATAAAAGGGATTTTTCCCCTGTTCTCTGAGTTGGGTATTCAGCTTTTGAACCATATAATCTTTAGGATTATCAAAAGGAAGGCGCGTGATGATTTGAATCACTTCTTTTTGTTGGGAAAAATCGACTCCCTCCCAGAAGCTTCCTGTTCCCAATAAAATAGAGCTTTCTCCTCGGTCAAATCGTCGCTTAATATTAGCTGCATCGCCATTTCGATACTGGGCCAAATGAGGAAACTTCAATGCGTTTGACGTCTCCAGTAACAATTCTTTTGAGGTAAACAAAAGAAAAATTGGTTTTCTTAGAGGAAAAAGTTCATCGATGAGCTGACAAATCTCTCCTGCATACTCCACGGAAGATAAAGAAACGACATCTGGAAAATCAATCGGCACCAACAATTCCTGGTGTTGTTTGACTGTTATTGGCACCCGGTAGATCTGCTGCTCTTGGTATCCCAAAAGAGCAGGTAAATGAACCTTTTTACTGATCGTGATCGTCGCTGATACAAAGAGCACGGACACTTCTTCAGGCACAAACTCCTTAAAGGATACCAAGTCCTCAACTCCTCCATGGAGACGAAGAATCTGGTGGCTTTCGACCACTTCCTTGTCCATCCAAAAAATCTGGTATCGTTCATCAAACAATTCCCTTAGATTCTCTAAAGATTCGTTTTTTAATTCCGATACATCCTGTCGAATTTTTGCCACTGTTTGATCTGATAAGATCGCTGTTTTTCCTTGTACAACTTCCTTAGAGCAGGCATTTAATTCAAATTGAATACTTTCCAGCAAACGCCGTTGCAGAAGATCTTTTTCCTCTTCGATGGCGTGTTGCAAGCCTAGAAGAAGGGATTGCAAGGTTTCTTCTCTCTGTGAAAACTGCTCTAAAGCAAAGAAGAGTTTTTGCGCTTCATCCACTACCAGAACAGATTCTTGAAGTAGACTCTTATCATCCTCTAGACGAGTTAACAGATAGGCATGATTGGTCAGAATTACCCGGCTGGTTTTCACTTTTTCCTGGCCGAGGCGCCAAAAATCTTCCTGATAAAAAAGTGAACGCTTCGACAATTGGCCATCGTGGCAAATGTCAGCTACAAAATGAAGATGACGATAGAGTTGGCCAATTTCACTGAACTCTCCCGTTTCCGTCATCGTCAGCCAAACCAACAGTTGCATTTTAAAGCGTCGAATCATCCCATTATCTGACTCACTCTGTAAGGCCTCATAAAATTTATCGAGTTGGATGTAATCCTTGGGACTTTTCAGGCTATGAAAGGGAATTTGGAAAAGATCTTGGATGGTCTTTCCTTCCTTCTTCATAATTTGATCCTGAAGAATTTTAGTTGGAACACTGACAAGAATGCGCTTGGAGGTTTTCGCCAAAAGCGTTAATAGATAGGCATAGGTCTTCCCGATACCCGTTGGCGCTTCAATAAAACTCGGAAGTGGCTGTTGCAAACTATCCTCGATATAGGCAACAAATTCTCTCTGCTCCGGATAAGCCTCCATTCCCAACAGCTGCATATTGAGTTCAAACTGTTCAGACAAATGACGACTTTCTAAAAACTGCTGTGGCTTGCGCAGATAGAGACCATGAACTTCTACTAAATGAGCTGGTAAAAAAAGGCTACTGTCTTCAAGCGCATCTTCTATTAAGAGTCGTGATTCATAAATCAAACAATCTGCCATCGAAAGAAGTTTTTCGATCAATCCTCTCGGTAAGCTGGCAATTTTCTCTCTCAATTTCAACAGTAGCTGGGCTGTTGCCATAGCATCCGCTAAAGCGGAGTGAGCATGGTGCAACTCAATTTCCAGTTCAGCTGCAAGCGCTCCTAAATTGTAGCGTTCTAAAGTCGGATAGAAAATTTGAGACAATTCAACCGTATCAATCCGAGGAGTCGTTAGCTCAAATCCTTCCCAAAAGAGGGCTTCTGCTAATAAATTCGCATCAAATTTGACATTATGGGCCACAAAGACGGCATCTTCTATTAATTCAAAAATTTCTTTTGCCACTTGTGCAAACTCTGGTGCTTTTTTCAAGCGAGCATCTGTCAGGCCAGTCAATTGTTTGATATGCTCATCCAATCGTTCATGGGGATTCACATCCGTCTCATAGGATTGCGTAATCCTCCCATCTTCGATGATGACAATCCCAACCTGAATGATCTTAGCATTGCTTCCAGCACTGGTCGCTTCCAGATCCACAATGGCATATTTCCGTTTCTGTCTTGTCATAATACTTAAAATTATATCACGTTTGAGCAAGCTCTGCAGATTTTTTTCTCCTTTCAGGCTGACTTCAATCCTGTTATTTTCCTTGCAATTTGATACACTATTCTAGAAAGGAGTCCTTATGAAAATCTATCGTACCGTTAATCCTGTAGCTTATGAAAACACCTACTACCTTGAAAATGACCACTCCCTCATTCTTGTCGATCCAGGTAGCGACTGGGCGACTATTCAAAAACAAATAGATCGCATCGGAAAACCAATCGTAGCGATTCTTTTAACCCATACGCATTACGATCACATTATGAGTCTTGAAAAGGTTCGTCAGACCTATCATTTCCCACCTGTTCATGTCCATTCAGCAGAAGCCAGTTGGTTGTCTTCTCCTGTCGATAATTTATCTGGTTTGGATCGTCATGCGGATTTAGAAGATGTTGTATGCAAGGAGGCCGACTTCCTTTATGACATTAGCTCCGATTACCAAATAGCCGATTTCCACTTTTATGTTCTGGAGACACCAGGCCACTCTGCAGGAGGAGTCTCTATCGTCTTTCCTGAGGATCACCTGGTTCTATCCGGTGACGCCCTTTTTCGCGAAACCATTGGACGGACTGATCTTCCAACAGGGAACGCGGCACAGTTACTTAGCAGTATCAGAGAAGAACTCTTTACCCTTCCATCTTCCTACACTGTCTATCCCGGGCATGGCCCTGAGACTTCTATTGGTCACGAGAAGATGTTCAATCCCTTCTTTAGACAATCCTAAAGAGTCCTTATCATCCTTCCTGTCCTCATAGAAGTAGACAAAAAAAGCAAGTGCGAACTTGCTTTTTTATTATATCTTAAGAAAACGTCTCATGGAGATTGAAGAACCAATCGCCCCAATCAAAATTCCTAATCCAAAGAGGCCACCGACCATGATCGGTACCAAGAGATGAGGACTATAGAGATACAAGTTTTGATCTGCCAAGTTATTGTTCATAGATGTATAGACAACATTATACACATAGAAGACCAAAGCTGAAGGAACCAAGGCTCCCAAGAGACCGATCCAAGCACCTTCTAAAAGGAATGGTGCACGAATATAGCCATTTTTTGCTCCTACTAGTCGCATAATCTTAATCTCACGACTACGTGAAATGATGGTAATCCGAATGGTATTTGAAATCAAGAAGACTGCGATGAAGATCAATAAAGCTACACCAATCAAGCCCCAGTTTCGGATGAAGGTTCCAAGAGCAAACAAGCGTTGGGTATCGACCCCACCATCTTTAACCTCAGAAACTCCTTCAATTTTTTTAGCATCTGCTGAGACTTGCTTCACATATTTTGGAGCAGTCGTCTCTACATAATAAGCATCATAGAGAGGATTGGCATCTCCATCAAAAATCTTCCAGTTGTTCCCAGCCGTTTTGATCAGTTTATCATACTGTTCTTCCTTGCTAGAAAAATCAACCTTGTCGACATGCTTCATGGCTGTCAGAGCATCGTAGACCTTATGGTAGTTTTCATTGGTCACGGTTTGACCGTCTTTTTCAATCTGCTCGCTCTGATCTTGAATATCTTTGCGCATGTATACTACAACCCGCACACTGTTTTGAATATCATCTGAAAGCTTGATGGTATTGGCAATAACTGAGGCGAAAATAGCAACCAAGCTAAGAGTAATCATAACCGAGCTGACCGCTGCAATCGTCATCCAACCATTTCGTTTCAAGCTTTTAAGCGATTCGATTAAGTGTCGGAAAAATCTTCTAATCATCGTATCCGTACTCTCCTTCCGCTTCATCACGCACTACACGACCATTTTCAATCGCGATGACACGGTGACGTAAAGTATTTACAATCTGGCTATTGTGGGTCGCCATCA
This sequence comes from Streptococcaceae bacterium AF13-5-6.0, assembly GCA_027685415.1. GTDB lineage: Bacteria > Bacillota > Bacilli > Lactobacillales > Streptococcaceae > Streptococcus. The sequence goes on from JAQCUL010000009.1 coordinate 19,309, forward strand.
ATACTGTGGTCCCTTGCAGATTAATCCGCTCCAAAAGATTCATGATTTCCCATGAATTATCTGGGTCCAAGTTCCCCGTTGGCTCATCCGCAATCAAGACTTTCGGATTATTGACGATCGCACGAGCAATCGCAATCCGTTGTTGCTCTCCACCGGACAATTCATTCGGGAATGAGCGGACCTTGTGTTTCAATCCGACAAGATCCAAAACTTCCATAACACGCTTTTTAATATTGCGACGGCGCTCACCGATAACTTGCATTGCGTAGGCAATATTTTCATAAACGGTTTTCTTTGGAAGCAATTTATAATCTTGGAAGACCACTCCCACATTGCGTCGCAACATAGGAATATCGCGTTTTTTGATTTTATCCAAATCAAAATCAGCTACTTTCAAACTTCCTTTATCGTGTTTGACTTCACGGTATAAAAGTCGAATAAAGGTCGACTTCCCTGCACCAGAAGGTCCTACGATGTAGGCAAATTCTCCTGGTTCAATTTGGACAGAGACCCCGCGAAGGGCCGTCGTCCCGTTGTCATACTTTTTGACAACATCTTTCATTTCAATCATTGACATGTAATGAAATTCCTTTCATTCTTTTCTGGTTGATTCCCTCTAGGTTATTGGAGACGCCATTTAAGGTAGGCATCGATAAAGCCATCGATATCTCCATCCATCACCTTGTCCACCTGCGCTACTTCGTAGTTGGTCCGGTGATCCTTAACCATGGTGTAAGGGGTAAAAACATAGGAGCGGATTTGACTTCCCCAGGTGATTTCTTTTTTATCCCCTTTTAGAGAATCCACTTCTGCTGCTTTTTTCTCTTGCTCTAATTGGTAGAGTTTAGCTTGCAACATCTTCATCGCACGATCACGGTTCCCGTATTGGGTCCGATCCACGGTGGACGCCACTACAATCCCTGTCGGAATGTGGGTCAAGCGCACCCCTGTAGAAACCTTGTTGACGTTTTGTCCACCAGCTCCACCAGAGCGGAAGGTGTCCATCTTGATATCATCATCACGAACTTCGACTTCGATGGTATCGTCTAATTCGGGCATGACCTCAACAGATGTAAAGGAGGTATGACGACGTTTAGCGGAGTCAAATGGAGAGATCCGAACCAAACGGTGTACGCCCATTTCAGATTTAAGAAGACCGTACGCATGTGGCCCTTCAAAGGATAGAGTCACAGACTTGATTCCAGCCTCATCTCCAGCCTGATAGTCCAAGACTTCAACCTTGAAGCCATGAGCATTTCCAAAACGAGTATACATCCGAAGAAGCATGTCGCCCCAGTCCTGAGCTTCTGTCCCTCCTGAACCTGGGTGGATTTCTAGGATGGCATTATTATTGTCATAGGGTTCAGACAATAGCAAGGTCATCTCATAGCTGGTCATACGTTTATCCAGCTCCTCCAACTTCTCGATCAATTCTTCCTTGACCGAATCGTCTTCTGCCAAAAAGTCCAGTAAGATTTCTGACTCATCAAAGAGATCCACCATTTGATGGAAATTTTCATAGGTCTGCTTGAGTTCATTTAATTCTTGAGATGTCTTTTGCGCAGCAATGTTATCATCCCAAAAATCAGGTTCTGTCATTTTATTTTCTAAAATGGCAATTTCTTCTTCCAATGCCTCTAAGTCAAAGAGACCCCCTGAAAGAAGCTAATTTTTCACGATTTGCGTCAATTTTTTGACGAATTTCTGAAATGTCCATAAGTACCTCTTTCTATGTATCTAGTCTATTATATCATAACCTTTACTATTTGCCCACCTTCCAATATTGGATCTGCTGGTTGACCACCACCAATCCAGCTGATTTTCAGCATTTTTCTATTCATTTGTAACCTAATTGTTAGAAAAAAAGGTCCTCTTATGCTAGACTGGTAGCATGACAACAGTAGCTTTTATGTCCGATTTACATATTGATTCGAACAACTTCGGCAAAGATGAATTAGAGACCCTGATCACTCTTTTCAAGGACAAAAAAATTCAACATCTCCATATTGCAGGAGATATTGCCAACGGCTTTGAAAAGACGTCACAGGAATTTTTAGACCAACTTCAATGTCACCTTCCAGTGACCTTTAGCTTGGGAAATCATGATATGCTTGGACTATCAGAAAACGCCATAAGACCTTTTGAATTTCAAAAGATTCCCTTCTCCAATCATACGCTTCTTGCCTTTTCGGGCTGGTATGACTACAGCTTTGTTCCTACTATCTCTCCCCAAAAACATCTCCAAACCAAGAATCTATTTTGGTTTGACAGACGCCTCCAACGAAGGGGGTCCGATCCAGCCATTACACAACGTCTGTTGCAAGAGCTGGAACAAGAGCTCATGCGTATAGATCAACCCTTGATTATTGCTATGCACTTTGTGCCTCATAGTCAATTTCTCCTGCGCCACCCTTATTTTGAACGCTTCAATGCTTTTCTAGGGAGCCAAGCCTTTCATGAGCTTTTTCGGCAATTCCCTGTCAAAGATGTCATATTTGGACACAGCCACCACCGAATTTCAGATAGGACAATCGACACCATCACCTATCATGCCAGACCTTTAGGCTATGTCCGAGAATGGGAGCTTTGCAAACAATTTTTCGAAGCTTTTCCTGAATATGATTTTCCAAAACGATACGATCCCTACAAACGCTATCGCAGAATCAAAGACCTCCCCGAATTTAAAGCATACAAGAAAAAACAGCTCGCTCATGAATTTTCTCAAGCTATGACGATCCTTGAACTATAAAAAAAATTGGCTCCTTCGGAACCAATTTTTTTACTCTTCAGTATCCAAGAGATTTTTTGCAACGATTGCAGCCAGAACACCACCGACAATTGGAGCCAAGATAAAGATCCAAATTTGTTGAAGGGCTGCACCACCAACAAAGAGGGCAGGTGCCAAGCTACGAGCTGGGTTAACAGAAAGTCCTGTAATGTTCAAACCAACAAGAATAATCAAAGTCAAGCTCAAACCGATCACAAGACCAGCGATCTTGCCATTACCTTTGGTAGCTGATGTCACTGTCATGATGACTAAGATAAAGATAAAGGACGCAATCACTTCAAACAAGAAACCGCCAAATGGAGTCACACCCTTCGCTAGGGCATTTTCACCAAGACTAGCTGTTGACATACCTGAATTTGACAAGAGGAAGAGTACTGTTGCAGATGCGAGAACCGCACCCACTACTTGCGCTGCAATATAATTAACCAAGTCCTTTGAAGACAAGCGTTTGTTCACAAACATGGCAATCGAAACAGCCGGGTTCAAGTGGGCACCCGAAACAGTCCCAATTGAGTAAGCAGCTGCAACAATGGATAAACCGAATGCCAAGGCAATTCCTAAATGCCCCAGACCTTCTGTCCCATTTCCAAAAACAACTGCGCCAGTCCCGATAAAGACAAGCATAAATGTGCCGATTACTTCAGCAAAAAACTTTTTCATAATATAAGTTTCCTTTCTTCAAACTGTTGTCTAGTTTATCAAAAATCCAGTCTTGCCTCAAGAAATATGCCCAGACATTTCTGTACACAAAAAAGCCATCCGAAGATGACTTTTGATACGCGATTAAATGGCGTTTTTATCTTTACCAAGTGCACGTTGAACGGCTTTGACAATCTCAACCAAAACAACAATCATAAGGGCACCTACAGCAACAACCAACCATTGCGTCAAGCTTAAATGAGATACGTGGAAGAGTTTATTGAATCCAGGTACCATAATCGTCGCCATTAAGAGAATAAAGGCAACTGGGATAGACCAGTTAAAGGTCTTGTTCTTGAAGAGTCCCACTTTAAAGATTGATTGGTAAACAGACTTAACGTTAAAGGCATGGAGCAATTGGATCAATCCAAGAGTCGCAAAGGCCATGGTCAAAGCATCTGCATGGATTTCTGCCCGGGTAGAGTGTTCAGGAGAAATCAAAGCCCAACCGTAGACACCAAGAACCAGCATAGTTTGGAAGATTCCTTGATAAAGGATAGCTCCGAAGACACCACCGTCAAAGAAGTTAGACTTACGTCCACGAGGTTTGTGGGTCATGACACCTGGCTCAGCTGGTTCCACACCAAGAGCGATGGCTGGAAGAGTATCGGTAACCAGGTTAATCCAGAGAAGATGTACTGGTTGAAGAACATCCCATCCAAAGAGGGTTGTAAAGAAGATGGTGAAGACTTCAGCCATATTGGCAGACAAGAGGTATTGGATAGATTTTTGGATATTTGAGAAGACCTTACGTCCTTCTTCTACCGCTACGATAATGGTTGCAAAGTTATCATCTGCAAGGACCATGTCTGAAGCTCCCTTAGAAACTTCTGTACCAGTGATCCCCATACCGATACCGATATCAGCTGTCTTAAGTGATGGTGCATCGTTGACCCCATCCCCTGTCATGGCAACAACTTTACCTTCTTTTTGCCATGCTTTTACGATCCGAACCTTGTGTTCAGGTGATACACGCGCATAAACAGAGTATTGTTTGAAGACCTTTTGGAATTCTTCATCAGAGAGTTCATTCAACTCAGCCCCTGTGAAGACATGGTCTTCTGTATCATTTGGATCGATTATTCCCAGACGTTTGGCAATAGCTTCTGCTGTATCTTGGTGGTCACCCGTGATCATGATAGGGCGGATACCCGCTTCCTTAGCGACACGGACAGCTTCTGCTGCTTCCGGACGCTCAGGGTCAATCATTCCGACCAAACCAGAGAAGATCAGGTCAGACTCAACAATTTCAGATTCCAAGGTTGGGATTTCGTTGCTTGTCTTATAAGCCATCATCAAGACACGAAGGGCTTGTTTAGCCAAGTCTTTGTTGGTAACAAGGATAGCTTTCTTATCTTCATCTGTGATAGGACGAACTTCCCCATTGACTTCAATACGTGTCACACGTTTGAGCAATTGGTCAGGAGCCCCCTTGACAGCGATAAAGTAAGAACCGTCTGCTTCCTTATGGATAGTAGACATAAGCTTACGGTCAGAGTCAAATGGCAATTCTGCCACACGTGGCTCATCCTTCAAAATTTCGCGAACATCAAAATTGTGATCCAAACCAAACTGTACCAAAGCAGTCTCTGTTGGGTCCCCAATCAACTTGCCAGATGGGTCCACCTTAGTATCATTGGCAAAGTTCATGATACGAAGGGTATTGTTGCTAGCAGCAATCTCAGCTGCTGAGCTTTGCAATTGACCGTTGGTGTAGACCTTCTCAACAGTCATTTGGTTCATAGTCAAAGTACCTGTTTTATCAGATGCGATGATTTCTGTTGAACCAAGAGTTTCAACCGCTGGTAATTTACGAACAATCGAATTGCGTTTGGCAAGGGTTGTAGTTCCCAAAGATAGAACGATAGTTACAATGGCAGGAAGTCCTTCTGGAATGGCCGCAACCGCAAGGGCTACCGCAACCATCAAGCCTTCTAATGGATGCTCTCCACGAACGAAGACACCAACTAAGAAAGTAATGACCGCAATCACAACAATTAAGTAAGTCAAGGCTTTAGATAATTGTTCCAAGCTTTGCTTCAATGGTGTTTCAGTCTCATCGGCATTGGCCAACATATCTGCAATCTTACCAACTTCTGTATACATACCAGTGTTTGTTACGACACCAATACCACGACCATAAGTTACATTTGAGTTTTGGTAACCCATATTGACACGGTCTCCGATACCAGCATCTGCTTCAACAAGTCCTGTCACATCTTTTTCAACTGGCACAGACTCCCCTGTAAGAGCTGCTTCTTCAATTTTAAGAGAAGCTGCTTCAAACAAACGCATATCTGCAGGCACGACATCTCCCGCTTCAAGCAAGACGATATCTCCGGGTACCAATTCTTTTGAGTCAATCTCAATAACATGGCCATCACGACGAACACGAGCCATGGGGCTAGACATATTTTTCAGAGCTTCAATGGCTGCTTCTGCTTGCCCTTCTTGGTAAACCCCAAAGGCAGCATTCAAGACAACAACGGCCAAGATGATCATGGCATCCGTTAGACCGTCCATTCCTTCTGTAATCACAGAAAGTGCCGCTGCCACAAGCAAGATGATAATCATCAAATCCTTAAATTGATCAAGGAATTTAGCTAGTAGGCTACGTTTTTCACCCTCTTCCAACTCATTACGACCATAATTCGCTAAGCGTTCTTGAGCCTGGGCGGTTGACAAACCTTCGACAGATGAATCCAAGTTCTTTAGGACTTCCTCAGAAGATTGCGTGTAAAACAAATCTTTATTTTGTTCTTTTGACAAAACAGTCTCCTCCTTTTTGGCCTCTTTTTACAAAAAAAGAGACCTGTTTTTTAAAAAAACAAGTCTCGCTGTTTAATATAGTGCCGGAAATAATTCGTAATGACGACACTATCGCGGAAAACCGCCAGCTACTCCCTTGAGTGGTTTTATTATACCATTTTTATAGAATAAAGCAAGCGGGATCTCTAATAATTTAATGAGGTCTATTCTTCCCATTCCACCAGTAATTGATAATTAGCAAATTCCTGTTCTCCATCGAGAGCTAACAAGCGATAAGAGACTTTCAAATGACCTGCTTCTAATTGAAAGAGGTCTGTTGTAATCAAAAACTGCTGAATGCCCATCGGAGTTGGGATGATTGCCCCACCATCTTCATTTTTGTAGAAACGCATGATGGATTTAGGACTTGAGAATCGTGTCATGACCAATTCATCATTGGAAAATTTCAAAGCAACCTTTTCATCTTCTTCATTGGTATACAAGAGATATTGAAAACCTGCTTTTTCCTTCCATTCACCTTGATAGTACTGATCAACAATTTCCATTTCTTCTCCAAATCGAATGGTATTTTGAATGCGAATCTGCATCTTTGTCTCCTTCTCTTCTTTTCTTGCCTTACTATTCTATCAAATTTTACGCATTTTGACTGCCCCTATTAGCCTCTATATCGCAAAATAGGCTTTTTTTTGCTATAATAGACCCATGAATGAAAAAGTCTTTCGCGATCCCGTGCATGATTACGTTCATGTGGATCATCCCATCATTTATCAATTAATTAATAGTAAAGAATTTCAACGACTACGCCGCATCAAACAACTGGGGACATCTGGTTTTACCTTCCACGGTGGGGAGCATAGTCGTTTTTCTCACTGTCTTGGCGCCTATGAAATTTCAAGACGCATTCTGTCCATTTTTGAGGAAAAGTATGCAGAGCAATGGAACTCTGATGAAAACTTACTGACCATGACAGCCGCTCTTCTTCATGACATCGGACATGGTGCCTATTCTCATACCTTCGAAGGACTCTTTGGGACCGATCATGAAAAAATGACCCAGCTGATCATCACCAGTCCAGAGACGGAGGTCAATCAGATCCTCTTACAAGTGGCACCTGATTTCCCAAATCGTGTTGCCAGCGTCATTGATCATACCTATCCCAATAAACAAGTGGTGCAATTGATTTCTAGTCAAATTGATGTGGACCGAATGGATTATTTACTACGGGATGCCTACTTTACGGGTGCTTCCTATGGAAAATTTGACTTGACCCGTATTTTGCGCGTCATTCGACCGATTGAAAATGGCATTGCCTTCCAACAAAATGGCATGCACGCTGTCGAGGATTATGTGGTCAGCCGTTACCAAATGTATATGCAGGTCTACTTCCACCCGGCTACTCGTGCCATGGAAGTCCTCCTTCAAAATCTACTCAAGCGCGCTAGAACCATTTATCCAGATCAAAAAGAGTATTTTCAATTGACTTCACCTCGCTTGATCCCATTTTTTGAAGAAGAGATCACTATCCAAGACTACCTAAATCTAGATGACGGTGTGATGAATACCTATTTCCAAGTCTGGATGGATAGTCCGGATACCATCTTATCTGATCTTGCTCAGCGCTATATTAATCGGAAAGTCTTTAAATCGATTCTATTTACAGAAGATAAGCGAAAAGACTTAACAATCCTTGAAAAACTGATTAAAGAGGTTGGGTTTAATCCAACCTACTACACAGCTATTCATCAAAATTTCGACCTGCCCTACGATATTTATCGACCAGAGCTTGAAAAACCGCGGACCCAGATCGAGATGATCCGAAAAGATGGGAGTCTCGCTGAATTGTCTCAGTTGTCTCCACTCGTCGCTGCTTTAGCAGGAACTCGCTATGGGGACAACCGCTTCTATTTCCCCAAAGAAATGCTGGAGGTTAATGGACTTTTCAGTAAGCAAGTAGAGGAATTCACTTCCTATATCACCAATGATTATTTTACAGGAGAGACGGATGTCCATTAAATTAGTGGCGATCGATATCGACGGTACACTTCTTAATTCAAAGAAAGAAATCACACCTTCCGTATTTGAAGCCATTCAAGACGCTAAAGCTGCAGGCATTAAAATTGTGATCACAACCGGTCGTCCCATTGCAGGTGTCTCAAAACTCTTAAAGGAACTCCATTTGATGGATCCTGGAGACTATGTCATTACCTTTAATGGCGGTCTGGTCCAAGAAACCGCTACCGGAAAAGAACTCATCAAAGACCTTTTAGATTATGAGGACTATCTCGATATCGAGTCTCTTGCTAACAAACTCCAAATCCACTCTCATGCTATTACTAAAGACGGCATCTATACCAGCAATCGCGATATCGGACGCTACACCATTCATGAATCTCAACTGGTCAATATGCCTGTTTATTACCGGACGCCTGAAGAAGTTCGTGAGAAAGAATTTGTCAAGGCCATGTATATCGATGAACCAGATATTCTAGATGCTGCGATTGCAAAAATCCCTAAAGAATTCACGAACCGCTTCACTATGGTCAAATCAGCTCCTTTTTATTTAGAAATTCTAGGGAAAACAACCAATAAGGGAGCAGCTGTTCTTCATCTAGCTGAACGAATTGGAATCCAGCAAGAAGAAACCATGGCCATCGGAGATGAGGAAAATGACCGTTCCATGCTAGAAGTCGTGGGACATGCCGTCGTTATGGAGAATGGCAATCCAGCTCTTAAAAAAATTGCTACAACTATTACCAAATCAAATGATGAATCTGGCGTTGCATACGCCATTAGAAAGTGGGTATTATAAGAAATGTACCATTACCAGCTAGGAATTTCTGCTAGTGAGCATGATGACTTTGTTATTCAGAGTGATCAAACCAATCTCTTACAAAGCAGCTCATGGGCAAAAATCAAAGATAATTGGGGAAATGAACGGGTTGGTTTTTATCAAGAAAACCAATTAGTCGCTGTTGCAAGCGTCTTGATTCAACCCCTACCACTTGGCTTTTCCATGCTCTACATTCCTCGAGGCCCGATCATGGATTACCAAAACAAAGAGCTGGTTTCATTTGTGATCCAGTCCCTTAAAAATATTGCCAAACAATACAAGGCCTTGTTTGTGAAATTTGATCCAAGTCTTTTCTTGAGTAAACACTTGATTGGACAAGAACAGACGGAAGCTCCTGCTGTGCAAGCGGTGATCGACACCTTAACTAAAGAAGGGGTTGAATGGACTGGCCGAACCAGTGATATGGCAGAAAATATCCAACCACGCTTTCAAGCGAATATCCACAAAGAGTTTTTCACCGAGCAAGATCTTTCAAAATCTACTCGACAAGCCATCCGAACTGCTCGAAACAAAGGGATCCAAGTCCAATTTGGCGGGACCGAATTGTTAGAGGACTTTGCTTCTCTCATGAAAAAGACTGAAGCTCGTAAAAGCATTCATTTGCGTGGAAAAGACTACTACGAAAAACTACTCACAACCTATCAAGGACAATCTTACATTACTTTGTCTACTCTAGATCTCGAAAAACGGAAAAGCTCCCTTATAAAAGATCTTGAAAAAAACATGGCTGAGGCTGAAAAATTCACAGAAAAAACAAAGCCTGGCAAGGTTGAGAATAACCAAAAAGAAAAAGAGCGGATAGAGGAAGAACTGCAATTTCTTGAACAGCATCTCCAAGTAGGTAGACAGGTTGTTCCTTTATCTGGGACCTTAACCCTTGAATTCGGTGGGACGTCTGAAAATGTTTATGCAGGGATGGATGAAGAATTCCGCCGTTACCAACCTGCTATCCTCACCTGGTATGAAACTGCCCAACACGCTTTCGACCGTGGTGCTTCTTGGCAAAATATGGGGGGCATTGAAAATTCACTCGATGGTGGTCTCTATCATTTCAAGTCTAAATTTAATCCAGTCATTGAAGAATTTGTTGGGGAATTCAACCTCCCAACCAGTCCACTCTATCCACTTGTAAACAAAGTCTACAAGATCCGGAAAAAATTAAGGAGTAAATAAAGTTACATGACTCTTACGACAATTTCAAAAGAAGAATTTACCTCATTTGCAAATACTGTCTCCCATCGCTCTTTTATCCAGTCTGCTGAAATGGCAGATCTGCTTGAAAAGCGAGGAAACACGGTCCAATTTATCGCTTGGAAACAAGAAGACCAAGTCCAAGTGGCAGCAATCTTGTACAGTCTTCCTATGACAGGTGGTCTCCATATGGAAATCAATTCTGGCCCCCTTTACCAAGAGAAGGCTATGCTAGAACCCTTCTATGCAGCCTTAAAAGACTATGCGAAAGAAAATGGGGCTATTGAACTCGTTATTAAGCCCTATGATACCTATCAAACCTTTGACAGTGACGGCAATCCAACCAGTGAAGAGCAAACCCATTTCATGGATACCCTTAAAAACTTGGGCTATCAGCATGATGGTTTAACAACAGGTTATCCAGGTGGAGAAGGTGATTGGCACTATGTGAAAGATATGGAGGGCATCACCGAAAAAAATCTTCTCAAGAGCTTCAGTAAAAAAGGAAAGCCACTAGTCAAAAAAGCTAAATCTTTCGGTATTGAACTGAAACGATTAAACCGGGATGAACTACAACTCTTTAAGGATATTACTTCCTCTACCAGTGACCGTCGCGACTATCAGGATAAGACCTTGGATTATTACCAAACTTTCTATGACAGTTTTGGCGACAATGCAGATTTCATGATCGCAACACTGAACTTCCACTATTACTACACAAATCTTGAAAAAGACCAAGGAAAACTAGCACAGAAGATTGAGAAATTACAGAAGGATCTTGAAGTCAACCCCAATTCAGAGAAAAAACAAAATCAACTTCGTGAATTCTCTAGCCAGTTTGATACCTTTGAGGTGAGAAAGAAGGACGCAAAAGAATATATTGAAAAATATGGAGATCAAGACGTCATTCTTGCAGGTAGCCTTTTCGTTTATATGCCACAAGAATCCACCTATTTATTCAGTGGCTCTTATACAGAATTTAATAAGTTCTATGCTCCTGCTGTTCTCCAAGAATATATGATGCTTGAAACCATCAAACGTGGTATCCCAAGATATAACTTCCTTGGTATTCAAGGAATCTTTGACGGGTCAGATGGTGTGCTTCGTTTCAAACAGAATTTCAATGGCTACATCGTCCGTAAGATGGGGACCTTCCGTTATTACCCAAGTCCTCTGAAATACAAACTGATTTCTCTCATTAAGAAACTATTAGGACGTTCCTAACTCAAAGGGAGTGGGAAAGAACTCCGACAAGTTAAAAAGAGTTCGTCTTCCCACCCCCGCACAGTTGATTAGGTCATCTTTAGAGCTTAAAAGGCGAACAAAGATGCCAATCAACCACTGCGTCTTACACTTTCTCCTATCAAACATCAAAGGCTGGACAGTTTTTGCCCAGCCTTTTTCTACTATAAAAAAAGACGAGAACCCTCTCGCCTTTTAGATGTCATTATTTAACGAAGTCAAGCAATGCCAAGAAGCTTTCTGGATCAAGTGATGCACCACCCACAAGAGCTCCGTCAACGTCTGGACAAGCCATGTATTCAGCAACGTTTTCAGGTTTCACTGAACCACCGTATTGAACACGTACTTTGTCAGCCACTTCTTGACCAAAGTCAGCAGCTACAACGTCACGAACAACTTTACACATTTTTTGTGCGTCGTCTTGTGAAGCTGATTTACCAGTACCGATCGCCCAGATTGGTTCGTATGCGATAACTGTTGAAGCTACTTGTTCTGCAGTCAATCCAGCAAGAGCAGCTGAAACTTGAGCCCCTACGAATTCTGCCGCTTTACCAGCTTCGTAAGTTTCAAGGCTTTCACCACAACAGATGATTGGAAGCATACCATTCGCAAAGATTGCTTTTGCTTTTTTGTTAATGTCTTCATCAGTTTCATGGAAGTAGTCACGACGTTCTGAGTGTCCGATAACAACGTAGTCAGTACCGATTTCTTTCAAAACTTGTGGGCTAGTTTCACCAGTGAAGGCACCAGCATTTTCAAAGTAAGTGTTTTGGGCAGCAACTTTAAGGTTTGAACCTTTAGCAGCAGCAAGAACAGTTGTCAAGTCAACTGCAGGAGCTGCGATACCAGCTTCAACAAGGTCAGCTGAAGGAAGTTTTGATGCTACAGCTTCAACGAATGCTTTTGCTTCTTCTGGATTTTTGTTCATTTTCCAGTTACCAGCGATAAATGGTTTACGTGACATTTCACATACCTCTTTTTTCTAATTTTATACTATCTATTTTACCATAATTTTCGTCATAATGAAAGGTTGCACAAGCTCATTTTACTTTTTACCAAAATAAAAACCCCGTCTTCACGGGGTTTTCTGTCTGTCTATATAATTGTTAATCTGGGAACTAGATCGAATTAAGCTTCGATTTCAGTAACCATACCTGAACCAACAGTACGTCCACCTTCACGGATTGAGAATGTAGTACCTTGTTCAACGGCGATTGGGTGGATCAACTCAACGTCGATAGTCACGTTATCACCAGGCATTACCATTTCAGTTCCAGCTGGAAGTTCGATAGATCCAGTTACGTCAGTTGTACGGAAGTAGAACTGTGGACGGTAGTTGTTGAAGAATGGAGTATGACGTCCACCTTCTTCTTTAGTAAGGATGTAAACTTCACCTTTGAATTTAGTGTGTGGGTTGATTGAACCTGGTTTAGCGATAACTTGTCCACGTTCGATTTCATCACGTTGGATACCACGAAGAAGCACACCAACGTTATCCCCTGCAAGACCTTCGTCAAGTTGTTTACGGAACATTTCAACACCAGTAACAACTGCTTTTTGGATTTCGTCTTTGATACCAACGATTTCGATTTCGTCGTTGACACGAACAACACCACGGTCGATACGTCCTGAAGCAACTGTACCACGTCCAGTGATTGAGAATACGTCTTCGACTGGAAGAAGCAATGGTTTGTCAGTATCGCGTTCTGGTTCTGGGATGTACTCATCAACAGTATCCATCAATTCCATGATGATGTCTTCATATTTAGAGTCACCTTCAAGAGCTTTAAGAGCTGAACCTTGGATAACTGGAAGGTCATCACCTGGGAAATCGTATTCTGAAAGAAGGTCACGGATTTCCATTTCAACCAATTCAAGCAATTCTTCATCGTCAACCAAGTCAACTTTGTTCATGAAGACGATCAAGTGTTTAACACCAACCTGACGTGAAAGAAGGATGTGTTCACGTGTTTGTGGCATTGGTCCGTCAGTTGAAGCTACTACAAGGATAGCTCCGTCCATTTGAGCGGCACCAGTGATCATGTTTTTAACGTAGTCCGCGTGTCCTGGAGCGTCGATGTGAGCGTAGTGACGTTTAGCAGTTTCGTACTCAACGTGTGCAGTGTTGATGGTGATACCGCGTTCGCGTTCTTCTGGAGCAGCATCGATAGACGCATAGTCTTTAGGTTGGTTAACTGATGAAGGCAAGCGACGTGCCAAAACAGTTGTGATTGCTGCAGTTAGGGTAGTTTTACCGTGGTCAACGTGTCCGATTGTACCGATGTTAACGTGCGGTTTACTACGATCGTATTTTTCTTTTGCCATTTGAGTAAAAGCCTCCAATAAAATATATTTTATAGATAGACAGTAGGCAATACAGTCTAACTTTCCTTACTATTCTATCGAATTTTAGATAAAATTGCAAGCCTTTTACCTATATTTTCTTAATTATTCCTCTTCTTTTCTTTTATTTTATCAGCTTGCTGAAAGATCCTGTTCTAGCTTTGAAAATTCTCATTTGAAATCTTCTATTTAAGCCATTACATACCTTTTGGTCCTTTAATATCAGGGACTAAAAAAATCGGAACAATGTTCCGATTTTTTTTAACCTGAATTTCGTAATCCTGTAGCCACTCCATTGATCGTAATATGGATTAGCTTGTCTTGATCGGCTGGTAGTTGGCCAGTCCGTTGACGTCGAATCAATTCTAACTGAATATAGTTCAAGACGTTAAAGTATGGCATCCGATAGTCCAAACTTTCTTTCAAATAAGGATTTTCAGCGAGCAACTCGTCTTGTTCCTCAATCATCAAGATGATGTCCTTGGTCAATTGCCATTCATGTAAGATAATCTGATAGATATTGCGCACTTCTTCTTCTTCACACAATTGCGCGTACTCAAAGGCAATATCCATATTAGCTTTGGATAAGACCATGTCCACATTTGACAAGAGAGATTGGAAGAAAGGCCAGTTTTTATACATGTATCGAAGGGTTTCGATATTCTCAGGATCCTCATCGATAAATTCCTTAAAGCTAGAACCTACTCCATACCAACCAGGGAACATCACCCGACTTTGTGACCAAGAGAAGACCCAAGGAATAGCACGCAAACCACCAATTTCTGTAATGGTCTTACGAGCAGCTGGACGTGAACCAATATTAAAACTTGAAATTGCTTTGATCGGACTTGATTCAAAGAAGTAATCATAGAAGTGCTCATTTCCAAAGACCAAATCACGATAGATATCGTAACTGCGATTCACGACTTTATCCATGACTTCCCCGAAACGATCAAACATAGAAAATGGACTCTTTTGTTCGGCAATCATTCGGTTAATGGTTGCAGAAACGAGCATTTCAAGGTTGTAGTAAGCAGCATCTTTATTTCCATATTTATTGCCGATCACTTCCCCTTGCTCAGTTAAGCGGATACGGTCATTAATGGATTTCAATGGTTGAGACGTGATGGCTTCATAAGTAGGACCTCCACCACGACCAACAGTACCACCACGACCATGGAAGAAGGTAATCTTCACTCCAAACTCATCTCCGATAGCGGTCAATTGTTGTTGGGCTTTAAAGAGCGTCCAGCATGAAGACAAGTATCCACCATCTTTGTTGGAATCAGAGTATCCTAACATAATCTCTTGGTAGTTGTTCTTAGAAGCAATCCAACGTTTGGCAATCGGAAGAGACAAGTAACTTCTCATGGTTTCTTCTGAGTGATCCAAGTCTTCGATGGTTTCAAACAACGGTACGATTTGAACGCGAGCTTTTTCCGTATCGACTAAGCCCACTTCTTTCAACATCACAGCCAATTCTAACATATCTGACACACTGGTTGCATGAGAAATGATGTTTTGACGAATGACTTCTTCTCCTAAACGATCCTTCAATTCACGGGCCGTTTGGAAAATCGCTAATTCTTTTTCAAGCAGTTCAGATTTTTCTGCATGGGTTGCCGATAAAATACGTGGATCTTCTAAAAGTTCTTTCAAGAGAACTTGACACTTTTCATCCTCTGATAAATCAGAATAGTGGTCATTAATCCCTGCTGATTTCAGCAATTCTGCCACACAGGCTTCATGTACACTCGAATCCTGACGCATATCAATAGAGGCCAGATAGAATCCAAAAACATCGATGGCTTCTAGAAGTTCTGCAAATTCACCAGAAATCAAATACTCTGATTTATTTTCTAACAAGGAATCTTTGATCTTTTCAAGGTCTTCTTTAAATTCTTGAGCAGAGGCATAAGCTGGTGCTTCTTTCTCAGAAATTTTCTTTAGAGCTCCAGAGATACGATTGCCGATATAATCAGAAACTGGCCCTTGTTGATGAGCATTTGCTCCTAATAACCTCTCGACAGCATAACGATCTTCTCTAGTTTCTCCCACCATCGTCCATTCTTTTAAATTGACCAAAGTTTGGATCAATTTTGATTGGATATAGTGGAAAGCCCGACGGTAAGGTTCTTTTTCACGAAAGACGGATGTATCACTGGATAGGGCTGCCATTTCAGCTACTGCTTCACTTGTTTTAGAAAGACTCGTTGAAAGGGAGAAATGACGGTATAATTTAGAAATCTTTTCGATGTAATAGTTCAAAATGACTTCGCTTTGAATAGTTGCTGAACGCTTCAAGGTCTCAGCTGTTACAAATGGATTCCCGTCCCGGTCTCCCCCAATCCACATGCCCATTGTGATCGGACGTGGTTGTTCAAGCTCTAATCCATGCTCTTTTGCCAAGCGTTTGTATTCCAACATAAGATTTGGAACAGCTTGTAAGAAAGAGCTATTGTAATATTCCATGACGTTGGTGATCTCATTGGTAACCTTCAATTTTTTGTCACGAATCATATCCGTTTGCATCATGATTTCGATATTACAACGAAGGTTGTTGTACCACTTATTCTCATTCATTAAACCAGCTTTAACATCCCGGTGCTGACGAAGAAGAGCATGAATATGATTGGTTAGATCCAGCATGGTTTTTCGTTGCACTTGAGTTGGATGGGCTGTTAAAACAGGTACAATATTGAGATTTTCAAGAATTTCTTGTGCATCTTCATTTTTCGCAACTTCTTTAATGGTTGAAGAAAGTTTTCCGAGGTATTCACCATCCACGTTATTCAAATGATTGATTTCATAGGCCAAATCGACATCTTCTGAGATGTTAATCAAGAGTGGCAAAATGGCAAAATAACGTGAAATCACTGTCATTTCTTCATTTGTCAATTGTTCCACTATTTGATTCAACTCACGATAGTTCTGTGTTTTTGATAGATCCTTCAACTGCCTAATTTTATCAAAGGTTTCCGGACGAACCAAATTTTTCGTAATATCATCTAATAAATTGGTTAAGATTTCGGCTTCTTCTTTGATAATATCTTTATTTGTGAAGTTCTCTAATTTTTGTAAGACCATTTTTTCTCCTTTTTGAATAGCCATTCAACAATTCCCTTTTAATAATAAGGTTTGATTTTACCTTTTTCTTCAAAAACCATGCCTTCTTGTTCCATCTTGGCCCGTTTTTCACTAGCGTCGATATTCAAAACGAAAGCAATCGCTACGGATAAGACCCATAAGCTATTTCCCCCTTGGGATAAGAAGGGGAAGGTCACTCCTGTAGACGGAATCAAACCAGAAATTCCTCCGATGTTAATGAAGGTTTGCACTAAGATCATCCCACCGATCCCAATGGCCATCATTGAATTAAAAGGATTCTTTGCTCGAATACCGACTAAAATGATCCGAAGGATTAAGAAGAATAGGAGAGCAAGGATCAAGCTAGCTCCAACAAAACCTAATTCTTCAATCACAATCGCAAATACAAAATCTGTGTGCGCTTCTGGTAAGTAACCTTGTTTTTCAATGGAATTTCCAAGTCCCAAGCCAAACCAACCACCGTTGCTCATGGCATAGTAGGAATTAGCTAATTGGTGACCTGCGCCAGACAAGTCATTGAAGGGATTAAAGAAGGCACTAAAACGTTTGGCTACATAACCAAAGACTGGAATTTTAGCGACACGGTCCACACCGATGATCCATATTGAACCAAGGACAATGGTGGACGCCCCAACAACTAAACCAAGTAAAGAGGTAAACCAACGGTAACCCACTCCACTAGCCGTAATCATGATCAAGACCGTTAAGGCCAAGATCGTCGCATTTCCCAAGTCCGGCATAATCACAACGATTCCAATCAGAATTAAGGTCAGCCAACGCCAATCGTTTAAATTCCTTGGAATCCATTCATTGTGGGTCAAGGCTTGATAATCATAATCGCGTATCTCGTCTTGTCGTTTAGAAAAGATCAAGGCTAGATACCAGACTAAGATCACCTTGAGGTACTCCGCTGGCTGGATACTGAACCCTCCAGGAATTGTCAACCAACCGTGAGCTCCATTGACCGTATCCGTGATAAACCTAGACAAAATCAACAAAATCACTTCAATAAAGATGACAAAAGCCAGCACTTTTTTATTTCGAAGAAACTTTAAGCTAAATTTATAAATCAAGGCGATGGTTAGGAGACTAAGGATAAAAAAGAGTCCCTGTGTCCGCACCATCCGAGTAGAACTCACTCCACTTTGAATTGCCAAGGCACTTGTTGTCGAATAGACTACAATCAAACCAATAATGGATAAAATCAAATAGGGAATGAGGATGGAATAATTTAAAAGATGTCTTTTTTCAATTTTCATAATTCACCATATTCCTAATGTTCAACCTTCATTATATCATTTTTAAGAAGCAAAACCAAGGAAAGGCCAGAAAAGATTCGGCTTCTTCTCTATTTTCCAGAAATATTCTTAATATCTTTCTTATTTTCATATATTTTTATCCTTTTTCGATGAAAAGATTCCTTTTTTTTGAAAATAATGGCTGAAATTGGGATCTTTTAAGCATTAACTTTTGCCTTTTCGTTTTTTTTACGGTAAAATGATTCTGTATGAGAAAAAGGATAAAACCCGTTGTTCTCTTGGTCTTTTTTATCAGTTTCATTTCTTTTCTCGTTCTTTCACGAACAATTGCTGATCTACAAGCCAGAGAGCGACAAGAAACAACCAAAACCATTCCGAACTCCAATACACCTCGAAAAACAACTACTGCAAGCTCTTCTTCTAAAAAAGAGGAAGACATCAATCCAGAACTGGTTGGCCGCCCGATCATTGATATCTCAGGCTGGCAATTGCCTAGTGAAATTGATTACGATGTCCTCTCCCAAAATGTGGGAGGTGTGATCGTTCGTGTCCATAGTGGGGCTCAAGCTAAAAAGGAAAATGCAGCAACCTACTTAAATGGTCTGGATAAATCTTTTAAAACCCATATCCAAGAATTCCAAAAACGAAATATCCCAGTCGCAGTCTATGCTTATGTCGCGGCTAAGGATAAAAAAGAAATGGAAAAAGAAGCAGAAGAATTTTACAAGGCTGCTTCTCCTTACAAACCGACCTACTATTGGTTAGACGTTGAGGAAAAAACCATGAAGGATATGAACGCAGGTGTTGAAGCTTTCCGAGCAAAACTACAAGCTTTGGGTGCAAAAAATATTGGACTCTATATCGGAACCTACTTCATGGAAGAACATAGTATCTCCACTGATAAATTTACAGCTCTTTGGATTCCTACTTATGGATTTGATGATGGCTACTACAATGCCGCGCCAGATACCAATACGGAATACGACTTGCATCAATATACCTCTCAAGGGCAATTAAATGGATTCTCACACTACTTGGATCTCAACCAAATTGCTCCGACGCAAGACCAAGAAGCGATTTATCGGAAACTTTTCAAGGTACAAAAAGATAACTCTTCCTCATAGCCTTAAAACAGCAGATCAAGTGATCTTCACTTTTTCTGCTGTTTTCTATTTTCAAAGGGGAAGGTAATATCGCCACTATTATATGTTATAATGGTCTAATGAAATCTGATTTTGT
Source organism: Streptococcaceae bacterium AF13-5-6.0 (assembly GCA_027685415.1). GTDB lineage: Bacteria > Bacillota > Bacilli > Lactobacillales > Streptococcaceae > Streptococcus. Next base: position 38,798 of record JAQCUL010000009.1, read on the forward strand.
AGAGAAAATGAAAAAAGGAGAAAGTCATGGCAAAAAAAAATAAAGTAAAAAAAACCTTGGTCGAGCAGATCTTAACAAAAGCAAAAATTGAGCACGTAGGCTTACAAATCAACGCTTTAGAAGGGATCTTACCAGAAGGGATTGATCGCTCTACTATTTTCAAAACCCTAGCTCTCAAAGGTGATAAAACGGGTCCAGTGATTGGGATCATTCCTATCACGGAGCATCTTTCAGAGAAAAAATTGGCCAAATTATCAGGAAATAAGAAAGTGGCAATGATTCCTCAAAAGGATCTCGAAAAAACAACAGGTTATATTCATGGTGCCAATAATCCCGTGGGCATTCGTCAAAAGCATCCTTTCCCAATCTTTATCGATGAATCAGCCCTTCAGTTAGAGACCATGATCGTATCTGCCGGGGAAATCGGCCATAGTATTCAAATCAAACCACAACTTCTAGCAGACTTCGTTAAAGCGACTTTTGCAGATATTTTAGAATAATGAAAAAGAGGGAGACAAGATTGTGAAACTATATTTTATTCGACATGGACGGACAGAATGGAATGAAGAAGGACGTTTTCAGGGATCAAATGGCGATTCTCCGCTATTACCAGCCTCTATTCATCAGCTTGAAAAATTAGGAAAGCACCTAGCTACTGTTCCTTTTGATGCAGCCTTTGCAAGTGATCTGCCACGAACAGTCCATACCGCACAGATCATCCTCGATCAATTGGAGACACCTCTAGAATTGCAAGCAACGCCTGCTCTTCGTGAATGGAATTTGGGAAAATTGGAAGGAGCTAAAATTTCTACCATTACAGCTATCTATCCCCAACAAATGGATGCCTTTCGCCATAACCTCGCCCGCTTTCAAAATGAAATCTTTGATGCAGAATCTGTCTATGAAACGACCAAACGGACCTGTGATTTTGTAAAAAGCCTGAAAGGAAAAGAGCTCGATACTGTTCTCATCGTTGGACATGGGGCTAATTTGACAGCTTCTATTCGAACCTTGCTTGGTTATGAAACAGGAGAACTCCGCAAAAATGGCGGACTAGATAATGCCAGCGTGACGATTCTGACAACAGATGATTTTGAGCACTATCACTTAGACACTTGGAACGACACCTCTTATTTAGAGGACTAAAAAAACACTGATCTTGCGATCAGTGTTTTCTTTTAGCTTATTTCATAGTTGGGAAGAGAAGGACGTCGCGAATTGTTGTTACATTGGTCAACAACATAACGAGACGGTCAATACCAATTCCAAGTCCACCTGTTGGTGGCATACCATATTCAAGGGCTTCAACATAGTCATAGTCGATGCCTGTAGCTTCGTCATCTCCCAATTCTTTGGCACGCGCTTGCGCTTCAAACCGTTGCAATTGATCGATCGGATCATTCAATTCCGTGAAGGCATTGGCATACTCTTTGGTCATGATGAAGAGTTCGAAACGGTCAGTGAAGCGTGGATCTTCTGGATTTTTCTTAGCGAGTGGTGATACTGCTACTGGGTGACCGTAAACAAATGTTGGTTGCGTCAAGGTTTCTTCAACAAATTCTTCGAAGAAGGCATTGATAATTTGTCCCACTTCTGTGTAGTGTTTTTCAACCGGTACATGTTTTTCGTTTGCCAGTGCTACAGCTTCTTCAAAGGTCATGTCTTGCCAGAAGTCAACACCTGTGATTTCTTTGATCGCATCCACCATGTGAACCCGTTTGAATGGTTCATTGATTTTGATTTCTGTTCCTTGGTAGTCGATTGGACCATCACCATGGACAGCTTTCGCAGCATGTTGGATGATACCTTCTGTCAAGTCCATGATATCGTGGAAATCAGCGTAAGCTTGATACACTTCGATCGAAGTGAATTCAGGGTTGTGAGTAGCATCCATTCCCTCGTTACGGAAAATCCGTCCGATTTCGTAAACACGTTCCATCCCACCAACAATCAAACGTTTCAAGTGGAGCTCAGTCGCGATACGAAGCACCATATCAATGTTTTGTGCATTGTGGTGAGTGATAAATGGTTTAGCAGCTGCACCACCAGCTTCATTGTGAAGCACTGGTGTTTCCACTTCAAGGAATCCTTGACCATCTAAATAACGACGGATTTCAGAGATGATTTTTGAACGGGTTACAAAGCGTTCGAAGCTTTCACGGTTTGAAATCAAATCCAAATAACGTTTGCGATAGATGGTTTCAACATCTGAAAGTCCGTGGAATTTTTCAGGTAAGGGACGAAGAGCTTTTGACAAGTGAGTGATATGAGTTGCTTTAATCGAAAGTTCACCCATGTCTGTGCGCATGACTTCCCCTTCAACACCAAGGAAATCACCAAGGTCTGCTTTTTTGAAGATTTCGTAGTTTTCTTCTCCAACAGCATCCTTACGAACGTAGATCTGAATTTGACCTTCACGGTCTTGAAGATGAGCAAAGCCAACCTTTCCTTTTCCACGTTTTGTTACAAGACGACCGGCAATAATAGCTGTTTCGTTCAAGTCGTGGAGTTTTTCTTTATCTAATTCTGAATATTTTTCTTTTAATTGACCTGAATTTGCAGTACGTTCGAATCGTTTCCCAAATGGATCGATTCCTTGTTCACGAAGGGCCGCCATTTTCTCACGACGGACAATCTGCTGGTCATTTAATTCTTCCATATGTTCAGTAGTCATTTGGAACCTCCTAAGTTATTCTCCCCTATTCTATCATATTTAGACCAGAAATTCACTAATATTTACCAATTAAACAAAAATAAGATGGAAGAAAAAATGCAGCTTCTTGAATGAATACTCAAAAACATCTGAAGACCGTCGTTGACTACCTAAATAGCTTGACCTGTATAAGATAAGATGATTGAAAAGGTTTCGACAAGCTATTCCACAACAGCATCAAAAAGGAGCGTGGAGAATCTTAAGCAATTCATCCTGACCCGCTCCTATTTTTTTATTCATAACGCAGTGCTTCGATCGGATTTAACTTAGAAGCCTTATTCGCTGGTAAAATTCCAAAGATGATGCCTACAAAAGCAGAGAAAATAATACTGCCGATGGCGACATTTAAGGAAATAATCGGTGGTCCTTCTAGGGAGGCTGCTGCGAGTGTAGTAATCAAGCTATTTACACCATAAGCAAGGCCAAGTCCAATCAGCCCACCAATGATGGTCAAGACCATCGACTCAATCAAAAATTGAACCAGAATCTTACCTCGGGTTGCTCCCAATGCTTTGCGAAGACCGATCTCTCTCGTCCGTTCTGTCACAGAAACCAACATGATATTCATGACTCCAATCCCGCCAACCAAAAGGGAAATCCCTGCAATAGCACCGATCACTGACGTCATAATTCCTACTACTTTATTGGTTTCCTCTAGGATGCTATCCAAATTAAAGATTTGAAATTCTCCCTGGCGAACACCTGAAAGTTCTGTTAACTTTTGAGCAGCTTCGATCCCAACGGTCTTGATTTGCTTCACATCTGGAACGTGGACGACAATATTTTGAATTTCTTCTGTTCCAAATTCAGAGGCAAGCTGGGTATTGGCCATGAGTGCACTACCACCTGAGGATGCTCCATATAGGGCTGTTCCAGCATTTGGATCCTTGAAAATGCCAACGACTCGATAGTTGTTATCTCCAACAGAGACTACCTGATTGAGAGGATTCTCCGTTCCAAATAATTGTTGAGCCAAGCCTTCATCAAGGAGCACAACCCGTGAAAAATTACTGTAATCTGAAGGAGTTAATTTCCGTCCAGATAAGAGTTCAACTTTTTTAACAGAAAAATAGGTTTCATTAACTCCTTGAATATTGACCCCGTTAGCCTTTTTCTTTTGAAAAGCAATGGTTGCATTGGAGGTGTTGCCAACATAGTAGCCATCAATTCCTTCAATCTTGGTTAATTCCTTGACCCAAGATTCTTGCACAACTGGCGGTGTTTCTTGGACTTGACCGTCAATATCTTCTGCATTTTCCCCATCGATATCTGATGGAGCAGCCATCCCTCGGTCTTCAGCCGCAGGGCCACTTTCGCCTCCGCCTTCTCCCGTATCTTCAGAAGGGCCAATATTGATTCCTGTCACATAGCCACTCTTGTTGGGAGAATAGGAGATTTGTACATACTCTTGGTCCTTGGTAAAAGTCTTGGTGACACCAGCTTTCATACCATCTCCCAGAGCCATGATGACAACGACAGAAGCAACCCCAATAATGATCCCTACCATGGTCAAGAAAGACCGTAATTTATGGCTCATAATCGAGCTAATCGCAAATTTCCAATTTTGCATTAGGTCCCCCTTTCCAGCTTGCTATCTGAGGAGATCACTCCATCACGAATGACGATGCGACGATGCGCAAAGGCTGCAATTTCTGGCTCGTGTGTAACCATGATAATGGTTTTTCCTTCTTGGTTTAGCTTGGTTAACAAGTCCATTATTTGCTCTCCCGTCTTGGTATCTAGGGCACCAGTCGGCTCATCTGCTAAGACAATGGCTGGCTGATTGACGAGGGCTCGAGCAATTGCAACCCGCTGTTTTTGACCCCCTGAGAGCTCTGAAGGCAAATGGTGCATACGAGAATGGAGCTCTACCTTTTCAAGGTACTGCTCAGCTAATTCCTTCCGTTTAGCAGGATGAACTCCTGCATAAATGAGAGGCAATTCTACATTTTGAAAGGCATTAAGCTTGGAAAGAAGAAAGAATTGTTGAAAGACAAAACCGATCTGTTCATTTCGAACACGTGCTAATTTTTTCTCACTGAGATTTCCAACCTCCTGACCTTCTAGAAAATACTCTCCACTGGTCGGGCGATCCAACAAGCCAATGACGTTCATCAAGGTCGATTTTCCTGAGCCAGATGGACCCATAATGGCCACAAATTCTCCCTCTTCGACTTCTAAATCGATGTCTTTTAAGACACGAAGTTCCTGATCCCCATTTTTATAGGTTTTATTGATTCCTTTTAGTTCAATCAATTTTGTCATATTTTCCGATCTCTTTTCCATCTTCCAGTTTCTCATTAGGATTCACGATAACTTGAGCATCTTTCTTCAAGCCTGACAAGATTTCCTGGTTTTCAGCATCGGCGTTACCAAGCGTCACTTTTACTTTCTTAGCCTTGCCATTTTCGACCGTCCATACATAGCTCGTATCCCCATCAGCCATGACACTTGTCACGGGAACAAGGGGATGTTGAGTAGAACTTTTGACTTCAATATTGACAGAAAAGCCTTGTTTGAGTTCCCCAATCTCACTGGTAATATCCACTGTAAATGGGTACTTGGCTCCACCGCTTCCTTGTGTTCCACCTGCTGCATTGGCACCTGCTTGACCCGCGTCGGTCGGATAGTTGGCTACATAAGAAATCTTTCCTGTCCAGGTTTTATCCGGATAAACCTTGGAAGTGAGGACCACTTCCTGACCTTCAGAGATATTGGCCAAATTGTATTCAGACAACTCCCCTTTGACTTGTAAATTCCCGTTGCTCACAATGTGAACCAGAGTTTGGTTGGTCCCTGTAGTCGATTTTGAAACATCTTTATTGACTTCGACCACGGTACCATCTGTATTACTCCTAACTGTTGTCGCATCCAGAAGAGCCTTAGCCTTGTTCATATTATCGACCGCATCCGACTTGGCATCTCGTAAATCGCTAGCTTGAGAATCGACTGTTCGCTGGGTCTGAGAAGCTGATTTGTCATCTGCCTCTTCATCTCCTGTCGTATCAATGGTCACACCATTTGTCAGTAAATCATTTAACTGACGATCTGCCTTATTGACAGCACGAACGGCTGCATCATAAGCGGTTTGGGCCTCTGTACTGCTATACTGAACAATCGGCTGACCGGCTGTTACTTGATCTCCTACATTGACCAAAATCGACTGCAAATCCCCTTTGGTTCCATCAAAATAGACATACTGTTCCTGGTTGGCAGTGACTTTCCCAGTTAACAAGACTGAAGAAGCGATCGATCCATCCTTGACCGTTTGCACCATTGGAGTTTCTTTCGTGATTGCTTGATCAGGAGTACTTGGGTGCGAAAACACCATCACACTTCCTGTTCCAATCACCGCAATAGCTGCACCTGCAGCTGCAAATAGTTGCCATTTTTTCAATTTCTTCATCGTTTTTCTCCATCAAAGAAAGCGTTTTATTCTATACCATAGTATACCATATTTCCTTACTTTTCTATCTAAAATTGACACGGCAACATGAAATTTAAATGCTTGGTAACATGCTAAACCCTTGACTTTTGTAACAGTTGATATTACAATCAAACTGAAGTCCCATTTAGGAGGAAAACATGAAAGAATTTGATATTATTTCAATCGGTGGAGGTAGTGGAGGAATCGCTACGATGAACCGGGCTGGAGAGTACGGAGCGCGCGCTGCTGTCATTGAAGAAAAACAATTGGGTGGCACCTGTGTCAACAGAGGATGTGTGCCTAAAAAGATTATGTGGTATGGTGCACAAATTGCAGAAGCAATTCGCGATTATGGACCAGACTATGGATTTACTTCTGAACAGACAAAATTTGATTTTGCAACCTTAAGAAAAAATCGCGAAGCCTATATTGACCGTTCCCGTAATTCCTATGATGGCAGTTTCAAACGCAATGGGGTTGAACGAATTGAAGGACGTGCCCGTTTTGTGGATGCTCATACGGTTGAGGTAAATGGAGAAACCATTAAGGCCAAGCATATCGTAATTGCGACCGGTGCCCATCCCTTTATTCCTTCTGTTCCTGGAGCTGAATTTGGCGAAACTTCTGATGATGTCTTTGCTTGGGAAGAACTTCCTACATCTGTTGCCATTATTGGAGCTGGCTACATCGCAGTGGAACTAGCCGGTGTGCTCCATGCCCTTGGTGTTCAGACCGATCTCTTCGTTCGCGGTGATCGTCCATTAAGAAAGTTTGATTCCTACATTGTCGATGGCTTAATGGAAGAAATGAAAAAACAAAACCTTCCGCTTCACAAACACAAGGTTCCCATGAAGCTTGAAAAATTAGAAGATGGTCGTGTGAAGATTTATTTTGAAGATATGACCAGCCACGTGGCAGATCATGTTATCTGGGCAACAGGACGAAAACCAAATGTCCAGGATCTCAATCTAGAAGCTGCAGGCGTCACCTTAAATGAAAAAGGATTCATTGCAGTGGATGAATACCAGAATACAGTTATTCCAGGAATCTATGCTCTTGGGGATGTCACAGGAGAAAAAGAATTAACTCCTGTCGCTATTAAAGCTGGACGCACTCTTTCTGAACGACTATTCAATGGAAAAGTGAATGCCAAAATGGATTATACAAACATCCCGACCGTTGTCTTTTCTCACCCCGCTATCGGAACCATTGGCCTAACGGAGGAAGAAGCCCATCAAACTTATGGAAAAGAGAATATCAAAGTCTATACTTCTCAATTTGCTTCCATGTACACTGCTGTAACCCAACACCGCCAGCAAGCAAAATTCAAACTCATCACTGCTGGTCCCGAAGAAAGGGTCGTTGGCCTTCATGGTCTTGGCTACGGAGTCGATGAAATGATCCAAGGATTTGCAGTTGCTATCAAGATGGGAGCGACAAAAGCTGATTTCGACGCAACCGTCGCCATTCACCCAACCGGATCCGAAGAATTTGTGACAATGAGATAAAACATAAGCTTGAAGTTGTTCCACTTTAAGCTAAAAGGACTATTTTAACAAACAATAGTCCTTTTTCATTTATCTGATTTTTATAAAATCCTTAAAATTTCATAGATAAAATATTTTTATTGTTAAAATCTTACTAATTTGTGATATAATTCACTTTGTAGATGTCTTTTTTGAAAATAGACGAGTGGGGGGTGCACTTTTATTAATGTCGTCTTAAAAGACACCTATAAAAATTTCTCAATTTTGTAAGTTTTTGGCAACAACATACAAATTGATGTAAATATTGGAGAAAAATGGGAGAAGAAAATGAAAAAAATGAATCTAAGTAGACTTGCCAAAGTCTTCTTTATTGTATTTTTACCATTATTATTCATCGTATTGTCGCAATCTGATATGGTAAAAGCTGGCGATGTCAGCAACAATATTAGCTCACTTACTGTTTCATCAGAAGAAATCACAGATGGTGGACAAACAACTGTTAAGTTTACATTTGATGAGCATGCACAAAAGATTCAACCGGGGGATACATTAAAAGTTAATTGGACTAGTTCTGGAACAGTCTTTGGGGTAGGATTTAAAAAGACTATTCCACTAAGTATTGACGGAACTTACGTTGGAGACATGGTCATTACAGATGGATCTGCGACAGTTACTTTCAATGAAGCTATCAAAAACCTTCAAAACATTCGCGGTTGGGGTGAGTTTGAGATTGAGGGTCATAACGATACAGCAACCGATAAGGAGCATGTTGGAAAATTCACTATTATTAGTGGAGCTAGAAAAGTAGAATTAAACGTTAAGAAAATGGCTACTGGTGTTAACAGCGCTCCATTCTATCTCAAAGCGGGTGATATGCACGCGAATGATCCTGAACATATTCTTTGGACACTAACCATTAATGCAATGAACTTAGATGTAGATGGTGATGTTCGTGTTGAAGATGACATCCAAGGTGGTCATTCACTTGTAAAAGATAGTTTTAGTATTACTACTACAGGTAACAAACCAGGATATTACGGTGGCTCAACTGCTATCGATGATTTCTTAGCAGCCTTTCCTGGAGCAACTTTCACAATTGATGCAGCAGGAAAAATTACGGTTACTATTCCTCAAAGTGAAATTAATAAGACTGGTGTCCTGATCTTTTACCAGACTAAAGTAGAGAATGAAAATCAAAAGAATTTCTTAAACAATACTAAGGTCTGGTATCACGTTAAAGGTGAGCAAGCCGTTGTTGCCAAGGAAGTAAATGCATCTGTTGCAAATATTAATGCAAACGGTGGAGTGGATGGCGATATGACATCAACCACTACAACAACCACTACTACAACTACGACTCAAGAGCCGACTACTACAACCACTACGACTCAAGAGCCGACTACTACAACTACTACGACTCAAGAGCCGACTACCACAACTACTACGACTCAAGAGCCGACTACTACAACCACTACGGTAACAACTACTGATGAACCTAAGACTACTTCAACTACAACTGAGGAGCCTAAGACCACAGTAACGACAACCGATGAGCCTACAACTACTTCAACTACTTCTGAAGAGCCTAAGACTACTGTACCTACTACACCTGAGACTCCTGATACAACACCAGAAGAACCAGGAAACCACAATAGTAGTGAGGAAGACACAACGTCAACAACAACTACTACTGCAGAGCCTAAGACTTCTTCATCTACTACAGAAAATCCAAATAAACCTAGTCATTCTGGTACCACAACGACACCAAGTGCGCCAGGTTCAAATGGTGGAAACAATGGGGGAGGTCGCAAATCGCTTCTTCCAAACACAGGTGAAGTTGTTGCATCTGGACTCGTCTTCTCTGGAATTCTTGTCTTAGCAGGTGCTGTTGGAATCAAACGGAAATTGACTCGTCAATAATTTATTCATTAAAAATAGTCAATTTTCTAACGAAATAGATTTTCAATGCATCTTAACAAATAGTTCAACTAACAAAGAGAGAAATTTTTAGCTCTCTCTGATAGATAAAAAGAGGCTGGGACAAAAGTCCTAGCCTCTCAATTATTTTTGGATTGTCGAGAAAGACGCAGTGGTTGAGTGGGCTCTACTACGCTGATTTCATCAGCTTTTACAGCCCTACTCAACTGTGCGGAGGCGGGACGACGAAATCGAATTCTAACGAATTACCGATTTCTGTCCCACTCTCTTTTCTTTGTGTAGGCCCTATAAAGATTTGGCTTACACCGGTACGTCTACATCTCAAAACATTGGAGAGATAATAAACGAATATTCCTTTTTATTTTTTATAAATCAGGTTATTAGATGGAATATCAGATGATAACGAAAATAGTTTCGTAAATACAAAAAGACAAACGTCCAAATGCGACGTCTGTCTTCAAGCTTTTTTCTTTGTTTATGGTAAGATGGCAATGGCACGGACAGGTGAACCAGTTGCCTTGTCCCAGTGAGGGAAAGCGATCGAAATCAAAGCACCTACAGCTGGAACTTGGTCCAATTGGTTCAAGACTTCAACTTGGTAGATATTTTGTTCCAAGAGGTAGTATTCATTGACCAAGCCATGCTCTGCTGCTGGAATACCTGCATCGGTATCAAAGGTTTCATGACCCACAGCCTTAACATAGCGTTCATGAATCAAGAATTCCAAGGCTTCACGGCTCCATCCTGGACTTTGTTGAACACCATTTTCATCTAGGTTACGCATAGCATCTTGATCTGGCCAACGTTTTGACCAATCACTGCGGAAGGCAACAAAAGCACCCTCAGCAATTTGTCCATGCTCTGCCTCAAAGTCTAAGATATCTTGTTTGCTCAAGATAAAGTTTGGATTGGCAGCAACTTCTTTAGACTTGTCGATAACATAAAGTGGCAAGAGGAGATCTTTGAGGGCAATCTCATCCAACCAACGACCCCCTTCTACAAAGTGAATCGGTGCATCAATATGCGTTCCGTATTGACCAACCACTGTAAATTTTTGAACATGGAAACCATCTTTTAATGTAAAAAGGTCTTCTTGTTGCAAGGCAGGAAGGGCTGGGAAGTGTGGACTTTCCGCATTGATTTGGTGACTCAAGTCCACCCATTTTTTAGCTTGCAATTCTTTATAAATACTTAGTAAATCTGACATGTTTCTTTCTCCTTATTCGCCCCAAACTTCAGCGACAATTTCCTTAATCAAACCGATTTTTTTCCATTGGTCTTCTTCTGTCAAAATGTTTCCTTCTTCTGTCGAAGCAAAGCCACACTGAGTAGACAGGTAAAGATTTTCCAACGGTACATACTGACTCGCTTCTTTAATACGAGCAATCACTTCGTCCTTATTCTCCAATTGACCACTCTTAGATGTCAAGAGGCCTAATACCACACCTTTTCCAGGAGTTACTTCTGCAAGTGGTTCAAAACCACCAGCCCGATCAGTATCAAACTCTAGGAAGTAAGCATTGACTGCTTCTTCTCCAAGGAGTTCTTTGGCAATCGGCGCATAGCCACCTGATGAAGCCCAAGTGGAATGGAAGTTCCCACGACAAACGTGCGTATTGACAGTTAAACCAGCTGGAACATGTTGGTAGACATCGTTGTTAAAAGTCAAGAAGAGATCAGCGAGTTCTCGGCGAACCTCATCTTTTGACTTGCCTTGAGCTGCTCCCCAAGCCGTCAAGAAATTATCGTCTACCAAGACACCCCAAGTACAGTCATCTACTTGAAGGGTCCTAAGTCCAGCATCATACAAATCTTGAATCACTTGAAGGTAGGCTTGCTTGATGTCTTCACGAACAGCCGCAAAATCAGGATAGATGGTATTCAATTGTTCTACATGTTCTGCATCACGGATCAATTCAAAATAGAATTGCGCAGGTGCTGGAATGGTATATTTAGCCTCTACACCATCTACATCTGCTACAAGATCCCGCAAGAACTTGTAATGCTCTACAAATGGATGATTAGCTCCTGTGATTTTTCCAACGACAAGCGCTGAGTCAGCCTTGGTTGTTTCATCATGGAATTGATAGCCTTGGGCAGCTTGGACATGATCAATGCCACCAAAGCCCCAGAAGAAATCCAAATGCCAATAAGCTCGGCGGAATTCTCCATCTGTTACTGACTTCAGACCAGCAGCAATTTCCTTTTCAACTAAGTCACGAATCGCCTGATCTTCTACTTTTGTTAAGTCAGACTGACTGATTTTTCTAGCTGCGAAATCTTCACGAGCTTGAACCAAAGCTGGTGGACGAAGAAATGAACCAACATGGTCTACGCGATAAGGTGCATGTGTATGTGTCAATATGATTCCCTCTTTCCTATAAGTTTTACATTAATTCATCAATGCAACCATTATAGCAGTCTAACACTTGATAAACAAGGTTTTGGGATAATCTAATATCTTTGATATCCATATAGCTTTAGACTATAACAAAAAAGAAGTCCTTGAAGGACCCCTTTTCTTAATTTTTAAATGCATCGAGCATGACTTGGAACTCTTCGTTCGTGAGTGTAATGCCTTTTCCCATCTTTGTATGGTCGGGACTCCAGGTCCGGATATCATACTTAGCAGGAGCACCATTAAAACTCACACGGTTCAATTCTTTGGTCCAACACTTGTCATTTTCTGACAAGACCAGCAAATGTTCTTCGATTTGGAATGAAAATTCTGCCATTTCACGACTCCTTTCTTGCCTTCTCATCTCTAATATTCGTAAATCATTTACAAAATCGTTGAAATTATCTATAATATATTGTATCAAGTTATGGAGAATTTAGCTATGAAAAAATTTCTCGAGATCGTTAAAGACCGAGCAAATGAATTTTTCAATGGAAAAGTCAGTACCCCTGCCCCATTAGAAGATGAGAGAATTATTGACATCATTCAACAAGCACTGCGAAAAAAACAAGGGGTACATGTTATTTTTTCAAACAAGAGTTTTACAGGCGACATTGTCAAGTATGACCAAGAGCGCCGACAACTGATCGTGAAAAATTTCAAGAAGAGTATGTCCACGATTATTCGGATTTCTGAGATCCAGAAAATCAGTTTGGTCCCCAATAACATTCGCATCGCCCAACAAAAAGGAGAGGTTTAACCCTCTCTTTTTTTGTTATACTCGAACAGTTTTACTTGCTCCATCTTTTGAGTAGAGATTGATTAAACCTTCCTGGCAAGAACGAATCATATCTCCTGGCTTGACTTCTTGTGGAACGGTGATCGTGAGAAGCTCCATCGGATTTGGTGCGCGATCAATCTTCACTCCATCCTTATCATGCAAGTCTTGGATCTGGCATTCAAAATGACGGAAGCCTGGTCCGTAGAATTCCACTTGGTCGCCTTCGTTGATGACATTCCGTTGGCGAATCGTCGCAGTCATGGTAGATGGATCAAAGTCAACCACTTCTCCTACAAATTTGTATTGAGGAATCTTACGACGTGCCCCAAACAATTGTTCATTTTCAGTCGGTGTTTGGTAGTAGAATCCAGTTGCTAATTCACGTTGAGCAACCTTCCACAATTCATTGATCAAATCATCCTTGATGGCATAAAAGGCTTCTGGACTTTCCATATAGGCATCACAAGCTGCCTTGTAACAGTTGGCTACTGTTGATACGTAATGGACAGATTTCATCCGGCCTTCAATCTTCAAGCTATCAACCCCATTGTCAATCATGTCTGGAATATTTTCGATCATACACATGTCCACGGCTGACATAGAGTATTCTTCTGGGACTTGTCCTTTGATACTCTTGCGTTCTTGGCCAAATGGCATATCGTAGAGATCGTATTTCCAACGACAAGATTGAGAACAACCACCACGATTGGCATCCCGGTCAGACATGTGGTTAGAAAGGGTACAACGTCCGGAATAGGAAATACACATGGCTCCATGAACGAAGGCTTCGATCTCAAGATCGGTACGCTTACGAATCTCAGCCAACTCTTCCATGGATACCTCACGGGCCAAGACGACACGAGTCAGGCCATATTCTTTCCAGAAATGGAAGGTCTCCACGTTGGTTGCAGAAGCTTGCGTAGACAAGTGAATATTGAGGCCAGGTGCATAGGTTGCACAGATTTCAATCAAGGCCGGGTCTGAGACGATCACGGCATCAAGGCCCATATCCCGTAATTCACGGAACCACTCACCAGCCCCTTGTTCATTTCCCTCATGGGTCACCATGTTCGAAGCGACGTGCACATCTACTCCACGGGCATGAGCATATTCGATACCTTCACGAAGCTCATCCATGGTGAAGTTTCCGGCACGGCTACGTAAACCATAGGCTTGTCCACCAACGAACACAGCGTCAGCCCCATAATTAACGGCAACTTTTAATTTTTCTAATGTTCCAGCAGGTACCAAAACCTCTGGACGTTTTTTTGTATTTGTCATGTTTTCTCCAATTTACAAGATTGTCGATATGATGAATAGCCTCTTCGTTCCCTGAAAAAGGAAAACTCACAAACGAAGAAGCCCTAGTATTATTTGTTATTTTACACGATCTGGTTCATAATCGTAGAAACCAGTATCCAAACCACGATTAGCTGGATGCAATTTGCGGATTTCTTCATCAAACAGATAGGCTTGATCCTGTGTAAATGTTCCTTTTTGAATCAAATCACGGGCCTTGACAAAGTACTCTGTAATCTTGACAAAGTTTTCACCCGGACAGTAGACACCATCGAGTTTCCAATGATCAAAGCCATGTTCAACCAACTCAGACAATTTGGTCATCATATTCAAGTCATTATTTGAGAAGATATGGGTTCCATGTTTGTCTTCGTAGACCGAATAATGAGAATTGGGATCTCCTGGCTCGGCCAAGAACAGATCCCGATCTTTGGTCACAGACTCTTCTGTCTTGATAAAGTTGTAATAATTCTGAAGAAGCGGTCGTTTCGAATGGTGAATAATGCTAGCACCATAGACCAAGACTTCTGCTGGAATCTGAAGATTCTCAGCCATTACGAATAATTCGGCAGATGGAATCTCACGAGCCAAAACAGCCTCAGAAGCTCCTGCTTGTTTTCCCCAGAAGTTGATCTGGCGGCTAGAAGTGACCATGGTAGAAGCATCGTAAATCGTTTTGAATGGATAGCCATCTCGTTTCAAGACATAAAAAACGCCCGCATCTCCGACAGTAATATAATCAGCTTGAATTTCCTTTAGAAAATCTAGGAAAGGCTTGATTGAATCCATCATCGATTGGTGCATGAGTGCATTTACAGCCACTGTCAATTCTTTGCCAGCAGCATGGACTAGTTGAGCAATTCGATTTATTTCGTCATAGCTTAAAGTTTGAGGCAATCGTAATCCGTAATCTTTTTCACCGACATAGATTCGGTCAACCCCTGCATCAATCAGGGCTTGCGCTTGCTCAACACTCTCTGCTGTTGCTGTAATAATAATATTTTTCATAGAACCATTATAACAAAAATTCCGATATTCTAGAAAAAATTATTCATTTTGTAAAATTTGTAACATTTTTGTAACATTTATATAGCTGAATTCATGATAGAATAATAGAGTACTGTTAGGAGAGAGAAAATGCCCGTAAGAAATTTAAGACACTATGATGAAAAATTCGATTATATCGAATTAACTAAACAAACCCAAGAATCCCCTGTTCAGGACTATGCTCCTGAAGTTGAACCCGCGCCTCAATTAAGTGAATTGCTATATTTTTTGAATATCGCTATTTTCTGTGTGTTGACAGTTGTATTTAGTTTTATCTTTTTAGCAACGAAAATGAATACCTTCTTTGCGTTTGCCTTAGCGATTGGTTCTAGCTTTGCTAGTATTCAAGGGTTCCGAATTTACTACAATAAACGAAAAAAATAAAAATCAGGTTCGCCTGATTTTTTTATTTACTCGAATTTTTTTAATTGGAATAACAATTGGAAGACAAAAGCTAACTCCAATTGATCAGGTAATTTCCATAAAAAATGAGGCTCAGTGAGCCTCATTTTTTTATGCTTCTTTTGTTTCTTCTTCAGCTGCTTCTTCAGAATCTTTTTCATCCAACTCTAACACGATGTCTTCTGATTCTGTTTGTTTGCGAATGGATTGAACCAAGTCATTGCCACTTAGATTTTCTTTTTGAAGTTTATCCTTAAATGAGTGAAAGACTTCTTGAGATTTTTCAACCACATCTTGCGTCTTTTCTTTGACAGACTCCAAAACAGTTCCTGTCGTAATTTCTCCAGAACCAACTTTTTCTTTGGTTTGTTGGATCACTTCTGCTGCTTGTTTGGAAACATCCTTAGCAGTTTGTTTAACCGATTCATGTACTTCTTGAGGATCTTCTTGATAATCTTTTACGAAGCGCACCACTTTTTTAGTGACTTTCTTTCCTTGCTCAGTTGATAAATAGTAGGCTGCTGAAGCACCTGAAATCACACCAATTAATAAACTAGATAAACGTCCCATATTCTTCCTCGATTCTATTTAAATAATTTTGAAGCCATCTTAATCGCTTTTAATCCGATAGAGGCTTTCACTGTTTTTCCACCAGCTGACACTGCTTTGACACTCAATTGACGGGCTTGATCATTCAAATCTGAAACTGACTCGGAAAGATCCGCCACGGCTGTAAAGAGTGGGTCAATTGTTGCAACTTTTTGATTCAAATCATCCGTTAAAACATTGACTTTTGCCAATAGATCATTGGTCTGATGCAAGGTGACATTGACATCTGATGTCAAAACTTGGATGGTTTTTTGCGTCTCATCTACAACTTTTCCAATCTTTGAGAGGAAAAAAATCATATAAATGACAAGCGCTACTAAGGCAAGGCCTAAGAGGCCGTAGGCAATTTCAATAAACATATATTACTCCTTTGCTTCTACATAATAAGGGGCTTTTTTGCGACGTTGGTAGATGATGATGGCGAGTCCAACTAGAATCAGGATCATCGACAACCACTGGGAAACACGTAAGCCCGCAAACATCAGGCTATCTGTCCGCATTCCTTCGATGATCATCCGACCAAATCCATACCAGATAAGGTAAAAGGCTGTGATCTCACCTTGCCGCAAAAATTGGGGCTTCCTCCGAAGAATCAAGATCAAGAGAAATCCTAGCAGATTCCAACTGGATTCATATAAGAAGGTTGGCTGACGGTAACTACCATCTATATACATTTGGTCTCGAATAAAAGAGGGCAGGTAGTTGAGACTTTTAACAGCAGCTCCATAAGCTTCCTGGTTAAAGAAGTTTCCCCAACGACCAATACTCTGTGCAATCATGACGCTTGGGGCCGCAATATCTAAAAAGTCGATCGGTTCAATCAAACGTCTACGAGAGAATAGATAGAGGACAAGAGCACCTGTCAAGAGGCCACCATAAATCGCGATTCCTCCGTTCCAGATCGCAAAAATCTCACCAAGGTGCTGGCTATAGTAGCCCCATTCGAAAATAACGTAATAGAGTCTGGCCCCCAAAATCGCAAGCGGAAAGGCGATCAAAATGAAATCAATGATAGCATCTGGATCAATTTTTTTACGGGGCGCTTCTTTCATGGAAAGATAAACAGCTAGAATCAAGCCAGAGACAATACAAATTGCATACCAACGAATACTGATCGGACCTAATTGAAGGGCTACTGGATTCATTCCTTCACCTCATTTTGACTAATCAACTGGGACAAACGTTCTTCAAAAGTTTTGGTAGCATCATAGCCCATTTCTTTGGCCCGAACATTCATAGCTGCTGCTTCGATCACGACCGAAATGTTCCGACCAGTCTTCACAGGGATGCGAATCCGAGGAATGGTCACGCCACCGATTTCCAACTCTTCTGCATTATTACCAAGACGATCATAAACTTGATCCTTAGCATAATTTTCCAAGTAAACGGCGATTTGGACTTGTGAAGAATCCTTGACAGCACTGGCGCCGTAGAGACTCATGACATCGATAATCCCGACACCACGGATCTCTAGTAAGTGGCGTAGGATTTCAGCTGGCTCTCCCCAAAGGGTCATCTCGTCTCTCGCATAGATATCGACTCGGTCATCAGCTACGAGGCGATGACCCCGTTTGACAAGTTCCAGACCTGTCTCGCTTTTTCCGATTCCGCTATCTCCTTGGATCAAGACACCCATCCCATAAATATCCATCAAGACACCGTGTACACTCGTACGTTCTGCTAGCCGACTATCCAAATAGCTAGAAAGCTCTCCAGATAAACGACTGGTCGCAACATTGCTCTTCAAAATAGCTAGTTGCTTCTCTTCAGCAGCACGCAACATTTCTTCTGGAATTTCTAAATTCCGCGCGACAATGATGACAGGTGTCTCTGGCTGGAACATCTTGCGCAGGACCTGATGACGGTTGTGAGAGCTCATCTTCACCAGGTAGGACCATTCTTTCATTCCTACAAGCTGAATCCGCTCAGGTGTGTAATAGTCGAAATAGCCCGTCATTTCAAGACCTGGACGTGAAATGTCCGCAGTCGTAATTTCCTTGCTCAAGAGTTTATCATCCCCATAAACAACCGATAGACGAAGCTTTTCCTGTAGATCGCGAACAGTAACTGCCATATCATTCTCCCTTTTCAAATTCTCTCTCTATTATAGCAGATTTTCTCTTCAGACGAGAGACTGAAGTGTCATTTGAAAGATCCATTTTCAACTCCTTTTTAAGGCAAGCAAAAAGAGGCCAAGACAAAGGTCTCCAACCTCTAGGAAATGATGGGAACATATGAAGAATGCTCTAGCCTTGGCCTTGCAAGAAATCTTTGATCATAGATTTGATTCCGGTAGAGACCGCATAGACCACCGCATTTGAAGGAAATGCGATCAAGCCTAGCATAAAGGTGGTAGGTCCTCCCCCCCAGCAAGGACAAAACCAGATACAAAATCGGAAGAAATAAAATCGAAAACCGATAAATTTGTGGTTTTCTAGCCATTTCTGTTGGCAGAAACAAGAGGTAGAAGAGACTATTCCAAATGCCCAGTGGAAAAAGGAGCATTCCGATCAAAACTGTTCCAACTCCTTCGCCAAAAAAACGATTTAAAATGAAAAACTGTCCTATAAAACTGAAGAAGAGATATAGAATAAAAGCAAGGGAATAGAACTTCTGCTTCACTCAAATCTCCTTTTAGAAGAACGGACTATCATTCTGATCATGGATGGGTTCGGCCTCTTTTCTTCGACGAGGTCGAGGGCCATAGTCAAACATTTCCTGCTCCTCCTCGTCCTTATAAGGCAAGGTCGTATCTAACAGTAAATAGATAATCACACCGATAAAGGCATGAGAAACCGTAAAAAGAATAAACAAGAAGCGTAGGAGAGTTACACTAAGACCAAATTTATCGGCTAAGCCAGCTAGCACACCTGAAACCAGGCGATGTCGTTTTAATTTGTAAAATGATGATGTCATTTGATTTTCCTCTTTCTAGTTAGACCTATTTTAGCAGAGTCGAACTGGAAAGAGATCCGCCTAAAGACCGATTCTTACTCTTGTCTCATTTCAAGGAATTG
>JAQCUL010000009.1:57925-63847 GCA_027685415.1 Streptococcaceae bacterium AF13-5-6.0
CGATTCTTACTCTTGTCTCATTTCAAGGAATTGCAGGCGGCTGTGACAGCGACCGCAGGCATATTTCTTCAGATCGATTTTTCGCTTTCGTCTATACTCTTGGCCACAACGGGGACATTGATAGAGATAGATCCGCTTGACTCGCCCAGCTCTATCTGGTAGAGGAGGTGTGAAACGAAGACCGTCCACTTGCTGGAGGAGTTGCTTAAAGTCTAGATCTTTGTGGCAATAGCCTTTACCTTGATCGTAAAGATGGTAGTGGCAGAGCTCGTGGCGGACGATTTTGCGAAAGACCTCTAACCCGAAAGCTTGGTATATTTTCGGATTAAAATCAAGGTGTCGATCCTTGGGAAAGAAACGACCTCCAGTGGTTTGAAGACGTGAATTCCACTCTGCTTGATGACGGAATTCTCTCCCAAAATCTTCCAGGGATACTTGACGCACATACTCAGTCAGATTCATTCGGAGCTACCAAACTGAGATTGACTTTTTCGCGTTCCACATCAATCTTCTTCACCCAGACGGTTACCAAATCACCTACTGAGACGACCTGGCTTGGATGCTTAATAAACTGCTTGCTCATATGGGAGATATGAATCAAGCCATCTTCGTGAATGCCAATATCGACAAAGGCTCCAAAGTCAACCACATTGCGCACAACCCCTTCTAATTTTTGGCCAATATGCAGGTCTTTAATATCCAAGACATCCTGACGGAGCACAGGTGCATCAAAGGAATCCCGCAAATCGCGACCTGGTTTTAGGAGATCGGCAATGATATCTTTCAGGGTTTCTGGTCCCAGATCCAGCTGAGTAGACATCTCCTTTATGTTCACAGCTTTTAATTTTTCCTGACCTGATGCATCGAGGTCGGTCATTTCAAGAAGTTGAAAAAGTTTTTCAACTTCCTTGTAACTTTCAGGGTGAACGCCGGTATTATCCAAGATGTTTTTACTTTCAGGAATGCGTAAGAATCCAGCAGCCTGCTCGAAAGCCTTGGCGCCGAGGCGAGGCACTTTTTTAATCTGTGCTCGTGAAAGAATCATTCCTTCTTCTTCCCGATATTTCACAATATTTTCAGAGATGGTTTTATTGAGTCCCGCTACATGCGCTAAGAGAGAGGGACTAGCCGTATTGATATTAACCCCAACTTGGTTGACGACAGTATCTACTACGAAATCCAAGCTTTCTGTCAGTTTTTTCTGATTGACATCGTGCTGGTATTGACCCACACCGATAGATTTGGCATCGATTTTCACCAATTCTGCTAGCGGATCTTGCAAGCGACGGGCAATGGAGATGGCCGATCGTTTTTCAACGGTTAGCTCTGGAAACTCATGACGGGCCAACTCACTAGCTGAATAGACAGATGCTCCGCTTTCATTGACAATAACATAGCGAACTCCTGGATGGTCATGGAGGACCTCTGCGACAAAGGCCTCACTTTCACGGCTTGCAGTTCCATTTCCAATCGCAATAATTTCTACTCCAAACTCCTTGATCAAGGAGGACAGTTCCTTTTTAGCCTGCTCAATCTGAGCTGGTTTTGCAGGAGCAACTGGATAGATGACCTGGGTGGCAAGCATCTTTCCTGTCTCATCGACAACGGCTAGTTTAGCACCGGTCCGAAAGGCTGGGTCAAATCCAAGGACCACGCGCCCTTTTAATGGAGGAATGAGCAATAGATTCCGTAGATTCTCAGAGAACAATTGAATGGCTCCGTCTTCTGCCACCTCCGTCAACTCTGTCCGAATCCGACGTTCAATCGCAGGAACGATTTTTTTCTTAACCGCTTGTTGAATAACCTCATCGACATAGGCATTTTTAGTTTTAAAACGAGCCTCAAAGATACGAATGATCCGATCCAGTTGGTGCTCGAATCCGACTTTGAGAACGCCCAATTTTTCTCCACGATTGAGCGCCAGGGTCCGGTAGCCTTGCATATTCTTGATCTTCTCAGAAAAATCATAGTAGATTTCAAAGGTTTTCTTAGGATCTAAGCTTTCATCCTTCAAGGTTGACGTCATGAGGGAATGCCCATGAATTTCTTGATAGGTGAGGGCCCGTAATTGGGTATCCTCTGAAATAGCTTCTACCAGAATATCCACTGCACCAGCTAAAGCTGCGGTTTCAGTTGTAAAGGCCTCACAGGTAAATTTCTGAGCCTCTGCTTCCAAGTCTGGACTATTTTGCAAAATGAGACGTGCCAAGGGAAAAAGTCCTGCTTCTCGGGCAATCGTCGCCTTGGTCCGCCGTTTTTCCTTATATGGGAGATAGAGCTCTTCGACATCCGCTAATTTTTCAGCAGCCTCAATAGCCTGCTTGAGCGCCTCTGTCAGTTTGCCTTGTTCCTCAATCTTAGCAAGGACGGTTTCCTTTCGTTCGGCCAGAGCCGTTAACGATTTGTCCCGGTCAATAATGGCCTTGATCGCTACTTCATCTAAATTTCCCGTCATATCTTTTCGATAGCGGGCAATAAAAGGAATGGTTGAGCCTTCTGCGGTCAGACTCAATACGGTATCGATTTGTTTTAAGCTAACACCCAATTCTTGGGCTATTTTTTCATATTTATCCATAGCTTCTATTATAGCATATTTTGCTGCCATCAAAGGGGGAGTTCGCCTGTTCTGGTCTCTGTTTCAGGGATTTTTCATAGAATAATTTTGACCCTCATGTTCTTTCCTTTTATGCTCCATTTCCCCCTTGCTCTTTCCTTTTTGTTATAATGAAAGAAAATAAAAAGGAGGCCCAACAATGGCTATTAAATTCTCAAAAACAGATGATCTTGATAAAATGTTTGAAAATTTTGCGAGTTTTCCGGATGTAGAAAAGAAAGTAGAATTTCCTGAAGAAAAAAAGAAGGCAGAAACTGCTACAACTAAAGAAGCAAAGAAGGCTAAGTAATGACATTCTTTCAACACCTTCCCTCTAGCGTCTTGCAGGCTGGGGCTATTTTTCTCTCGATTATTATCGAGGCCCTACCTTTTGTCCTAATCGGAAGTATCATTTCAGGGATTATTGAGGTCTATATCACCCCCGAGAGGGTCTACCGCTTTCTTCCCAAGAATAAATTTGGGCGGATCTTCTTTGGGACCTTTATCGGCTTTATCTTTCCTTCCTGTGAATGCGGAATTGTTCCCATTATCAATCGCTTTCTAGAAAAGAAAGTCCCAAGTTATACTGCTGTTCCCTTTCTGGTGACAGCACCTGTCATCAATCCCATCGTTCTCTTTGCGACCTACTCAGCCTTTGGGAATTCTGTCAAGATGGCCCTCTACCGCGCCCTTGGTTCCCTACTGGTCGCAACGGTGCTAGGGATCTTTCTTGGTTTTATTCAGACAGATTCGATCCAAAAAGAACATCGTAAGGCTGTACATGAACATGATTTTAGGGACTTGAGCAAAGGTCAAAAGCTCTTCCAAGTCCTGGTGCAAGCCATTGATGAATTCTTTGATACGGGACGTTACCTGGTATTTGGTTGCCTCTTTGCCAGCCTCGTCCAAGTCTATGTCCCAACACGGATCCTCACTTCGATCAGTGCAACACCGGTTATTGCTATTCTCCTTCTCATGGTCTTGTCCTTTCTCCTCTCACTTTGTAGCGAGGCGGACGCCTTTGTTGGCTCCTCTCTTCTGACGAGTTTTGGAGTAGCGCCTGTTCTTGCCTTTCTGGTGATTGGGCCTATGCTTGATGTCAAAAATCTCCTCATGATGAAAAATTATCTCAAGACCCGCTTTATCTGGCAATTTATCGGAATTGTGAGTGGGGTTGTGCTCCTTTATGCTTGGTTTGTGGGGGTGGTGCTATGATTCGTTTCTTGATATTAGCTGGCTATTTTGAGCTCACCATGTACCTGCAATTATCTGGTAAGCTCAATCAATACATCAATTTACACTATTCTTACTTGGCTTATATTTCTATGTTCTTGTCCTTTGTTTTAGCTCTTGTGCAGCTGATCATCTGGGTCAAGCAGATGAAGATCCACAGTCATCTCTCTGGCTTCTGGGCAAAAGTAGCGAGTATTTTCTTGCTCTGTATTCCTTTGTTTGTCGGGCTATTTTTCCCTACAGTGACACTGGATTCCCAAACAGTCTCTGCCAAAGGCTACCACTTCCCGGTTGCGGCAGGTTCTTCCAAGGAAATCCAGCAGGACGAAGGGACAACAACCCAGTATCTCAAACCAGATACTAGTAGCTATTTTACCAAGTCAGCCTATGAATCAGAAATGAAGCAGGCTGCAAAGAAATATGTTGATAAAAAAGTGATCCAGGTGACCACTGAGAATTACATGGAAGTCATGGAAGTTATTTATGATTATCCTGACCAATTTGCAGGAAAGACGATCGAGCTGACCGGCTTTGTTTACAATGACCCCAATAACAAGAACAGCCAATTTCTCTTTCGCTTTGGGATCATCCACTGTATCGCAGATTCCGGAGTCTACGGTCTCTTAACGACGGGGGCTCCGCAGCATTTCGAAAACAATACCTGGATCCATGCGAAAGGCACCTTGTCCATTGAATACCACAAGCAACTCAAGCAAAGCTTGCCTGTCCTCCACATTAGCGATTGCCAGACCATTACGAAACCGGATAATCCTTATGTCTACCGCGTATTCTGATGAAGTTACTAAGTTTCTTCGGTGGTCGATCCAAACAGCTTATAGCAGTTGAAGCTAGAATCCGCATTGGTTCTAGCTTTTTCTATGCTTTCCTCTCAAATCCTCTAATCCAAGCGGAAAATATTCGGAACAACGATTCCATCAAAGAAATCTTGTAGATTTTATGGTAAAATATGGTTAATAAAATAGGAAATAGGTACTTAAATGTCTTCAAAAGTTATTGTAACCATTTTCGGGGCCAGTGGAGATTTAGCCAAGCGCAAACTCTACCCATCCCTTTTTAGACTCTATAAATCAGGAAATCTATCTGAACACTTTGCGGTTATCGGAACAGCTCGCAGACCATGGAGCAAGGAATACTTTGAATCAGTCGTAGTAGAATCCATCACAGATCTGGCCGATAGCCCTCAACAAGCCCAAGAATTCGCCAGTCATTTCTACTACCAAAGTCATGATGTCAATGATACCGAACATTACATCGCCCTGCGCGAATTGCAAAACAGCTTGGATGAAAAATACCAAACGGAACACAACAAGGTCTTCTTCTTGTCCATGGCCCCTCAATTTTTTGGAACCATTGCCAAACACCTCAAATCAGAAGGCATTGTGGATGGGCAAGGCTTTGAGCGCTTGATCGTTGAAAAACCTTTCGGTACAGACTTGGAAACAGCTAGTCAGCTCAACAAGGAATTGGAAGAAACCTTTGATGAAGAACAAATCTTCCGGATCGACCATTACCTTGGAAAAGAAATGATCCAAAATATCTTTGCCATTCGTTTTGGAAATCTTATTTTTGATAATCTTTGGAACCGAGATTTTATTGACAATATCCAAATTACTTTTGCTGAACGCTTAGGAGTTGAAGAACGCGGTGGCTACTATGATCACTCGGGGGCCCTTCGAGATATGGTGCAAAACCATACCCTTCAGCTTTTGTCTTTGCTTGCCATGGATAAACCAGCTACCTTTACCAAGGATGCGATTCGGGCAGAGAAGATTAAAGTTTTTGAGCAATTGCACAATCCAACAGATGACGAATTGAAGAAATTCTTTATCCGTGGTCAATACCATTCAGGTACGATCGAAGGGAAAAAAGATATCTCTTATCGCAGTGAGCCCAATGTCGACCCTGAATCTACTACGGAGACTTATGCTTCTGGTACGTTCTTTGTTGATAGCGATCGCTTCCGCGGAGTGCCTTTCTTCTTCCGTACCGGAAAACGCTTGACTCAAAAAGGAACCATGGTCAATGTGGTCTTCAAGCAAACCGACTCCATCTTTGGACATAGTTTGCAACCAAAT
>JAQCUL010000090.1:0-848 GCA_027685415.1 Streptococcaceae bacterium AF13-5-6.0
GTTGCTGGAACTTTGTCATTCATTGGTACACGGCTATCACCTTCTGTGAAGGTTGGTTTTCCTGTTTGGGTTTGACCCTTCTTACCAATTGAAGTAACTGATTCTGCAGTTGGTGTAACTGGTGTTACTGTTGGTGTGTAAGTAGCGGTTATTGGTGTACCGTTCTTATCAACACGTTTCACGGTTACGCCTGTACCTGTTCCTGTGAATGATTTTTCTGGTACAAAGGTTACGGTTCCGTCTGGAGAAACGGTGTAAGTTCCTTCTCCAGGAATAACTTTAGTAGTTGATCCATCTTCAAAGGTTGCAGGCACATCATCATCCATTGGTACACTTGGGTTACCAGGCGTGAAGCTTGGTTTACCTGTTTGGGTTTGACCTTGGATATCTGTAGATGTTGCAGGATCAGCTGTTGGTGTAACAGGCGTTACGGTTGGTGTGTAAGTTGCGGAAGCTTTTGTTCCGTTTTTATCTTCACGAACCACTGTCACTGCTGGTGCATTTCCAACAAATGATTTCTCTGGTACAAATGTCACTGTTCCGTCTGGGGCTACTGTGTAAGTACCAACACCTTCAACTGTCTTCGTAGTTGAACCATCGTCAAATGTTGCTGGAACATCATCGTTCATTGGCACACGGCTGTCGCCTTCAGTAAATACAGGCTTACCAGTTTGTGTCGCACCTTGGATGTCTGTAGATGTTGCTGGCTTAGCTGTTGGAGTTACTGGTGTAACTGTTGGTGTGTAGGTTGCAGTAACTGGAGTACCGTTCTTATCAACACGTTTCACTGTTACGCCTGTACCTGTTCCTGTGAATGATTTTTCTGGTACAAAGGTTACGGTTCCGTC
>JAQCUL010000091.1:0-842 GCA_027685415.1 Streptococcaceae bacterium AF13-5-6.0
TCCAAGTCATAAGTCTTGGCAGCTGAGAAGCCCATGTCTCCCGTTGAGAGAGCTACCACACGGTATGGAAGGTTGAGTTTTTGAAGGATATTTTCAGCATTGACAACCATTTTTTCCAATTCATCATATGATTCTTCTGGTTTGGCAAATTTCACCATTTCAACCTTATGGAATTGGTGCAAACGGATCAAGCCACGGGTATCACGACCGGCTGAACCAGCTTCTGAACGGAAAGATGGACTCATAGCGGTGAAGTAGATTGGAAGATCTTTCCCATCAAGAATTTCATCGCGATAGTAGTTTGTCAAAGGAACTTCAGCTGTTGGAATGAGGACATAATTGGTATCGCTAAGTTCAAAAGTATCTTCCTTGAATTTTGGATATTGACCAGTACCAAACATAGAATCATGGTTGACCATGTAAGGAGGGATGACTTCAGTGTAGCCTTCCTTGCCATGTTCATCCAACATGAAGTTGTAGATAGCGCGTTCTAAGCGAGCTCCAAGTCCTTTGTAGAAGAGGAAACGAGCACCAGTGACTTTAGCCCCGCGTTCCCAGTCAAGGATATCAAGGTCTTCTCCTAAATCCCAGTGAGCTTTTGGTTCGAATCCAAATTCGCGCGGTGTTCCCCAACGACGAACCTCAACGTTGTCATCCTCATCTGCTCCAACAGGGACACTATCAGCTGGGATATTTGGAAGGGTAGTAGTGAATTCAGTTAATTTGGCATCGATTTCAGCCAATTCTGTATCCAATGCTTTGACTTCTGCAGAGAGGGTTTGCATGGCAGCAATCTTATCATCTGCATTTTCCTTGTTGCGCTTAGCTTGTGCGATTTCAGC
>JAQCUL010000092.1:0-818 GCA_027685415.1 Streptococcaceae bacterium AF13-5-6.0
ATGCGCCTAACTCCAGTAGAAATTCTCAATGCGGTGACCATCAATGCGGCCTATTCAGTTGATCGTGCTAAAACAATCGGCTCTTTCGATGTTGGCAAACAGGCTGACATTACCATCTTTGATGCACCAAATCTAGATTATCTCTTCTATTTCTTTGCGACAAATCTCGTGACAGATGTCTACAAGAAAGGTCAAAAAGTCATTTAACCGACTCCATTTCATTTGGGACTTTGCTCGTTTGCAAAAATTAGCAAAGTCTTTTTTTAAAACGTATCCCTGTAGGGAATAGGACCACTTTAGTGGGGAATTAAAATTTGACGTTCAAAGAATATTTTTCTTACTTTCTGATGTACAAAAAGGGAAATTCTTGATAGAATAGAAGTAATATTGAATATTTTCTTCAATATCATCTGTTTGACTTGAAAACAGATTGTTTAAACTATTCATCAAACGAACAGGTTGTTCAACAGACCTGTCTAGAAATTGTGAGGAGACAAGATGACTGTCGATTATAACAGCAAAGCATACTTGGATAAAGTAGACGCTTGGTGGCGTGCAGCCAACTACATTTCAGCTGCTCAAATGTACTTGAAAGATAACCCATTGTTGAAGCGCGAAGTCGTTGAAAATGACTTGAAGGCTCACCCAATCGGACACTGGGGAACTGTACCAGGGCAAAACTTTATCTATGCTCACTTGAACCGTGCCATCAACAAATACGACTTGGATATGTTCTACATTGAAGGACCAGGTCACGGTGGACAAGTAATGGTATCGAACTCATACTTGGATGGTTCTTATACTGAATTGAATCCAAA
>JAQCUL010000093.1:0-795 GCA_027685415.1 Streptococcaceae bacterium AF13-5-6.0
TGAGATTGATGCCTGAATCAACGATTCAGACTGACTGGCGGAAACCGATTCCTGAACCAGCGAGTCTGATTGACTGACGGATACTGATTCTTTAACCAGCGACTCTGATTGACTAGCTGAGACTGATGCCTGAATCAATGACTCTGACCGACTTGCAGAAACCGAGGCTTGAACCAAGGATTCTGATTGACTTGTGGATACAGATTCTTTAATCAAGGACTCGGACTGGCCAGCCGATACGGATTCCTGAACCAATGACTCTGACTGACTCAACGAAACGGATTCTGACAGCTTTTTGCTCATCGAAATAGATTGTGACAAGGAAATCAGTTGAGAAACCACTTCCTCCGATCCAACCGCCGATGTTGACTGCGATTGAGACACAGAAATTGATCTAGATGCTAAATTAGATAAGGATACCGACTGACTCAACGAAACAGATTTCGAGGCTTTTTCAGACTCACTCTTAGATGCTGATGCTGCTTTTGATTGTGAGTCGGATTGACTCGCTGATACAGATTCTTTAATCAATGACTCTGATTGACTCGCAGAAATCGACTCTTGAACCAGCGACTCAGATTGGCTTGAAGAAACTGATTCTTGAACCAAGGAATCAGACTGGCTGGCCGATACGGATTCCTGAAGCAACGACTCTGACTGACTTGCAGAAACTGAGGCTTGAACCAAGGATTCTGATTGGCTAGACGATACAGATGCCTGAACCAGCGAGTCTGATTGACTTGCAGAAACTGATTCTTTAACCAGTGACTCTGACTGACTTGCAGAAACTGATTC
>JAQCUL010000094.1:0-742 GCA_027685415.1 Streptococcaceae bacterium AF13-5-6.0
GTCTGCGTGGTTCGCAGGCACTTCGGTCTGATTTTAGAAGACCGAACCTTTTTTCGAGAAAAACGCTTGACGTTTTGTGAGAAAAAATCAAGGAATTTTTATTGCGTTGAGCAATAAAAAGGGCTGAAAGCCATAAATGTTTAGCTGATCTGTAAAGTGGCTTTAAGCCACTTTTATGGTCGGCTAAACATTTATCTCGGATAATTTACGGATATTTCATCTTTTTTCTATTAAAGATGAGGTAAAAAGATTCATGCTGATTTTTCGTTTTTGATTTTCTATTTTTTTATTTTATTTTTTGTGGCATACTATTATTGTATAAGATTGATTGGCTAGAGCAATAGAAATAAGCAACCGATTTTTCAGGATTGCGAATTAGGAAACAAAATGCAGTTTTAATGGATTTTACACCAACATATTTAAGTAAAAAATATTCTGTATAGCTGAGCCAAAAAATAGTTTATATATAATTTATCTAAAAATCAAATAAAATTTTTCAAAAAAAGTGTTTATAACTAACGAGGAAACAAAAATATAAAGGAGGAGAAAAAAATAATCATCTTTAGCTATAATTCAATTATGTGGAAAAATTTATTTAAAGTACATTACTAACTAAACAAAAGAAAGAGAGGAAGAGGAAACAGTTGGTAGTAAGGTTCACGGCAGTTAAAACTGATTATTACAACGATTAGCTATCGTGTAACTAGAAGAAAAAACAAAAAGTGGGGCGTGTTTTTTAAGT
>JAQCUL010000095.1:0-736 GCA_027685415.1 Streptococcaceae bacterium AF13-5-6.0
CCATTGCGCGAAGATCTTCCTGGACATGGGGAAGGTCCTGGTGAAAAATTCACTGCTGAAACCAAATACAACCCATCATCACCTTATTCATCAACCAAGGCTGCTTCAGACTTGATTGTGAAAGCTTGGGTACGTTCATTTGGTGTTAAGGCAACCATTTCAAACTGTTCAAACAACTATGGTCCATACCAACACATCGAGAAGTTCATCCCACGTCAAATCACCAACATCTTGTCAGGAATTAAACCAAAACTTTACGGTGAAGGGAAGAACGTTCGTGACTGGATCCACACCAACGACCACTCAACTGGTGTTTGGGCGATTCTTACTAAAGGCCGTATTGGTGAAACTTACTTGATCGGTGCTGACGGTGAAAAGAACAACAAGGAAGTGCTTGAGTTGATCCTTGAAAAAATGGGTCAACCAAAAGATGCTTACGACCGTGTAACAGACCGTGCTGGTCATGATTTGCGTTACGCCATCGATTCAACCAAATTGCGTGAAGAATTAGGTTGGGAACCACAATTCACAAACTTCGAAGCAGGTTTGGAAGATACCATCAAGTGGTACACAGACCACCAAGACTGGTGGAAAGCTGAAAAAGAAGCTGTAGAAGCCAACTACGCGAAAACACAAAAAGTTTTGAAATAATGAAGAAGGTCCAAGTGGAAAATCGCTTGGACTTTTTCAGATATTTTTCTGAAAATAAAAAAATTAACCATGGATTTGTGGTATA
>JAQCUL010000096.1:0-406 GCA_027685415.1 Streptococcaceae bacterium AF13-5-6.0
AAAAGCTACGTTCGGTCTCAAAATCAGCACGAATTTGCTCAATCTGCTCCTGCAATACAATTTCTATACGATTGCTAGCATTGTCTACATTGCTAGCATCTGTATAGCTGTCTTCTACAATACAGCGATCGACTATGTATTGAGTAATTGTTTTGTTCTCGTTTTTAGCTAAATCTACGAGTTTCTCCTTTTGTTCTTTTGAAACTCTCACGCTGATTTGAACGCTCATTTTTTCTCCTATGTGTATTTATTTGCTACACAAACATAGCACTATGTATAGATACATTGTAGCACATTCTATACAATTCTACACGCACAATTCCATGAAAACACTTAGTATATTTTTGTTTTTTTGAGAAAGTATTTATCGAGAATCGATTTTAAGCTCTGAAACGCTTATCAGTTG
>JAQCUL010000096.1:416-716 GCA_027685415.1 Streptococcaceae bacterium AF13-5-6.0
ATCGAGAATCGATTTTAAGCTCTGAAACGCTTATCAGTTGCAATAAAAAACGACATGAACTATCTTCCGAGGGTAAATATACCACCCCCGCGATTAAGGCTCTCAAAACACGTTATATTGCCTTAAAAAACGACACAATAAAAAAGCATGGTTTATTCAGCCACGCTTTTTATTTTTATCGTCTCCGTAAAGTTCTCCAAGTAGTTCATCGCTTTCTTTTTTCAAGCGATTGAATTCTTCCGTTTCGTCTTCTTTATCTTTCTTGTTTAATTGTTTTAATAACTCTTCCGCTTTTTTGTT
>JAQCUL010000097.1:387-706 GCA_027685415.1 Streptococcaceae bacterium AF13-5-6.0
AGGTCTTGACATCCCTCTGACAGCTCTAGAGATAGAGTTTTCCTTCGGGACAGAGGTGACAGGTGGTGCATGGTTGTCGTCAGCTCGTGTCGTGAGATGTTGGGTTAAGTCCCGCAACGAGCGCAACCCCTATTGTTAGTTGCCATCATTGAGTTGGGCACTCTAGCGAGACTGCCGGTAATAAACCGGAGGAAGGTGGGGATGACGTCAAATCATCATGCCCCTTATGACCTGGGCTACACACGTGCTACAATGGCTGGTACAACGAGTCGCGAGTCGGTGACGGCAAGCTAATCTCTTAAAGCCAGTCTCAGTTCGG
>JAQCUL010000098.1:0-695 GCA_027685415.1 Streptococcaceae bacterium AF13-5-6.0
TCTTCTTCCAAGGCATCTTTCTTCCCACTGCGCTCTTCCTGACCATATTTGAGCTCATAGCTTGTTGGAACCTTGCCCAAGCCCAAACGATAGGCCAAAAAGTCAAAATGAAGCGGTGTTTTTTCGTAGATCCGCGAGTCATAGCGTTTGACCATCTTGGTCAAGTCTTCAATCGCTGGGAAATGGTAAAACATGCCTTCTCTCTGCTTACGAGATAGCTGTTCCAAGTCCTTGGCCTTGTCTTTGAGATAGAGATGGTAGAGCTCCACGCGCTCTTTCTTGTCTTCTTTGTATTTCTTACGATTCTTGAAGAAGCCTTGGACCGAAAAGATCACACTAACCACAGACATGGATACCGTCGCGATGATATAGAGCCCCCGCGGTTGGAAAATGGTGATCAAGAGGGTCACCCCAACCATGATGAGGGGTGGCATGATCAACTTCAAGAGTTCATCCGATGGCTTTTGAGGCTCCGCTCCCGGAGGATTGATCAAGATCTTGTCCTCCGAACTCCGGTAGATGATCCGCGGAGACCGGTGGTACTCTGGATAGTCCTTGTAGAAGTCATAGCGCGAATGCAAGCGAGGCACCAGATAAGGACTTACTTCGACAGTCCCTTCCACACCAAATTCTTCTGGATAGAGCTTAAAGGTCACATCTCCAATGGCAAGCTCATCCCCAAAGGCCAGTGGAAA
>JAQCUL010000099.1:0-689 GCA_027685415.1 Streptococcaceae bacterium AF13-5-6.0
TATAGTTTTTAGCTTTGCTATAAACGAGCGAAGCGAGCTATATGCTTAGCTTTCCGCCGTGAGAAAAGCACCTGAACCATTGTGTTTCAGGTGCTCGGAAGTTTTGAGACACTAGGCTCAAAACTTAGTCATGGAACTTCTTCGAAGTTCGCTGACGTCCGTACTCACCTAAGGAAAGCTAAAAAAAGATTGACTTAAGGAACGATTAAGAAAAAACAATTATTTGGAGAAAAAATGTCAGAATATAAACATATCATCGTAACCGGTGGAGCTGGTTTCATCGGTTCAAACTTCGTCCACTATGTCTACAACAACCATCCAGACGTACATGTGACTGTCCTTGACAAACTCACTTACGCTGGTAACCGTGCCAATATCGAAGAAATCCTTGGAGATCGTGTTGAGTTGGTGGTGGGAGACATCGCTGATGCTGAATTAGTTGACAAATTGGCTGCCAAGGCTGATGCGATTGTTCACTATGCGGCTGAAAGCCACAATGACAACTCCCTCAAAGATCCATCTCCATTTATCTACACAAACTTTGTTGGAACTTATACACTCTTGGAAGCTGCTCGTAAATACGACATTCGTTTCCACCACGTGTCAACAGACGAAGTGTATGGAGACCTTCCATTGCGCGAAGATCTTCCTGGACATGGGGAAGGTCCTGGTGAAAAATTCACTGCTGA